>JAZRVE010000062.1:0-83614 GCA_045598975.1 Eubacteriales bacterium
AATCAGTGTTTTGAACATCATCACGCTGTCAAAAGCCGGTCTGCCCGCGTTGCTTTTGTGTTCTTTTACAAAAGCTTTGCCGATGGTGGGGCGAAAGCTTTCAAAATCGATGACATTCAGTCTTTCAAGAGAATCGCCGAGCTTGCTAAGCTTTGCAAGCTACGTTTCTTCCGCGAACAGATTAAGCTGCATTTGCGTTTCCCAACTCTCGTTTTTTTCATTATATCACAGATATATATATAACACTGGTAATAATCCGTGAACAGCATTTGGTGGTGCTAATTATTAGAGACGCCCATAATTGTTTTTTTCAGTACTGCATAAAAGTGCCCGTTTTGCAAGAGCGTTTAAGCGTTTATCGGTAAACAAGCGCCGTTCCGTCCGAAAAGCGGGCGGTCTGATCGAAGACGAAGACGCCATCCAACCCGTCCGTGACGCACACGGTGCCGTCCGTCAGCACAAACACGGCATCAAAGGCAAACGTGCCTTCACGGTACAGTGCGTTCGCTTTCTCGTATCCCATGACGAAAAGAGCCGTCGAGAGCGCGTCGGCAAGAAATCCGTCTTCCGAAAAGACGGCGACGCTCTCAATATCGCTTTGCGCGGGATACCCGGTGGCGGGATCAAAAATGTGGTGATAACGCACGCCGTCGCGGATGAAGAAGCGCTCATAGGCGCCGGAGACCGAAACGACCGTGTCGGTGCAGGGAACGTAGCCGATGATGGTGTCGGGAAAATACGGGTTTTTGATGCCGATGCGCCAGGTGTCGAAGCCTTTCGGATGCCCGGTAACGGCAATATTGCCGCCGAGGCTTATCATGGCGTTTCGGATGCCGCGGTTTTTGAGAAGCGCGACGGCTTTTTCGGCGGCATAGCCCTTGGCGCAGGCGCCGAGATCGTAAACGGTGTCGAAAAAGGGTTTCGTGACAAGGTTTCCGCCCGAAAAGACGGTGCCGTTGCAGGTCGAAGAGGGGAGCAGGGCGCCGATTTCCTCCGGCGTGGGAAGATATCGCTTCCCGGTGATGTCCCATAGCCCGACGATGCGCCCGATCCCTGTGTCAAATGCGCCGTGCGTCTGCTCACATAGGGTGACGGCACGCGAAAGCAGGGCAAACGTCTCGTCACTCACGGCGGCGGACGGAGCACTGTTGAGAAGGGAGAGATCGCTTGATTCTTTGGTGCGGGAAAGGCGGTCTTCCAGCGCCGTCACGCAGTCCGCCGCGGCGGCAAGATCGGACGCGGAAGCGCCGTCAGCCGAGACGGAAACGTAGGTGTCCATGGCGTAAAAGGCATACGAAGCGTATTCGTCGGTACGCGAGCAGGCAGTAAGCAGGACGGCGGCGGGAAGCAATAACAAAAGCAAAAGCGGTTTCGGTTTCATGCGGCATCCTCCTTTCCGACGGTGAGACGGCGGAACAGCGACATGGTGAAATTCATGATAATGCCCGTAAACGTGCCGGTCGCCACACAGCAGATGCCGAGAAGCGGCAGGTAGAGAAAAGCCGGCGTCCCGATGAAAAAGCAGGCGGCGCACGTCTGCCCGACGGCGTGAAATGCCGAAGACAGCGCCGAAATGCCGCAGAAAGAAAAGCGGGACGGATAATGGCGGCGCAAAAGAAACAGAGACGCATAAGAAAACAGACCGCCGCCGAAGGACATGAGAAGCGAAACGGGGTTGCCGACAAACAGAAAAACGAGTAAGAGCCTGATAAGATAGGCACACGCGCCGCAGACGGGACCGAGAATAAAGAAAGCGGCGGCTAAAAAAAGATTGGCAAGTCCGAGTCTTACGCCGGGCAGCGGCAGAATGACCGACAGCGGCAGAAAGGATTCCAGAATACCGGTAATAGCGGCGAGCACGGCAAAAAAGGCGCACAGAACGAGTTTGCGCAGAGGGAAAGACGAATTACTTTTACCCGACAACCGTATCCACCCCGCTTTCCGAACGTGTATTGGAACGGCTTTTTTTGATGACGGCGACGCGGTTGGGGAGACACACGATGACAGAGCCGTCCGGACTTTTTTCCGTGAGCGGCGGCATCCCGACGCATAGCTTGTCGGGGCAGTCGGCGTGTACGACGGCGGCTTTTCCGTCGGCAATGACGAGAGTCACGTCCTTTTCGGAGAGCGTGTAGGTGACGTCCCCGGAAAGCGGAAACGAGGCGACGGTCCTGTCGTCCGCCTCCACGTCCACGTAAGCGCCCGCATCGGAGGAGAAAAACGCCGCACCGGCAAGCGGCAGTGCAAACAGCACAAGAAGAACGGCGATCAGTATGACGTCGCCCCGTCGGATGCCGCGCGCACTCATGCCATGTACCCGTTGTACTGCCGCTCGCGGGCAAGCGTCGTTGAGACTCCGTGTCCGGGATAGACGGTATAGTTTCCGTCGAGAAAGGCGAGACGGCGTAAGGACTGACGCAGTAAAAACATGGAACCGTGCGGGAAATCCGTGCGTCCGACGGTGTCGAAAAACAGCGTATCGCCCGAAAAGATGACGTTTTCCGCAAGGAAGCATGCCGAGCCGTCGGTATGCCCGGGTGTGACGAGCACTTTGACGGAAAGTCCGGCAAGAGTAAGCGTTTCGCCGTCGGAAACGGGCGTCGGCACAAACGGACAGAGATAGGGCATTCCGGTCAGATAGGCGGACAGATTGAGGGAGGGATCCGTGAGATAGGGAATCTCGTCACGTCCGATATAGAGAGGAAGCCTGTCGTAATGCGCGTACAGCTCATCAAGCCCGAGCAAATGGTCGGCGTGCCCGTGCGTGAGCAGGACGGCGTCGAGCATCAGTCCGAGCGAGACGATCGAATCGTACAGAAAATGTCCGTCGCTTGCCGGGTCAATGAGAAAGGCATGACGGTTTTCACCCTCGACAAGATAGCAGTTTGTGGCAAATGAGCCGAGAGAAAAAGTATGTATTTTCATGAGAAAACCTCGCTTTATGGCTGATTTCGGTACACTCACAGGGAAAAAGGCAGTTTTGAAAAACTGCCTTTTGGGTATGAAATTCGGATGGGACGGAATCAGAGAGAAATCTCTTTTTTGATGTCCGCCGAGCGGTAGAGAGCGTCGAGCAGCTTGGCACTTTCGAGAATGTTGTCGATGTTGCTGCGGTTCTTTTCGCGGGAAACGGTGGATTCGACGAACGCTTTATCTTCGCAGACGTACATATCGGGAATGTCGTATTCCGGCTCAATGGTTTCCAGCGTATCGCCCTTGTAGATGACGAATTTGCCGCAGTAGGTGAGACGTGCGCCCGCCTTGTCACCGAGAAAGTCGATGAAGGTGTCGGAGGGAGCGATGTTCTGCGCCCAGGCACCGTTGAAGGAAATGCTTGCCTTGTCGGTGCGGACGTGACCGGAAACGAAGTCGTCGACGTCGTTTGTGCCGTTCTCGATGTCGGCGGTATCTTCCGCCCACATGTCGGTATACTTATAGGACTTCATATCCTTTGCCATTTCGCAGTAGGTATCGCAGGTGACGTTGTTGAGCTTGGCGCCGCCGAGGATGTAAAGAATGAGGTCGAGGTAGTGAACGCCCCAGTCGATAAGCACGCCGCCGCCGGATTGGGATTTGGTGGTGAAGGCGCCGCCGAGACCGGGAATGCAGCGATGCTGACGGAAGTTGCAGCAGACGTGATAGATTTTGCCGAAATCGCCTTTGCGGTTCATTTCTTCCAGCATTTCGACCGAACGGTGGAAACGGTTGCAGACGCCGATGTTGAGGATACGGCCGTACTTGTCGGCGGTGTCCTTCATTTCTTTGGAGAGGGCATAGTTGACGGTGATGGGCTTCTCACAGAAAACGTCCTTGCCGGCTTTGAGCGCATCCATGGTAACGGTGTAGTGCGCGTAGTTGGGCGTCAGAACGTAAACGATATCGACTTCGGGATCGTTGAGAGCGACCTTGTAATCAGTGATGGCGTTTTCCACTTTGGAAAATGCGTTCTTGGCGGCCTCTGCCTTTTCGGGAATGAGATCGCAGACGTATTTGACGCGGATGCCCTCGATCTGTTCAAATGCGGGGAAGTGAGCGGCGTTGGCGATACGGCCGCAGCCGACGACGGCAATGACTTTATCCATGACGACATACCTACCTTTACACGATTTATGGTATTTCCATTATAGCATGGCGATTTGAAAAAGTAAAGGGGTTTCCCGAAAATAGTATAAGTAAAAAAACCGTCCGCACGGGGCGGACGGAAAAATCAGAGCGCGCTCACGGCGCGGGCAAAGGTGTCGATCTCGGAGAGGGTGTTGCCGAAGGTGAGAGAGGCGCGCACGGCGCCGCATTCGCCGGTGCCGAGGGATGCGTGGGCAAGCGGCGCGCAGTGGAAGCCGCCGCGTACGCAGATGCCGCTTCGGTTGAGCTTTTCGGCAACTTCCTCGGAGCAGAGTCCCCGTTTGTTGAAGATGAGCGTCGGCGTGCGGGGCGAATAGATGCCGTACAGCGTGACGCCGTCAATGGCGGACAGCTTTTCCGTAAGGGTGTCGATGAGATACGTGTTTCTCTCGTAGATCTCGCGGATGCCGATGCGGGAAATATAAGCGATGCCGGCGGAAAGCCCGGCAATGGCGGGCGTCGGAAGCGTTCCCGCTTCGAGATATTCCGGCAGCTCGCCCGTCATGATGCGCTCGGCGGAGCGGATGCCGTTGCCGCCCTCAATGACGGCCGTCGGTCGCTTGTCTGTCAGGAAAACGGCGCCGCCGACACCTTGCGGACCGTATAGGCTCTTGTGTCCGGCAAAGCAGAGGACGTCGGCACCGAGGGTTCCCGCATTGATGGGAAAGGCACCGGCGCACTGGGAAACGTCACAGATAAGCAGGATGCCCTTTTTGCGGCAGACGGCGGCAAGATCGGCGACCGGCAGGATACGCCCGCAGACGTTGGAAGCGAGCGTCACGACGGCAAGCGTTGTCTGCGGCTTGATCTTGGAGCGGAAATCGTTTACGATCTCCTTATCGTCTCCGAGTGCGTCGAATACGCCGTAGGTGATGCCGCGGTCTTTCTCTTCGCTCAATGCGTGAACGGGACGGATGACGCAGTTGTGTTCGAGATTGGATATGAGGATGTGACATCCGTCCGTCGCGTAGCCCTTGATCGCCATGTTGAGCGCAAGCGTTGCGCCGCCGCATATGACGACACGTTCCGGTCTGTCACTGCCGAACAGACGGCACACGGCTTTGCGGCAGGCGTAGACCTCGTTTGCCGCAAACAGCGAAAGATCGTGTCCGCTTCGTCCGGGATTGCCCATGCGGTCGAGGCAGGCGACCATGGCACGTTTTACGGTGTCCGGCTTGCCGACCGTGGTGGCGGCATTGTCAAAATAGACGTATTTTTTCATGCGTCACCTCCGCAGGGCTGTCTTTTGACCACGCGGATGCCCGCGACGCTCAGATAGCGTGAAGCGGCGGAAGCGAGACCGTCCGATACCCGGATGCCGTAGCCGCAGCCGTTGAGCTCGGCGACGTGCTTGATTTTTTCTATCTTGCAGGCAATTCCGTGACCTTCGAGCTCGGCTTTTGCCTTCAAAGCGTAGGTGATCGAGCTGACAACTAAAAACTCGCAGTCCATCGGAATCTTCACCTCTTTTAGCCTTGCGTTTCCGGGTTGACGGCGTAAAAGTTCTTCTGATCCATACGGCTCTTTGCGTTTTCGAGCGCTTCACCGAAGCGTTGGAAATGAACGATCTCACGCTCGCGTAAGAAGCGGATGACGTTGCGGACATCGCTGTCGGAAACAAGCCGCAGGATGTTGTCGTAGGTGGTGCGCGCCTTCTGCTCGGCGGCAAGGTCTTCCGTCAGATCGGTAATCACGTCGCCCTTGGAGGCAAAGTATGCCGAGGTGAACGGCACGCCGGCGGCGTTCTGCGGCCAGATGCCGGGACCGTGATCCACGTAGTAAGTGGCGAAGCCGGCTTTTTCAATCTGATCGGTCGTGAGCCCTTTGGTGAGCTGGCGGACGATGGCGCTGATCATTTCCATATGCGCGAGCTCCTCGGTGCCGATGTCGGTGAGAAGCCCGGCAATGTCGGAATAGGGCATGCTGTACCGTTGGGAGAGGTAGCGCATGGAGGCGCCGAGCTCTCCGTCGGGACCGCCGAGCTGCGTCATGATGACCTGTGCGTCGGAAGCGTTCGTGGCGCGGATCTTTACCGGAAATTGCAGACGTTTTTCATAATTCCACATGGTTAATTTCCTCCTTCTTCCCACGGCATGGGCGCATCCGTCCAGGACCAGCTGTCGCCGGAAGCGTCGATGTTGTCCACAAGAAGCGGACCGTAGGACTGCTCGTATGCCTGAATGGCTTTGATGCGGTCGTTCAGCCGTCTTTCAAAATAGCGCATAGCCGATTTGTCATTCGGGTGGGTGTCGAGATAAAGAGTGGCTTCGTTGACGGCAAAAGAAGCCTCGTCGACGTTTTTCAGCAACATCTCGCGTGATGTTTTCGGTTTGATCATGCCTTGAAGCCTCCTTCGCCGGTGTAGGGGAGATTCAACTCCGGAAAAACGGTGCCGGCGGAAAGCGCGTCCGATAAAGCGTACAGATTCGCAAAATCGGCTTTCTGCACCGGCACGTAAGCGATGGCGAGAATTTGTTTTCCCGCTGTCGCGGTAAGATTTGTGTTCATAGTAGGTGTACCTATCCTTTCGCAAGCGAGAGCGCATATCGTCGCTCTCGGTACAGTATATGTCGGCAAGGCGGGTTTTGGCAGGTCGTGGCAGGCGAAAAAATAACGGATGAAAAGCGTGGTCTTTTCATCCGTTTGGTCTTTGTTTACTTTATTTTTCGGGAGCGTCCGCTTCCGGTCCGGCGGGAGGCCGTCCGCAAAAGCGATACCCGACACCGCGGACGTTTTGCAGACAGACGGCATAGCTTCCGAGCTTTGACCGCAGATGCGAAACGTGCACGTCCGCAAGCCGTGCGCTTCTTTCGGGATCGGATAAGAATACCTTCTGCGACAGAAGCGTGCGGGAAATATCGCGGTCGGCGTGACAGAGAAAATAGCAGAGCAGACGGTATTCGGTCGGCGTGAGGGACAGCGGGACGCCGGAAAGGGTACAAGTTTTTTCGGCACGGTCAAGATACAGCTCACCGAAAGAAAGCGGAGCGGGCGGCGGCGAGAGGATCGGATCGGACGCAATGACGTGACGGACGGACTTGATGAGATCGGAAACGTCAAAAGAGGAAAGCGGGCAGGTGTGCTTTGATAATTTAGAGCGTCTGGTGTTGAAAAGGACGACCGGAACGCCGTATCCTTCCGGCATGCGGCGGATTTCGGATAAAACCGAGGCGGAATCGTCATCAATCAGAAACGAGTCGAGTAGAATGAGATCGGGGGATTCCGCCCGCAGAGCGCGGAAGAACGCATACACGCCGTCAAATTCGAGTGAATGATATCCGAGCTCCGTCATGGTCGCATGGATCACCTCGTTGACGAGCGGATCGCTTTGCAGACAGTATATGCGGATCATGTTCCCACCGCCTTTCACTTGATATCATACCATATTTTCACGCCGAAAGCAAGTGCCGAAATAAAATGTCTTGACAAATCCTTTTTTTTTGCTATAATGGTATAGGGTAAGGTTAAAGTTAATTTTTGGTAAATTTTCAACAACTTTGGTTGACTTGCGTATTCATTCTCTGTATAATTAAGCAAAAGATAACCGTTGTCTGCCATAGGAGTAGTAGCATGAACAAAGAGCCGCATCCCATGACGTTTTCCAAAAAGATGGAAAATATCTGGTATCATTACAAGTATGTCATTCTGATCGGACTTGCGGCATTTATCATGCTTGCCGTCGCGCTGACGCAGTTTTTGACGAAAACGTCTCCCGATATTTTTGTGTACCACGTTTCGCGGGAGGGACTGACGGCGGTTTCCAAAGAGAATTTCATGCTGAGCATGGAGCTTGTTGCCGGTACCGATTATAACGGTGACGGCAAGGTCAAGGTCGATCTCAAAGAGGACATCTATACGGGCGACGTCGTGACCGCGAGCCCCAACGCTCTCAATACCACGGAAGCGTTCAACTTGGAGCTTGCGCTCGGCGACTGCGTCGTTTATATCATGGATCGCAGTTTCTATAACGGCAACCGGGATTACATGATGGACCTTGAAGAGGTGCTCGGCTATGTGCCGGCGTATGCCTTTGATGAAAAGGCGATAAAGGTGTGCGATCTGCCGGCGTATAACAAGCTTGCTGGCTTGAAGGATTTTTCCGAAAACTCGTATATCTGCCTGCGCTCACAGCGAAAAGGCATGGACGATGAGTACTATGACCGGCACGTCGACTTTTTCAAAAAACTTGTCGCCTACGGCGCTTGATGTAGATACGAAGGTGTAACACGGTGAAACATTCCATGCTGTTCTGCGGAACGGGCGCCGCGGATTATGAAAAGCCGCAGGAAGGGTGCGAGTTTCGTAAATTCTGCCACACGCTTCTTGATAACGAGCTCTTGATCGACATGGGGCTCAACGCCTATTGGTTTGAGGATGAGGACGTTTTGCGGAAGCGCTTTTCTTCCGTGAAAAATGTTCTTGTCACCCATACCCACATCGATCATTTCCATCTGCCTTCTCTCGAACGTCTTGCTGCCGATAACGGTCATATTTCCGTGTATCTCGACAGCGTCGCGTGCCGACGGATGCCGGAGCAGGAGAACATCGCATTCTTTCCGCTTGAAAACGGAAAAGATTATACGATCGGCGACGTTTGCGTCCATGTATTTCCCTCGCATCATAAAGTGAGTGATCCGGAGGAGCCGACACATCACTATCTTATCACGTTCCCGGACGGGAAGCGGGTGTTTTACGGGCTGGACGGCGCATGGCTGCACGAGAGCGTCTATTACTATCTGAAAGAGCATCCGGTCGATGTCATGGTATTGGATTGTACCGTGGGACGGATCAAGGGCGATTTTCGGATTTTCGAGCATAATTCCATTCCCATGCTTGCGCTGATGATGGAAACCATCCGTTCCGAGCATCTGTTAAAAGAGGGCGGCGTCGTGTATGCCGATCATCTGGCACGCACGCTTCATCCCGGACATAATGCCGTGGCGGCCGATCTGCGGGAAAACCTGCAGATGGAGACCGCGTATGACGGCTTATGCATAGAATTTTGATTTAAGGAGGGTAGTTGTACTTCGTACACCCCGGAAAAAGGGTATGTGTCAGACTTGCTTGCCGTACATATGCAAGTTCTGTCTGCCATAAAGAAAATCAGATTTTACGATCGAAAAGGAGGAAAATACATCGGAAATATGACCGATGTATGCTTGATCATGAAAAAGTTTTTATCTCTTGCTCTCGTAGCGGTTATGCTTGTGGCATGCGTTGCCATCGCAGCTGTTGCAGAAGCACCGAAAGCAGAAGAATTCACTGCTAACAACGGTTTCTACATTTTTGACGGCAAAGCTAACAACACCGGCGTTCAGGATCCGCCTGAGATGGCTGACACCGAAAAAGGTCTGCAAATCGTTCACGGCGGTTACTACCAGTCCGGCGATAACTGCGGCGGTGTCGTTTCCACCGGTACCTACAACCTCGATGGCTTCGAAGCTACCATCTTCTTCGAGACCGCTCCGGAAGTAACCCCCGCTACCGACTGCTGGGTCGCTGTTGACTTCCTTGCCGAAGCAAGACCGTTCTTCACCGGCAACTTCATCCTTACCAACGGCGGTAACCAGGGTATTCTCGACCTCATCCGCTTCGGTCATCCTTACCTCGAAGTGTATGAAGGTATCTCCAACTTCGGTCAGCCCTTCAACTCTCAGGATGCTGATCCCGCCGACAACGCTGTCTTCTCCATCGTCAGCGGCACCACCCTCACCGTTAAGCTCGCTCGCAACGAGAATAATAACTATGTTATGACTTTCTCGCAGGAAGGCTGCAAGGACTTCACCGTCCCGTACGAATTCCCGATGAGCGACGTGTTCCCGGAAGGCAAGGCTCACTTCTCCGTTATCGCAAGCTGTGAGATCGCTCCGGAAGACGGCTGGACCTACTACATCACCGACATCAAAGACGGTGCTGAAATGCCCGAGGAAATGAAGAAGGAAAACCTTGACAGACTTGCTGCCATCGCTTATGCCGCAAACCTCGAAGAAGCTGAAAAGATCATCGCTTCCGCAGAAGAGAAGATCAAGGAAGCTGTTGAAAGGATCGCTGACAGCGGCGTCGAAGACGCTATCGCAAGAGGCGAAGAAGGTCTGAAAGCAATCGAAGACGCTAAGGCTGCTATGGAAGCCGGCGATTTTGATGCTGTCAAGGCTCTCGTTGACGAAGCTGAAAACGCAGCCGTTGAAGCAAAGCAGTTCGCAAAGAACGTTGAAGACGCTGTCGAAGACGCTGTTGAAGGCGCAGAAGACACTGTCAAAGACGCTGCTGAAAACGTCGAGCAGGCCGCTGCTTCCGCAGGCTTCCCGATCTGGCTCATCATCGTCATCGCCGTTGTCATCATTGCCATCGTGGCAGTGATCCTCGCTACCAAGAAAAAGAACTGATAGCGGCACACACGGCGAAGTATTCTGAAACATAACGAAAGGCAACGTGATGTACGGCACACGTTGCCTTTTTTGTATGCATTGGGGGATCAAAAAAGCACCTCCCGAAAGGGAGGTGCGGAGGAAGAGTCTTGCCGAAAGGTCACGCGAAATCCACAAACGGCATAAGACCGGTCGCGGATATGATTTCTTCCGTGGTGTCGGTGCTCCACATCATCTCGGCGAAGAGAGCGGCCGGGTAATAGATGTTTTTTTCCAAAGCACCGTCCTCCAGAAGGACGGCAAGCTCGTTGTCTTTGTCAAAATGCTTCAACATCCTGTGAGCATATGCACCGTTGCGTACCCACCAGGCCTGTACATAGCGCCATATGTCACGCCGCTTTGCGGCAACGTCGTCGAGAACAGACGGCGCGGAAACACCGATGTCGTATTCGCCCTGTAAGTGCACAAAACGGCTCCAATCAAGGCAGATAAGTCCCTTGAAAACAACGCCGAAGCCGCCGTCGCGAAGCGTCCTTATGCTGTCGGTGAAGGCTTCCGTTTCGGCAAAGTTCTCGATGTATTTGGGAAGATAGGTGTAGGGAAACGCACCGCAGTCCTCCCATACGATGGAAATGCGTCTGTCGGTCTTGGCGATATAGGCGAGCTTCTGATTGACGGAGGTGGCGTGCAGTCCCCACTGCAACCACAGATCGGGTTTGAGGTCGTACAGACGCGACGCCGTCTGATTGACGAGCCGTGTGACGGCGTCGGCAATGAGGATGCCGCCGATGGTTTCCTCTTTGGTTTCGGTGAAGGACTGGAAATAGATACCGTCGCCGCCGGCGGAAAGATACTGCGTGCGGAAGGTCTCGACGATGCGGTCGGAAAGGGCGTCGAGCGCGGTCAGATCGACGTGATCCGTCGAGGTGTCCCAGCCCCATTCAAAGCCCCAGATCACGCGGATGCCGCAGGCATGGGCATAATCGACGATATCCTTGGCGTTTGTCGGCACGTGGTCGTTCCAGATGGTGATGGTGTTGAGCTTCATGAGCACCATGTTTTCAAATAGCTTTTTGTAATCGTAAATCACGTGTCCCCATGTCCAGATGCCGCGGTTGTTGAAGGCCGGCACAGACGCCTTGTCGTAATCGGGCATCCTGCCGTCGAAAATGCGGTTGAAATAATAGGCGGGGCAGTGGATGTCGGCGTTGCGGGCAAAGGGAACGTATTTCCCGTAAAATTCCGACGCCGCGTAAAGGGTGTTGACGAAACCGTCGCCGGTGATGACGATGGTTTGCGTGCCGGAGGGATTGTCGAGCGTCTTGATACGCACGCCGCCGACGGGAGGCTTTACGGTCGGGTGATCGCCGACAAAGACGGTGTTATGACGGTCTTCAAGATCGGCGGGACGGTCGGCGGATGTGAAAATGCGCGGCTGATAATCGGCGTAACGGCTGATCGCCCGGCTGACAAAATCGGTCGCCAGAGACTCTTTTTCGGAATAAATGACCCATTTGGTCATGAAAATCACCTCTCATTTTTCTCTATTATAATACGGGGCGGGTAAGATGACAAGAAGCGTGGTTGACTCGGAATAACACGGTATTGACTTTTTTTGCGGCAACTGCTATACTGAAACGGAGGTGAGTATGATGTATGACGATCGTTATCTGTGCGGAAGGAAAGGGATTCCGTTCGTGGCGTTTTCCGAAGCGTTCGACTTTGAGAAAAACACCTTCCGCCACAAGCCGGTGCTTATCGAAAACGGCAGACGAATCTTCACGCATCTGCACTGTCACGGCGATTTCGAGATTCTGTGCATCACGGAGGGAAAGGCGGATATGCAGGTCGGAGAGATCAGACGGAAGGTCGGACGCGGCGACGTGGTACTTGTCTGTCCGTATGTGACGCACTTCGGGAGCATTCCCGATTCCGTCAAACGGTTTTCCTATCTCTGTATTGACTTCGATCTGTCCTTTTTGGATGACGGCTCTGCCTGCACGTCGTTCGTCGGGGACGTTTTCGGCGGGCGCAAGAGCTTCTTCCCGTTTGTAAAGGATGCCGACGGGCTCTGCACGGAAACGATACGGCAGGCGGAAAGCGCATACCGAACGGCGCCAAACGGGTGGGAACTGCTTGTCAAGGGGGCGCTGTACCGTCTGTTCGCGGGCTTTGTCGCCGATTCCCTCATTACGGAAAGCGCACCGACGGTGCCCGATCCCTTCGTGCGTGACGTCTGCGCCTATATCGAAGCGCATTATGCACAGCCCATCACCTCGCAGAGCGCGTCCGCCGCGCTCGGCTATAATCAGAGCTATTTCTGCCGCCGTTTCCGGCAGGCGTTTTCCTGCTCCTTCGGCGAATATCTCACGCATTTCCGTATCAAAAAGGCGTGCACGGCGTTTCAGACGGAAAACGGAACGGTTTCCCGTATCGCCTTTTCCTGCGGGTTTGAGAACATGAGTTATTTTTCCAAGGTTTTCCGGGCACGCACCGGATTTACCCCGACGGCATACGCTTCCCGCGTGCGAAAGACCGATTAGTCTGATTGATTAGACTTTTTGTCCGATCCGTTATATCCGAAACTGCCGGAAAGGCTTTCACAGAGCGGGATTCCGTGTCCGTCGAGCAGAAAGACGCGGTAGGTGTCGCCGTTCGTGTTTGAAAAATCAAACGTCTTACTCATGGGCTCGGAAACATCGACAGCACGGACGTCCGTCATGCGCTGACCGTCAAAGCTCGCGGCAATGAGCGTGACGGCGGCGCCGTCGGTTTCGCGGGTGCAGGATACGGTCAGCGATCTGCCGTCGGTCTGGGCGATAAGGGGAGATTCCGCAAGCGTATAAGCCGTAACGGGCGTCTCTGTTGGAGAATAGTACAGCCTTCCGCCGCCGGGATCGGCGCAGACATGCTCCGGCATTCCGGTATAGACGGGAATGGTGAAGGTATAGGACGCGTCGAGTGTCCCGGCAGAGCAGACGGCGGAACGGAATTTGCGTCCCTCGATAAGTGGGGCGGCAATGTTCTGCATATAGCCGCTGAACGTGTTGACGCCGCGGGGATCGGTGTTGAATTTTTGCAGATACAGCGTGTTTTTGTATCGGGAAACGTAGTTCGTCTTCAATTTGCAAATGCCGCCGTACAGGGCTTTCCACGGCGTGTCCCACGCAGGCGAGCCGCCCCAGGCGTCCGCCATTTCCGGCGTGCCGGCAAGCGCTTCTTTCATGCCGTTTGTATAGATTTCCGTATATCCGGTTCCGCCGGCGCCGATGTTGAAGAGATTATACAGCCCGTTGTAGGCGGGAATACCGAGCACGTCTCCGGCATTGCCGCGTACCATGGGACTGTCTCCGGCACCGTTTTCCATAACGAGCCGTGCGGCGGCAAACAGCGGATGAATGCCGAACGAAGACGACGTGCGGTTAAGGAAAGACGCGTAGGTGGTGACACCGTCGGGAACGGGAAGCGTGCGGCAGGAAAAATACGAAGAAACGAGCACCGTTTCGAGCTGCTCGTCGGAAATGGCGGGCGTGCCGTCATACGACCAGTCGAGAAACTGAAAGATGTCGGTATCGTTGAGAAAATTGCGGGGGTCTAAAAAATAGCAAACGGCCTGCTCGGTGGCGGCATACCAGATGCCGGAATCAAAAGTGCCGAGGCTCTCATCACGGTAAGGCGCGTAGTTGGCGTCACCGTATGCCGAAAAAGGTTCGGGCGCCCATAGAGAAAAAATAACGAGATTGCGTGCGGGATCGCTCATCATCTGACTGACGCAGTACGACCACGTGAAAACGGGGGACAAAGACGTGACGTCATGTGCCCGGAAGTGCCAGCCGGGATGCTTTTCGTGCAGAGAGGCAAGCATGGGCAGATAGCTTTCGGGGAATCCCGCGGATAGTAATTCGTCGCGATACCCGGGAGAGAGCACCGCACATTTTTCGTCGGATGCCGCGACCGGACGGATGACGGCGACGCATGACAGCAGTATGACAAGAAATAATCGTATGTATTTCATAAAAACACCTCATTTTACAAAAGTCTCCCTCATTTCCTATTTTGCCATGCCGCCGTGCGCTTGTCAATGGAAGTATTCGGCAGGATTTGAAATGATTGGCAGGAAAGGAATGATTGCGGAAAACTATTGACAAACGGGATTTTGTATGCTATAATCAATAAGAAAATAATATGCGCATTCTGTGCAATCATGATTAAGGGAGAAGAAAGATATGAACGGTAATGCAAATGTGCCGGAACGTCAGCAGCCGGAGTACCAGACCTTGGATTTGACGGAATTCCTGCAGTCCCTGTGGAATTTTAAATGGATGCTTTTTGGGCTTGCGGCAGTCATGATGCTGATCGCTTTCGTGAAGGTGCAATACTTCACTAAGAACACGTATACGGCGAGCGGCGTTTTGTATGTCAGCAATAAGAGCGAACTCACGTCCTCCATCGAGAGTGAGATCGATAACAACGATATTCTGGCGTCCCGTTCGGCGACGCAGACCTATATCGAGATTCTGAAAATGCCGACCTTCCTGGATGAAGTGTGCACGAAGATCAATGAAACACAAATCGGGGAAGACGGTGCCGAAGCCCACGAGTTTAAGTGGGGAGAGCTCAAAGGCATACTTTCCGTCGCATCCGTCAACGAGACCGAGTTGCTTCGCATCAGCGTCACCACGACGAATCCGAAGTATTCCTATGTGATCATGGATTCGGTGCTTCAACTGGCACCGGAAAAATTGACAAGCGTCAGCCGCGGCGGTGAAGTGATCGTCGTCGATAAGGTGCGTTTCCCCGAAAAACCGAACGATAAACGCCTTGCGGCTAACCTTCTGCTGTTTGCCGTTATCGGACTTCTCATCGGCGTTGCGTTTGTCTTTGTCCGCAATTTGTTTGATACAAAGGTTCACAAATCGGATGACGTCGCCAAGCGATACGGCGTGTCTATTCTCGGCGAGATTCCGCAGCAGTGACGGGAGGAAGCAGTATGAATAAAGATATCAAAAAGAATGCCACTGTCAACAAATTCGGACGTAAGAACATCCGTGAGGTTGACGAGACCGAACGCATCATTCATGACGGAACGGATTTCAATACGCTTGAATCGTATAAGTCTATCCGTACCAATATCATGTTTTCCATGCCCAAGACCGAAAAGGGTAAGATCATCGTTTTAACGAGTTCCGAACCCGGCGAAGGCAAAACGGTCACGAGTATCAATCTCGCCATCACTTTTGCGCAGACGGGAGCCAAGGTCATTCTTGTTGACTGCGATTTAAGAAAATCCCGTGTGCACCGCTATCTCAAAATCGAGCGCGGCGACGGGATCACCAACGTACTGTGCGGCTTTTCGGATCTGAAAAACGCCATCAACCGCGGGGTAAGACCGAATCTTGACGTGCTGACCGCAGGTGCGATCCCTCCGAACCCGGCAGAATTGCTGGAATCGGAAGAATTCACCAAGATGTTGGAATTCTTGAAAGAGGATTATGATTACATCATCGTGGATACGCCTCCCATCACGTTCGTGACGGATGCGGCAGTCGTGCTTCGCCGCGCGACGGGTGTCGTCGTCGTTGTCAGACAGGACGTCACGACTTACGACGTGCTGGACATGACGATGGAAGGTATTTCCAAGACCGGCGTGAAGGTGCTCGGCGTCATTGTGGTCGGTTGCACCGATTCGAGCAGAAAGTACGGCTATTATAAAGGACGTTACGGCGGGAAATACGGTTATAAAGGTTATAACAGCGCCGTTTACGGATACGGAGATAAGCCGAGCACAAATACGCAGAACAAAGCAAAGTAACACCGCGATCCGCGCGGAGTGACGGGAAAGGAGTGGAAAAAGTGATCGATATTCATGCCCACATACTGCCCGGCATAGACGACGGTGCCAAAACGCCGGAGGATAGCTTAAAGATGCTGTCTATGGCAAAAAAGCAGCAGGTGTCGCTTGTTGTGGCAACACCGCACTGTTATTTGCACCACAGTGAATCGGTGCAGCATTTTATCGAGCGGCGTGCCAACCGTTGTCAAGCATTAAGGCAGGCGATCGCTTCTTCCGGGGAAGAGCTTCCCGATGTCCGGCTCGGTGCGGAGGTGTATCTGGACAACGATCTCAACAGATATCCGGATATTCACGACCTTTGCTTTGAGGGAACGGATTATCTGCTCATGGAGTTTCCCATGAAGACGATCGACGTGCATACATACGATTGGATCTATTCGCTGACGTTGAAGGGCATCAAGCCGATCATCGCTCACGTGGATCGCTATCCCGAACGTGAAGCCGTTTTCAGTAATCTGGCGGGGCTTGACGTCATATATCAGATCAATGCGTCTCTGTTTTCAACGCCGTTCAGCGGAAAAATCATAAAATCGGTTTTTTCTCAGCAAGATGCCTTTTATATCGCGGCGAGCGATATGCATAATACGACGCTTCGAAAATGCACACTGGCAGACGCCTACCGGGCGGCAAAGAATAAGTACCCCGGCAAGGCGGATATGCTTTTCGACGCGAATATGAAAGTGTTGGAAGATAGTCTCACCGCCGGTGCGGTCAATGCGTGACAGGCAAGTAAGCATATTTTTACAGAAAAAAGACAGCAACAAGTGATTTGTTGCTGTCTCTTATTTTTTCGGGCTTATTTCAGATATGAGAGAAGAAGTTCGGGATTCGGCACGTAGTCGCGGAGACTGTCCGTCATGCCGGACGCGAGAAGATTTCGCACGTCGGTCGAACTGATCGAGGCGAGAGGATCATCTGCCGGCAGGAAAAGCGTTTCAAGCGAGCATCCGTGCCGGGAAAGGGAAAGCGTGCGGTTTTTCGCCGCCATGTCGGCTTCATAAAGAAGGTCGTCGGCGGTGCGGATACCCTTCACAATGACGGATACGTCATGTTTGGCGGCGTAATCGACGGTGTAGCCGTCTGTGTAGGAGACGGAGACGTTCGGCAAACCGAAAACGGCGTCCCGGACGAGTGCAAGACGGGCATCGGTCGTGAGCAGATACTTCTTGTCGGGATTGACGGCGAGTAAGACCGTAACACGTTCAAACAGTGCGGCGGCACGGCGTATGACGGCAAGATGCCCTGACGTGACGGGATCGTAACTGCCGGGCAACAGTGCGTGCGTCATTCGGCATCGCCTTCTTCCGCAGCGGGTGCCGTACTGTTTTCAAGCAGGGTAACAAAGGTTTTGCCGTAGCGGTATTTGCGGCGGACGGTAAGCCCGTATACCGTTTCACCGTCCGTAAAGGCATCCTTGTCGGATTCGCAGACAACGAGTGCACCCGGCGCGAGGATGCCGGCACGGGCGACCTTTTTGACGATCTCATCGCGGATATCCTTGGCATACGGCGGATCGAGAAAGACAATATCGAAATATTCGCCGCGTGACGAGGCTGTTTTGAGGTATTCGCTGTAATCCATACGGGAAATGCGGCATTGCTTGATGAGCTCGGTGCTTTTGGCGTTTGCTTTGATGATCTCGACCGCGTCCGCGCTCTGATCTATGAGAACGGCGGCGGCGGCACCGCGGCTGAGCGCTTCCAGGGCGAGTTGACCGGTGCCGGCAAACAGATCGAGCACCCGTTTCTCGGCAAGCTCGAACTGGATGGCGCTGAATAAGCCCTCTTTTACGCGCTCGGCGGTAGGGCGGGTAACATCCTCTCCCGGAAGGGTGGCGAGCGGTCTGCGGCGGGCTGTGCCCGCGATAATGCGCATCATGTATTATTCCTCCGAATTCAAGAATTGGTGTATGGCTTGGGCAAGAGCGGGCGTGATGCCCTTGACGGCGGAAAGCTGTTCAACGGATGCTTCCCGCAGTGCCTGTATGCCGGAAAAGTGGCTGTATAACGCTTTGGCTTTGGCTTCTCCGATGCCGGGAACGGCGGTCAGTGCCAACGTTTTCATTTTTTTGCGGCGAGAGGCGTCCATCTTGAAAAAGGAAAAGCGGTGGACTTCCTCTTGAATCTTGTAAATAAAAGAAAATATCTGCGAATCCTTGGCAATGCTGATCTCAGCCTCGCCGTCAGTGAGTGTGCGCGTTTTGTGGAACGCGTCCTTGACCATACCGAAGACGGGAACGGAGATGCCGAGCTCTTCGGCGACCGCCTTTACCGCCGACACCTGCCCGATGCCGCCGTCAAGGAGAATGAGATCGGGCGGCGTGTGAAGCGACGAGGTGTCGGTGTCGTCCAGAATATGGGAAAAACGGCGTGAGAGAGCCTCGCGCATGGCGCCGTAATCGTCGGCGCCTTCCGTCGTCTTGATGGCAAACGAGCGGTAGTCGCTCTTTTTGAAGTGTGTGTTTTCCAGAACGATCATGCCGCAGTAAATGTCGGTATCGGCGCTGTTGGAAATATCGTAACTCTCGATGCGTTCGGGGACGACTTCCAGACGAAGCAGTTCGGCAAGGCGGATCAGCAGATCGGAATCGTTTTCCTCCCGTGCTTTCCGCGTGCGGATGGCTTCTTTTGCGTTTTCCACCGCCATGGCGCACAGTTCTTTGTTTTTTCCGCGCTTGGGGGTGCGTACGTACACCGTGCGTCCCGCCTTTTCGGAGAGCATTTCCGAAAGGGCGCTTTCCGTTTCGTCTGTCAGATCGAATGACAGCGTGATCTCGCCGGGAATGATTTCGCCGCTTGGATAATAGCGTGCCACGAGATCGGCGAGCTCTTCGGGATCGGAGATCTCGTCAGGCGCTAAAAAGAGGATGTCCTTGTCGATGATGACGCCGTTTCGCACGAGCAGAACGGCGATCGCCGAATAAGTTTCGGATTCGAAAAAGCCGAAAATGTCCTTTTGCACGTCCGGCGTCGTTTTGATCTTCTGCCTGTCGGAAAGAGAGGCGAGATGCCGGATGCTGTCGCGATATTTGGCGGCGGTCTCAAAGCGGAGCGCTTTTGCGGCGGCGTTCATTTTCTCTTTGAGGGAGTTTTCCGCCTTTTCGTAGTCTCCTTTGAGGATCATCTCGACTTCTTTGAATGTTTCCGCAAATTCTTCTTCGGAAACCGTTCCCATGCAGGGCGCCGCACATTTGTCGATGTGATAATTGAGGCAGGGACGGCAGACGGCTTTTCCGAAATGAAAAGATTTGCCGCAGGTGGGCAGTTTGAAGGTCGTCTGAATGGTCTGTATGATGTCGCGTGCCGCAGGAGCGGATGGGTAGGGACCGAAGTATTTGGCCTTGTCGTTTCGCCGCGTATGGCAGAGAAGGATATGCGGATACGCGTCCGCCGTTACCTTGATATAGGGGTAGGTTTTGGAATCTTTTAGCTTGATGTTGTATTTTGGTGTGTGAAGCTTGATGAGCTCGTTTTCCAGGATAAAGGCTTCGGCTTCCGTGGACGTGACGATGATCTCAAAATCGGCGATGTGGGAAACTAACTTCTGCGTTTTGAAGGTGAGCGTATCGGAAGACTGAAAATAACTGGAAACGCGGTTTTTTAAGTTTTTGGATTTCCCGACGTAGATGATCGAGCCGGCGGCGTTTTTCATGAGATACACGCCCGGAGAATGGGGCAGAACCGACAGTTTTTCTTCGATAATCTGATTTCTCGGCATAGGCACCTCTTAACAAAACAAAAAAGGAGTATCCAAACCGATACTCCTTTGCGGACAAAATGACAACGGTTTGAAAAAACGTAAGAAGAGAAAACGCTTTGACAAACTGTATGCGAAAAAAGACAGCGAGGTTACTTGGAAAGACCGGTCGCAATGAGTGCGGCGAGAGAATCGACGGCATCCTGCTCATCCGAGCCGTCCGCCGTAATGAGAATCTTCATATCCATGGTGATACCGAGCGAAAGAACGCCGAGAAGACTCTTGGCATTGGCACGGCGATCGCCGTTTTCGATCCAGACGGAGCTCTTGAAGGTGTTGGCTTTCTGAATGAAGAGCGTAGCAGGTCTTGCGTGGAGTCCTTCCATATTCTTGACGATTACTTCTTTGGTTGTCATAGCAAACGTTCCTTTCCCAAGTCGTATCATATAACAGTGTAATTATAGCAAGTTTTTACGAAAAAATCAACAATATCGGAAATTTTTTTACATTTTGACGTAAAAGTCAATTCAAAAAGAGAATTTGCGATAAAACTATGCAATTTCACGAATAATTCACGCCTTATTCGGCGGAGATGCCGGTAACGAGCCCGGTAAAGGAAAAGACGGGCGTGTAAAAGGTGCGGGTGTCGCCATAGAGAAGCGTGGAGGAATCGGCAAAGCGGAGCGTCGTATCACCGACCGACTCGGCGGACGCCGTGACTGTTACCGTCATGTCGACTTTGTCGGGATGAATGTGAGCGGGGAGCGTGGGATACCCTTGCGCATAAGTGAGCTTGATATCCGCGACGGTGCCGCATTCGGTCTCGTCGGGCAGGAGACGGAGCGTGTCACCGACGGCAAGAGAGGAAGAAAAGGCGGCGTCCATCCCCTTGACGGATACGGTATACGAAACGGTGCGCTGCTGCATCCCGACGGACAGATTTTTGAGGACAAAAACGCGGAAGAGCGTAAACAGAAGCAGCAGAACGATCAGAACGATGAGAATGATGTCAAGAATATTGAATTTCGTAGATTTCATGTTGATTATGCCTCCTGCGGTAATACCGAAAGAACGGTGAGCGAGTCATAGTAAAACGGCAGTAATACCGAGAGCGGATGATTGGCGGAAAGATAATCGTTTCCGCAGAGATAGTGCCCGTCCTGCAAGGGGCAGGATGTCTGCACGTTTACGTACAGCGTATAGCGGTCGGGAATGCTGACTTCCGTGTAGCGGTTGGCGTCCGCGTCAAAAACAACGGACGTCTGAGGCTTTGCCGCAAGAGAAACGACCGTGCCGACCGATGTTTGCGTAACGGCGTGAATGAGGTCGTCGTCCTCTTTCAGAAGTCCGGTGTCTTCATAGGACACGCCGGTAATGCGCAGAACGTAGGAGACCGGTTGCTGCTTGGCGTTGAAATAGCCGGAAAAATGGAAGAAGGCAAAGGCGGCGGCAAGCAGAAAAAGAAGGATCAGCAAGGCGTCGATCACGGTAAAATGCGGGCGGTTCCGGGTTTCGGTTGGAGTCATACGGAGCATCCTTTCTGTTTTTGACAGGGATCGTCAGAATGATTGTCGGACTTCGTCGGGAAGACCGACGGGAATGGTGTCATGCGCGGAGGCGGTAGGAGAAGCAATGCCGAGAGAGGCAATGAGAAAGATGAGCGTCAGCAGGCAAGGATCGGCTGTGACGTTGCAGAAAAAGCCGGCGATCATGGCGGAAACCAAAGCCGAAAAGAGAACGGCGGTGCGCTTTCTGACCTGTTTCGGAAGATCGGGGGAAACGGAAAAAACAAGAGAGCGAAGCGGAAGTACGAAAAAGGCGAGCAACACGGCGATAAAAAGGGGAAGCCCGAAGATCCACATTAAGGAGGCGTAGGTGTTGCTGTTGGATAAAGTCGCAAACGGCGTGATGCCGATGCCGGTAAGAAGAACGGAGACCGAATCGAGCCCCGACATATCGGCAAACACCGGAATGGAGGGGTCTTCAAAAACGGAAAGTAAGAAGGTCTGCGTCTGTGAAAAGAGGTTTTCGGGAATAAAATAACGAACGGAAAAGCCGATAAGAACGAGAGAGAGAAGGATGAGCCATCCGCGTCTGTTGAAGAAGAGGAGATACACGGCATAGGCAATAAGCACCGACAGATAGGCGTATCCGGTATGCAGAAAGAGCATATCGAAAACAAGGAAAAACGTGGAAAACAGCGGCAGAAGCGCCATGTTATAATGCGAATGCGAGAAAAAGAGGGGCAAAAGCAGACAAAGATAAGCCGCGGTGTCGGCACCGGAACGCATAGCGGGAAAGGAAAGGGACGGCAGGGCGGGGAGAAGATCCGCCATGAGAAGAGTGGAAAGCAGATCCCACGCGCAGACAAGAGAGAGCAGAAAAGCGGATAAAGACAGCATACGCATACATTTTTTGCTCATGTCGGTGGAGCGTACGAGAGAGAGGACGCATATGCCGGCAAGCACGGCGGAAACGGTTTCCAGCATGGGGAAGAGCGGCAGATGACGGTAGGAAACAAAGCAGGCGAGCAAAACGGCGGTAAGAAGAAAGAACAGAAGGATCATGGAAAAAGAAAGCGGAAACGCACGTTTTGCACGGAGTACCTTGAAAAGGTAGGAAAAGAAAGTCAAGAAACTGAGCAGACAAAGCCATCTGACATCGAGAAACGGAGTAAAAAAGCAAAGGAGCAGGACGCCGTTTTCGGGGTGCGTGATAACGAGATAAAAGACGAATACGGCGGCGAGCGTCAGAAGCACGGGCTTTGGCGAGACGACGTAGGAAAACACGCCGCACAGAAGACCGAAAATAAGGGAAAATTCCGTCGTCATGCGAACGGGCAGAGCGCTTGCCTTTTCAATGTCGTTGATGCGGAAAAGGGAGTCGGAGAAGGGTGAGAAAAAGGAACTGCCGCGTATGAGAGAGGCAAGGCTGATTTGGGAAAACGGGAGCATGAACAGCGACAGGATGACGAGAAACAGAGAGAAAATAAAGGAATCGCTGAATTGCAGATGACGGAGACGGTCAAAACCGTTGAGAAGATTGGCGGAAAGGATAAAAAGCCCGAAGCTTAAAAAATAGATGCCGAAGGAACGGAGGCTTGACGAAAAGAAACGAAGGCTTGCCACATGAAAGCGGGAGACGAGAAAACTGTTTTCCGATCTTTCGGCAAAAGCGAGTTTGAAAGAAAGTTTTTGCCGATAAAAGGCGGGATGCTCGGTCAGAACCGAAGAAAGAAACGATTTTCCGAAAAGGGATTCGGCGCGGCTGTCGCGAAAAAGAAAAGAAAGAATGCGGCTGGAAGAAACAAGCGAAGAGAATATGCCGGTAAATTTCTTTCCCCAATGGGAAAAGCGCGCTTTCCGCGCTTCCGGAGAAAACAGAGAGGCTTTATGCAAAACCGTCACCACCTTTTTTGAAAAATCGGGAAAATCGGGATCATTCGGCGCCGTCTAAACGCAGGCTTTCGAGGTACAGAATATCTTCGCGGGTAAGAGGGGCATCGTTCAGCAGATCGGGACGGCATTGCCGCGTCTTTTCAAGAGCGGCACGCCTCTGCCACAGAAGAATGTCTTTGTGATTGCCGTTCTGCAATACCTCCGGCACGCACATGCCTTCGTAAACGGCGGGCTTTGTGTATTGCGGATGTTCGAGAAGCCCGGAAGCGATGCTTTCGTTTTCGTAGCATTCGCTGTCGGGCAGAACGCCGTCTATCAGCCGGGAGACCGTGTCGATGAGAACGGCGCAGGGCAGTTCGCCGCCGGTGAGAACGAAATCGCCGATGGAGATTTCCTCGTCCACTACCGATTCGATGACGCGCTCGTCGATGCCCTCATAGTGTCCGCAAAGTAGGATGAGCGTGTCATACGAACGCAGTTCCAGCGCTTTTTTGTGAGAAAAAACGGTGCCGCGCGGGGAAAAGTAAATCGTCCGTACCTTTCCCTCGGCGTCTGCGGATGCCGCTTTGTGACAGTCGAGAAGCGGCTGAGGCGCCATGATCATGCCGTAGCCGCCGCCGTAGGGCGTGTCGTCCACCCGACGGTGCTTGTCAAGGGAATAGTCGCGTATGTTGTAGTAATCCACCCGGATATGCCCGGCGCTCTGCGCCCGCCCGAGGATGCTGGCATCGGTGTAGGGCTTAATGACTTCCGGAAACAGCGTCAGCACTTTGAAAATCATCGGATCTCCTCCGCTTGATCGAACATGCCGGCGATGGGGCGCACGGCGATGCCTTTTTCCGTATCGACGGCTATGATAAACTCTTTCACGGCGGGAACGAAGTATTCGTTTTTGCCGTCGGATATAGCGTAAATGTCCGACGCACCGCGGTTGAAGACCTCTTTTACTTTTCCGTATACGGTTCCGGTATCGGTATCATAGACCGGAAGCCCGATAAGATCGTCGATAAACACACTGCCTTCCGTAAGCGGAAGATCGCCGCGGTCGGCGTACAGCACGCGGCCGCGGAGCGCGTCTGCCTGCTCGGGGGTAGAAACGCCTTCAAGAAGCAGATAGCCGCAGCCCTTGTACACCTTTGCGGAAAGCACGGCGCGTCCGTCTTTTCCCGCCGGGTCAAGGTACAGTTTTTTCAAGGCGCAGAGCGCCTGCGGCGTGTCGCAGTAGGTTTCGACTTTGAGCTCGCCTTTTATGCCGCGTTTGTTGATGATTTTTCCGGCTTCGAGATATTGTTTCATGCGGAATCCTTTCCGGTCATCGGCGGGATGGCGCGATATAGACGTTGGCGTCCCAGCCGGGAATATAAGGAAAATGACGGATATACAGTGAAAAACCGTCTTCGTAGAGGGACGTGAGGAAGCTCGGCAAAGCAAACAGATCTTCCACGCGGTGATAGACGGCACAGCCGACGACGGGGCGGGAGGCGCGGATAGTCCCGGCAAGCCCACGCACGACGGCAAGATCGGCGCCCTCGGCGTCGATTTTGATGTAATCGGCACGCAGGTCTGTGGCGGAATCGGCGGGGTACGCGGGGATGAGCGTTACCTTTTCGCCGGCGTGCGACGTGGTATGGGCGCTTGCGCGTCCCGAACGCGCGTAGAACGAAAGCGTCTCCTCTTTGTCCCACGCGGCGGCGTTGTGAAGAGAGATATCGGATATCCCGAGTTCTTTCGCCGTTTGCCGCAATTTTTTGAAATTGCGTGCATCCGGCTCGAAGCAGACAGCGGAAATATCTTGTCCGGCAAAGGAAACGTATTCCCGCAAGGTGTCGCCGTTGTAAGCGCCGATGTCGACGTACCTGTCGCCGCCCTTCGGACGGATGACGGTGTGATAGACTTCCGCGACGTCAGTTTCGCAGTCTTTGAGGTAGTCGATCTTTCCGGTGATCTTGTGCGCGATAAGATCAAGATAGGCACGGCGCGACAGATCGTCGGAGAGGGTATCGTAAACCGAGCGGAAAAGCGCGGCATTGTTCAAAAAATAGGATTTGTCAAATATTCCCTGTCCGAAGACCGGAACATCCGGCGCGTATAGCTCGTCGGTTTCATTAAGATTATATATGCTTTTCATGACGTTGTCAAGTCGTGTGGCAAAAGAGACGAGAATGATACACTTGCCGAGTGAGCGCCGGAGTGTCGCGTAGTCCGTGAGATCAAAACCGTGAAAGGTCTTGTGCCTCACGAAGCCGTCGCTTGCAAAGACGCCGGAAATGCGGATATTCTTGCTTTCACAGACGGCGAGAATCTTGTCGGCACCGTCGCCCATGCCGTAGAGAACGATGGGCTTGTCGGCGTTTTGCAGATGTTCCCACAGATCGGGCAGATTCGACAGCTCGTCGAAATTCCGTAAAAGCATAATCCATACTCCTTTGCACAAAATTTGCCGATAAAGAATAAAATTAACAATTTGACTGAAAAAAAGTCCCGCGCGTTTCAACAAGGTCATGTAGTATTATACCATATCTCACGGTACAATACTTATTGTATATGAAATTCCCGCCGTTTCAAGTGTTATTTTTGAACATATCGGGAATTTCCGACAAATATTTTCAAAAAAAACAGGAAAGGAACGATATATCTATGAAAAGATGGCTTTCGGTGTGCCTTGCTTTGCTGTTTGTTCTTGCGCCCGCCGTTCCCGCGGCGGAGACAGAAGCGATTGCGGAAGCAACGGCGGCAGAAAATGCCGTGCGAACGGGATACAGTGTGACGTATCCGCTTTCGGACGGACTCACCTTGACACGGAATATCTGTGAATCGCCGTCGGACGGCCCCGAACGTACCTATCTTTTGGAATATACGCCCGGTGCCGGAACGCAATTGTCTTTTGTGACGGGCGAAAAACTCAGGAAGCCCGCGACGATCGCCTCTCTTGCGGCGGTGAATTTTCCCGACAGACGCTTTGTCGCCGGCATCAACGCCGATTTCTTCAATATGTCCACCGGTGTGCCGGAATCGGCGCTTGTCATTGACGGAAGGCTCTATACGAGCGACCGCGGCGGATATTGCCTTGTCAAAAAGGCGGACGGTACATACGAATTTGCAAAGCCGCAGATAAGCCTTGTCCTGACCGATGAAAAGGAAACGGCGTATACCGTTCTTTCGCTCAATAAAGAATTCACGCAGTACGGACTGTACCTGTATGACTCGAATTTTGCCGTTTATACCAACGTTTTCACCTCTAACACCACCGCCGTGCTCCGTGCTTACGAGGACGTGCTTTCGTGGGAGGAGATGTGTGCGCGTTTTCCGGAGACCGTGCAGAGCGTGACGGAAGAATTTGACGCCGAAATGCAGGCACAGCCGCAGACCGAGCCGCCGACCGAAACGGCTGAGGATGCGCCGGAAGAAGTGCCGGAGATCACCGAAGAAGAGCGCGAGCGCATACGGGAAGAAACGGAACGGAACGTGCAGGCGGAACGCGAAAAACGCGTTGCGGCGGCGCTGGAAAAGCAATCGGGCTATACCCGGATCGGGGAAGATTTTTATCTTCTTGCCGAGGTCTGCCCGAGGATCGGTCAGCCGGAAAAGCTTGTGGTATGCCACGTCAACGCCGACGCCGGAAGCGCCGCGATCCGTGATGGTGCTTATATGCTCTGCGCCGATAATTCCTCTTACGGATACCTTATCATGGCCATGTACCCGGGTGAGCGTCTGACGCTCGATATCCGTGCGGATGAAGCCTTTGCCGACGTTACCGACGCCGTCGGAACGGGAGCCGTCATCGTGCACGAGGCAAAGGCGCTCGATGACCGGAACCTTTCGCATTATACCACGCTCCAACCGCGCTCTGCGGTCGGCATCAAGGAAGACGGCACGCTCGTTTTCTGCGCCGTCGACGGCAGACGGAAGGGTGTCAGTGTGGGCATGAAGATTTTGACGCTCGGTGAATATCTGGTTTCGCTCGGCTGTGTGGAGGCGGCGAACTTTGACGGCGGCGGCTCGACGGCGGTGCGGGCATTTCTGCCGGCGGGAGATAAGAATACCCTTGTCAATAAGCCGTCCGAGGGGAGTGAACGCGCCGTTTCGACGGCGGTCGTCTTTACGGATACGCGCAAAAGGAGCGAAACGCCTGCCGCCGCTGACGCCTACTTTTTCGGCGACGCCTACGTGACCTACAACGACTGTCCCATAGAGCTCGGTGCATACGCACTGTCCGATGAGAACGGTTTTTCCGTCGCGGAGAATGAGCAGGAGCCCGTGAACGTCTCGCTGTATGCGGAAGACGGTATCGTGGCGGATAACGTGTACTATCCGCTCGGCGCCGTCGGGTTTATCCCGGTGTACGCGCTTGTCGGGAATGAAAAAGAGGGCAACACGGCAACGACGGTCGTTTCTCTTGCCGAGCCGGACAGCATTAACATCACCGTGGGGCAGAACACCATAAAACCGTTTGAATCAACGAGCGTTTCCGTCGGCTCTCTCTTTTGCGGTCTGCCGGTAGGGGATCTGCCGACGAGCTACCTTTGGCGTATTGCGCCCACCAAAGATGAAGATGATGAAAACAATGAAAACGTGACGGAAGAAGACGGACAGACGACCGTTACCCGCGGTGAAACGGGGGACGTCGTCATCGAAAGCGAATACGGCGTTATCCGTGACGGCATTTTTGTGCCGAAAATTGACGGCGTGACGCTGTCCGTATCGGCGTCACGCGGCGAAAAGAAAGCGGAAGCTCGGATATTTGTCAAGCCGTATCCGTTTGCCGACATGAAAGGGCATTGGGCGGAAAAAGAGATATTTTCGCTTGCCGAAGCGGGCGTCGTCAACGGGGAACTCGACGAAAACGGGGTGGCGTTCTATCTGCCCGAGCGCACCTATTCGCGCCATGAATTTTTCACCATGCTGTGGCGGCTGACGGACATCGGGGACGAGACGGATTTTGCATGGCAGACGGAAGAGATCATACCAGAGCCGACGGAAGACGGTGAAGAGACTGTTCCGGAGGAGGAAACGGAGCCGGTACGGCGTTTCACCGATCTTGCGGATGCCGATGAAGTGCCGGATTGGGCATTTGAAGCGGCGGTGCATCTGTATCAGAACGGGCTTCTCGATGCGGTACTGCATACGGACGGGGAGGGCGCCGTGATACTCGACGGGGATGCGCCCGTCACGCGCGCCGAGGTCATCGACGTCATGGGGCGTGTCTGCCGCGCGGCACCGGCGGACTACGTAAGCGAGCCGTATGCCGATCTTACGCCGGAACAGGCGGACGATCCGTTTATTAAAAATGCGCTGTATGCCGGTATTTTCTCCGGGTACGAGGATAAAACACTGCGGCTCGACCGCTTTCTGTCCCGTGCCGAAGCGGCGGCTGTGTTCGCGAGGCTGTCGGGGGTATTTAAAAAATAACAGCGGCATTTGTAAAATTTTATCGTTCGGAAAAAAGTTGCGGCTAAACTCTTGCCAAAACGCGGGTTTTGTGCTACAATAAACCATCCCTGTACCACATTTTACGGAAAAGGATATTCTGAATATGTCTGACAGCCCCAAGGATCTCTCACTCATCCGCAATTTCTGTATCATTGCGCACATCGACCACGGAAAATCGACGCTTGCCGACCGGATATTGGAAAAAACCAACACGGTGGCGCTTCGCGAATCCAAGGATCAGATGCTCGACGATATGGAGCTCGAACGGGAGCGCGGGATCACCATCAAGGCGCGAGCCGTCAAAATGAATTTTACGCATGAAGGCGTGACGTATGATTTCAATCTCATCGACACGCCCGGTCACGTTGACTTTAATTACGAGGTGTCCCGCTCACTCAAAGCCTGTGAGGGGGCGCTTCTTGTCGTGGACGCCACGCAGGGCATCGAGGCGCAGACGCTTGCCAACGCCTATCTTGCCGTAGATAACGATCTGGAGATCTTGCCCGTCATCAATAAGATCGACCTGCCTTCCGCCGACATCGAGGGTACCCGCAAGGAGATCGAGGATGTCATCGGTATTCCCGCCGAGGACGCGCCTGCGGTTTCCGCCAAGGCGGGAACCAATATCGAGGAACTGCTCGTGCAGATCGTCAAGCAGATTCCGCCGCCGAAGGGCGATGCGGCGTCGCCGCTCAAAGCGCTTATCTTCGATTCCTATTACGATTCTTACCGCGGTGTCGTCGTGTATATCCGCGTCTATGACGGCAGGATCAAGGCGGGCGACAGGGTACGCATGATGTCGACCGGCGTCGATTATGAGGTGACGGAGGTCGGTTTTCTCGATCCGTTCGGACTGCATGCCTGCGGAAGCCTTGACGCGGGCGAGGTCGGCTATTTTACCGCCGCCATCAAAACGGTTGGCGACACGCGGGTAGGTGATACCGTAACGGGTGCGGAAAATCCGGTAGAAGCACCGCTTCCCGGCTTCAAGAGAGCGCTCCCCGTCGTGTTCAGCGGCATTTATCCCGCGGACGGCGCCCGCTACGGCGACCTGCGGGACGCTTTGGAAAAGTTGGCGCTCAACGACGCGGCACTCACCTATGAGCCGGAAACGTCCGTTGCGCTCGGCTTCGGGTTCCGATGCGGCTTTTTGGGACTCCTCCATATGGAAATTCTCGAAGAACGCCTGGAACGCGAGTTCAATCTCGATCTTATCACCACGGCGCCGAGCGTTATTTATAAAATCCGGATGCGCTCGGGAGAAGAGTATTATATCGACAACCCGACCAAATTCCCGGTCGGCGACGACGTGGAGACTGTCAGCGAGCCGGTCGTGAAGGCAAACATCCTCTGCCCGACGGAATTTGTCGGCGGCATCATGGAGCTGTGCCAGGATCGGCGCGGCGTGTATAAGGATATGACGTATCTTGACGCCGGACGGGCGGAGCTTCACTATATCCTGCCGCTCAACGAGATCGTGTATGACTTTTTCGATGCCCTCAAATCCAAGAGTAAGGGCTATGCCTCCCTCGACTACGATTTAGACGGATATCAGCCGTCGAAGCTTGTCAAGCTGGACATTCTTCTCAACGGAGAAATGGTAGATGCGCTTTCGTTCATCGTCCACACCGACAAGGCGTACGGACGGGCACGCAAGATCGTGGAAAAATTAAAGGACAATATCCCGCGACAGTTGTTTGAAATACCCATTCAGGCGGCGATCGGCGGCAAGATCATCGCACGCGAGACGGTCAAAGCGCTCCGAAAGGACGTGCTTGCCAAGTGCTACGGCGGCGATATCACCCGTAAGAAGAAACTGCTTGAAAAGCAGAAGGAAGGCAAAAAGCGTATGCGCTCGCTCGGCAGTGTCGAAGTGCCGCAGGAGGCGTTTATGGCTGTGCTCAAATTTGACGAAGAATAGGAAATGGATTCTGTATGAAGACGTTGGGGTTATATCTGCATATTCCGTTTTGTATGCAGAAGTGCCGCTATTGTGATTTTTATTCCCTTGCCGGGTGCTCGGCTGCCGACAAGGATGCCTACGTGCAGACGCTTTGCGCGCATATGCGGGAGTATAAATTGCAGGCGAAGAACTATACCGTGATGTCTGTATATCTCGGCGGCGGTACGCCGTCCTTGCTCTCGGCGGACGAACTGAAAATGCTGATGCGTCATGTTCGCGCATCGTTTCGTCTGCATCCCGATGCCGAGATCACCATGGAGGCGAATCCCGGCACGGTGGACGAGCAGAAATTGAAAGCCTTTCGTCGGTGCGGCGTCAATCGTATCAGCATCGGCGTGCAGTCCTTTCATGACGAAGACCTTTCGATCAGCGGGAGGATACATACGGCAAAAGAGGGATACGAGGCGATCATCGCCGCCAGAAAAGCCGGCTTTGACAATATCAGTATCGACCTCATGTTCGGGCTTCCCGGGCAGTCGCTCCAGACCGTGACGGACAACGTCAACACGGCGGCGTCGCTGGAAGTGGATCACGTTTCGCTGTACGGGCTGAAAATCGAAGAGGGGACGCCTTTCTGGTTTGACAGAGCGTCGCTGGCTTTTCCCGACGAAGAGACCGAGCGCACCATGTATTATACCGCCTGCGGACTGCTCGAAACATATGGCTATAAGCAGTATGAGATTTCCAATTTTGCGAAAACCGGTAAAAAATGCCGCCATAATCTCCGGTATTGGAATACCGAGGAATATCTCGGCTTCGGACCGGCGGCGCACTCCTATTTCGGCGGCAAGCGGTTTTCCTTCAAACGGAACCTGCCGTTGTACCTCGATTCGTTCGATCCGGAAAAAACGGTATCGGAGCCTCTCATCGACGAATATATCGACATTCCGTATCCGTCTCGCGTGGCGGAATACGTCATGCTGCGGATGCGCCTCAACGCGGGCGTTGACTGCGAGGCGTTCTATAAGCGCTTCGGACGTCGGTTCGACGAGATTTATGCCGAACGGCTGAAACCGTTCATAAAAAGCGGGCACGTCGTCAGAACGGCGAAAGGGTACGCCTTTTCACCGGAGGGACGGTACGTCTCCAATTATATCTTGGCGCGCGTGGTGGATTTTGATTTGGTCGTACCGGGTGCGCAGTAAGGAGAATGCTTATGAAAAAAACGGCTCTGCTTGCCGCGGTCCTTGTTGTCATGACCTTTGTCTTCGGCGGCTGTAATGCCAAAAAAGAACAGCCGGAGAATGACGGGCATGAGATGCCGGAGGAAACGTCGGCACAGCAGTCTTTGGAGCAGGCGATGCGGCAGGATAACGTATCGTGTGTCGTCAATCTTGCCTGTCCTTCCTCGTTTGCCGGCTCCGGAACGGTCGGAGCATGGAAAAAACTGTTTGATACCACGGCACTGCCGAGCGCTTACGATTGCCTGACGTATATGAGCGAAGAAGAGATCGTTTCCGATCTTCTTGACGGCAAGGTGGATTTTGCTCTGCTCTCTCCCGATGCGGCGGCGGGATTATACCGCCGGAACGGCGATTTTTCGGCGCTTGCGGGAATGCTTGAATATGCGGATGAGGAAACGGCGGCGGAAATACTGCCGACGGTTTCCGGGCAGATGCATGAGGTCGTAACGGCGGCGGTTCTCGTTGCCGATCGAGCTGTTGCCGAAAGTAAGCCGGATGCATACGCTTACGTGCTTGCCACCGCAAAAAGTACGGACGGCTTTCTGACGGGAGAAGCGTTCCGCTCGGCGTTTGAACTGTATTATGTCGGTTTGTATGCATCACAGCCAGGTCTTGTGCCGTCGGGATCGTTTTATGATTGACAATTATAATTTTATATAAGAAAGTGCAGGAAAACAATCATGGCTTATCTGACAGACATTGAAATCGCACAGAACTGCAAAATGAAGCCCATCACGGAGATCGCCGCCAAAGCACACGTTGACGAGAAGTACCTCGAACAGTACGGACGCTATAAAGCAAAGGTCGATATGTCTCTTTTGAATGAGACCGACCGCAAGAACGGAAAACTCATCCTTGTTACGGCAATCACGCCGACTCCGGCGGGAGAGGGCAAGACCACAACGACCATCGGACTTGCCGACGGACTTGCCCGCATCGGCAAAGACGTCACCGTCGCCCTTCGTGAGCCGTCGCTCGGACCGGTGTTCGGTGTCAAGGGCGGTGCCGCCGGCGGCGGTTACGCACAGGTCGTCCCGATGGAGGATATCAATCTGCATTTTACCGGTGACTTTCATGCCATCGGTGCCGCCAATAACCTGCTTGCGGCAATGCTCGACAACCATATCCAGCAGGGCAACGCGCTCGGTATCGACGTGCGTAAGATCACGTGGAAGCGCTGCGTGGATATGAACGACAGACAGCTTCGTTTCCTCGTGGACGGTATGGGCGGCAAGGCTAACGGCGTTCCGCGTGAGGACGGCTTCGATATCACGGTGGCTTCCGAGATCATGGCTGTCTTCTGCCTGGCAAGCTCCATCACCGACTTGAAAGAACGCCTTGCCCGGATCATCGTCGGCTATACCTATGACGACAAGCCCGTCACCGCCGGAGATTTGAAAGCGGTCGGTGCCATGACCGCCTTGTTAAAGGATGCGCTGAAACCGAATTTGGTACAGACTCTGGAAGGCACCCCCGCCTTTGTACATGGCGGACCGTTTGCCAATATCGCACACGGGTGCAACTCGGTCATGGCGACGAAGCTGGCGCTCAAAATGGGTGACTACACCGTCACGGAGGCAGGCTTCGGTGCCGACCTCGGCGCCGAGAAATTCCTCGACATCAAATGCCGCATGGCAGGGCTCACGCCGAGCGCCGTGGTGGTCGTCGCAACGGTGCGCGCACTCAAAATGCACGGCGGACTCGATAAGAAATCGCTCGGAACGGAAGATATCGCGGCGCTCGAAAAGGGCATCCCGAACCTCCTCCGTCACCTTTCCAACATCAAGAACGTCTATCAGCTTCCCTGCGTGGTAGCGGTCAACCGCTTCCCGACGGATACCGATAAGGAGATCGACTTCATCATCGCCAAGTGCCGCGAGCTCGGTGTCAACACCGTTCTCTCGACGGTCTGGGCGGACGGCGGCAAGGGCGGCGAAGACCTTGCCCGTGAGGTGGTGCGGCTGTGCGAAGAGGAAAAGGGCAACTTTACCTACTCCTATGCGCTTGATATGAGCATTGAAGATAAGATCAAAGCTGTTGTCAAAAGAATTTACGGCGGTGACGGCATCACCATCATGCCGAACGCCAAGAAGCAGATCGAACGGCTGACCGAGCTCGGCTTTGACAAAGTTCCTGTCTGCATCGCCAAGACGCAATACAGCTTTTCCGACGATCCCGCGAAACTCGGCGCACCCGAGCATTTCACCGTCACCGTCAAGAACGTCAAGATATCTGCCGGTGCCGGCTTCATCGTCGTGCTGACGGGCGATATCCTCACCATGCCCGGACTTCCCAAGTCCCCGGCGGCAGAACGGATCGACGTCGATGAAAACGGAAAGATTTCCGGTTTGTTCTGATAATAAACAAAACAAAAAAGTGTGATGAGAGATCATCACACTTTTTGTTATCGGGATATGATAAGCGGCGTATGCCGCGAGGGGGATTTGCCGGTCTGTTTTTTGTAGGCGCGGTAGAAAGAGGAATAATCGTGGAATCCGACGCGAAAGGCGGCTTCTGCGGCGGGGACACCGGCGGAAAGAAGCTGCTTGGCAGTCGTGATGCGCTTGGTCGTGAGGTAGGTATACAGCGAAATGCCGGTATGCTTGCGGAAGGTGTGCGAGAGATAGTATTTGCTGACGAAAAAGTGTTTTGCCGTGCTTTCCAGCGTGATGTCCTCGCCAAGGTGCTCGTTGAGATAACCGAGAACGTCCCGCGTGAGGGCGTCTTCGGAAATGGCGGTGTAGGAGGGCTTGACAAGTGACAGATAGACAAGGATCTGCCCGATGACGGAGCGGATCATGGGAAGAATGAGCGGATCGGACGCGGGACGGTCGGAAAAGAGCGGCTTGTAGGCAAGCGTTTCAAACTGCTTCACGAGCGGCTCCGAAACGGCTTCCGGCGGGAAATAGAGCGCCTTTTCGAGCGCCTTCGTTTTGTGCAGGATGGGAAACTCGTCGGAGGTGCCGGAAAGAAACGATTCGGAAAAGCCGATGACGTAGCGCTCATACGGCGTGTCCTCGTCGGCACGCACATAGTGGTATTCCGTCGGGCGGAACAGAAAGACGGAATGCGGGCAGAGCGGGTATTCGGCGCCTTCGACGATGTATTTTCCGTATCCCTGCGCCACGTAAAGCAATTCATAATGGTTGTGGCAATGGCTCGCATAGGCGGCTTTGTCGGGGGATTCGGTCAGACGGTGGGAAAACGTCACCTGTTCGTAGGCACGTTCAAAGGCAATGTCCATGTCATCACTCCTTGTTCTCTTTCCATCATAACACACATGAGCAATTTTTGCAATATAATTTGCAATATTTGCAATTGCTTATCGGCGAAAATTCTTTATAATGGAGATGAAAAGAATAATACAGAATCAGAATCGTTTTGCAGAAAGAGTGGATCAATCATGAAAATGACATTTCGTTGGTATGGCGAAAACGACAGCATCTCACTTTCCCATATCCGTCAGATTCCCGGTATGACGGGCGTCGTCACGGCGGTCTACGACGTGCCGGTCGGTGAGGTATGGGATCTCGACCGCATCCTGCATCTCAAAGCCCTGTGCGAAAAGGAGAACCTCGAAATGGAAGTCATCGAGAGCGTTCCCGTACACGAGGACATCAAACGCGGACTTCCGACACGCGACCGTTATATTGCAAATTATGCAAAGACTATCCGCAATCTCGGAAAAGCTGGCGTCAAGTGCATCTGCTATAACTTCATGCCCGTCTTCGACTGGCTGCGCACCAATCTGCACACCGCGTCGGCAGACGGCTCCGATTCGCTTTCGTACAGCCATGAGGAACTGATGTCGCTCGATCCGCATGACCTGCACCTGCCCGGCTGGGACGAAAGCTATTCGCCGGAGGAACTGAATTCCTTGCTTGACGCCTACGCCGGCATCACGCACGAGCAGTTGTTCGACAATCTTGTCTATTTCTTAAAAGGAATCATGCCCGCCTGCGACGAGACCGGCATCAACATGGCGATCCACCCGGACGATCCGCCCTGGGATATGTTCGGACTGCCGCGTATCATTACCGGTCCCGAAAGCTACCGCAAGCTGTTTGACGCCGTCCCGGACGTGCATAACGGCATCACCCTCTGCACGGGTTCGCTCGGCGCCGGACGGGAAAACAACATGGTCGAAATGGCGCGTACGCTGGCAAAGCGTACCTACTTTGCGCATCTGCGTCAGATCCGCTTTGAAGGGGAGAAGGATTTCTGCGAGTGCGGACATCAGACGGCTCTCGGCAGTCTCGATATGTACGGCATCGTGAAAGCGCTCGTTGAAAACGGCTTCGACGGATACGTCCGTCCCGACCACGGGCGCAATATCTGGGGCGAGGACGGAAAACCGGGATACGGGCTGTATGACCGTGCACTCGGTGCTTGCTATCTGACGGGTCTTTTCGAGGCAGTCGAAAAGGCGGGAAAATAAGAGAGAATACGAAAGGAAAGGTGCAATATGAAATTACCATTTTCTGTTGATCTGTCCGATAAAGTGGCGGTCATCACGGGTGCGGGCGGCGTGCTCATGAGCGAATTTGCCAAGGCATTCGGTGCGTGCGGCGCAAAGATCGCACTTCTTGACATCAACGAGCAGGCGGCAAAGACCGTGGCGGATGAAATCGGAGAAAACGCGATCGCCATCGGGACGAACTGCCTCGATAAGCAGAGCATCCTGAACGCAAGGAATATCATTTCCGAAAAGTGGGGAGGCGTCAATTTTCTCATCAACGGCGCCGGCGGCAATAATCCCCGTGCGACCTGCGACAATGAGATCATGACGCCCGATTTGAAAGACGACGTCAAGTCCTTTTTCGATCTTGAAGAAAGCGGCTTGAAGTTTGTATTTGATCTCAATATCACGTCGGCGTTTCTCGTCACGCAGGTCTTTGCGGAGGACATGGTAAAGACAGGCGGCAATATCATCAATATTTCTTCGATGAATGCCTTCCGTCCGCTGACCAAGATTCCCGCGTACAGTGCCGCCAAGGCGGGCATTTCCAACTTTACCGAATGGCTCGCCGTGCATTTCGCGCCCTGCGGTATCCGCGTCAATGCCATAGCGCCCGGCTTTTTCGTCACCAATCAGAACAAAGCGCTTTTGTATGATGAAAACGGAAATCCGACGCCGCGTACCGGGAAAATACTTGCCGGCACGCCGCTCGGCCGCTTCGGCGAGGTCGACGACCTTATCGGCACGCTGCTGTGGCTGTCGGATGATAAGGCAAGCGGCTTTGTCACCGGCGTCGTCGTCCCGGTGGACGGCGGCTTCAACGCTTACAGCGGAGTGTAACGGAACATGATACTGATAAAAACTCTCTTTACTTTGTGAAAGAGAGTTTTTTTGTCGTGTCAGACGTTTTGAAAAATACCTCGTAAATCCTTCCCGCTGTTTACGGATTAGCGCTTGACTTCTCCTTTTGTCTCATTTATAATTGTAATGAGGTTGTGGAACAGACACCTATATAGCCGACGAACGGATGACAAATACATGAACTGTGATAACGAAAAACGGATCGCCTATTGCGGTCTCGACTGCGAAACGTGCGACGCGAGACGGGCGACCGTGACGGATGACGACGTTTGCGAAAAAAAACGGCTGAAATGTGGTCAAAACTAAACGGCGTGACCATCACGAAGGATATGATAAACTGCCTCGGATGCCGTGCGGACGGCGTCAAGACACCGTACTGCGAGAGTCTGTGCCCCATCCGCAAATGCGCGTCGGCAAAAGGATATGCCTCCTGCGGCGACTGCACGCTCTGGAAACAGTGCGAAACGGTGGGAGCGATCGTTTCCCATGATCCCGCGGCGGAAAGCAATCTGAAAAACAGATAATACGCGACTTCTTTCAGAAATGTCACACGTATTTTCCCATATGTCACACCGAACGATGGCGAAAATCACCCGCTGTATGTAAAATAGAAGCATCAGACATACGGAGGTTTTGATTATGACGATATTGGACGTAAAACACTTGAAAAAAACCTATATTTCCCGTTACGGCGGGGCACAGGTGCGTGCGCTGAAAGACGTCACATTCTCGGTGGAAAGCGGCGAGTACGTTGCCATCATGGGCGAATCGGGCTCGGGAAAAACGACGTTGCTCAACATTCTCGCCTCTTTTGACAAGCCGACCGGCGGCACCGTGCTTCTCGACGGAAAGGACACGGCGACTCTGCGCGATAACGAACTTGCTCTGTTTCGCCGGGCGAATCTGGGCTTTGTTTTTCAGGAATTCAATCTGCTCGACACGTTTTCTCTGCGGGATAATATCTATCTGCCGCTCGTGCTCGACGGCGTGAACATCCGCGAGATCCGCCGCCGTGCGGCGCCCATCACCTTTACGCTCGGCATTTCCGATCTGCTCGACAAATTCCCGTACGAGGTATCCGGCGGGCAGAAACAGCGTGCGGCCGTAGCGCGGGCGCTTATCACAAATCCTAAACTCATTCTTGCCGACGAGCCGACCGGTGCGCTCGATTCCGCCTCCTCCTCCGAACTGCTCAAAGTGTTCGGCGAGATCAACCGGAGCGGGCAGACCATCCTAATGGTCACCCATTCCGTCGATGCGGCGTCCCATGCCAACCGCGTGCTGTTTATCCGGGACGGTGTCATCTTCCATCAGATTTACAGGGGAGACGCCGACAACGAGCAGCTCTATAAGAAAATATCCGACACGCTCACACTGCTCAAAAACGGGGGTGGTGAGCAATGAAAAAGGGACTTTGCCAAACGCTTGCCGTCGGGAACATCCGCAAGAATTACCGCTTCTTTATTCCGCGTATTCTTGCGGAGACCGGGCTTCTTGCCTGCTTTTATATCATTTTCACGCTGGCGTGTGACAGCCGTCTTGCCTCTGTCAAGGGCGGGGATTACCTGCCGACCTTCATGTGGATGGGCGCTGTGATCATAGGGCTGCTTTCCGCAATTCTGATGCTGTACACGGGCAGTTTCTTAATGAAACAGCGAAAACGGGAATTCGGGCTGTACAGCGTTCTCGGCATGGAAAAGAAGCACGTCTGCCGCGTTCTGTTTCACGAATCGTTTCTGTGCAGTGTCGTGTCGGTCATCCTCGGACTGCTGTGCGGCATTCTGTTCTATAAGCTGTGCTCGCTCGGTATCTGCAAACTGCTGAAAGCCGACATCGTCGCCGGCTTCTATTTCATCACGCCGAAGACCGTCATCCCGTCAGGTCTGATCTTCTTGGGGATAGACGCACTTGTTTTCCTCTTCAATCTTGTCAGCATCCGCAGAACAAAGCCGGTCGATCTGCTTTCCGGTGCGAACGTCGGTGAAAAAGAGCCGAAGGTGAAATGGCTTCTTTTGGTTCTCGGTGTCGTGTTTCTCGCGGGCGGGTACGCTATCTCTTTGTCGACAAAAAATCCGTTGCAGGCGATCTTGCTTTTCTTTGCCGCGGTGCTCGCCGTCATGGCAGGAACGTATTTTCTGTATATCGCAGGCAGTATTTTCCTGCTCAAAATCTTGAAAAAGCGGGACGGCTACTACTATAAACCGGGACACATGACGTCGGTTTCGGGGCTTCTGTACCGCATGAAGCAGAATGCCGTCGGACTTGCCTCGGTGGCGATCCTTGCGACCGGCGTGCTTGTCATGATCTCGTCCACCTTTTGTCTGTATTCACGGACGGAGGGTGTGCTGAATCAGAACTATCCGCAGGATTTTTATCTGACATCCTGTTATGATGACGCAGACGGAACTCTCGTCAGGATTCCGGAAAACGTCATCGAAGATACCGTGCGCACGTCGGCGGAAAACAACGGTCTGAAAGTAAAAGAAGGATTCTTTGAAGAATTTTTCTACGCCACCTTTCTCCATAAGCCGGGACAACTGATAACCGACCGCGAAGCGATCGATAGGGACATGGATATTTCGGAGCTCTGCAATATCACCTTTATTACGGAGGAAATGTACGTAAAGCTCGGCGGTGAACCGCTCGGATTACGGGATAACGAGGTCGCCGTGTCTCCGTTCAATGTAACGGCGGACTTTGCGGACGAAACGTTTTCCCTCGGCGGTAAAACGTATACGGTCGCGAAAAAACTGATGATTTTTCCGGTCAGAACGGCGCTCATCTCGGTAAACTGCTTCGGCTTCGTGGTGGCGGACGACAGCGCGTTTTCGGATATTTTCGCTTTTCAGAAAGAAGCATACGGCGAAGACGCTTCGGCATTACAGTGCCGGTACAGCGTTACCTTTACGGATCGCGGCAGGGCGCTTGACGCCGGTCACGCTTTTGCCGGTGACGTCATAGCCGCTCTTTCGGACGCCGTCGGCTCACAGGCATACGCCGATGCCGCTTATCGGGATTACGATTCGGTGTGGGATGCCCACGAAAGCCTGTACGGTATGTACGGAACGTTACTGTTCCTCGGTATCCTTCTCGGTATCGTGTGCCTGTTTGCCACCGTTCTCATCATCTACTACAAGCAGATTTCGGAGGGGTACGAGGACAGGAACCGCTATCAGATCATGCAGAAGATCGGCATGACAGAGCGCGAAGTCAAAAAGACCATCCGTTCGCAGATAACGCTCGTGTTCTTTCTGCCGCTCGTTACGGCAGGTGTCCATGTGGCGTTTGCGTACCCCATTCTGACAAAGCTGATGGAGATATTACTGCTTGACGACGTTTGGCTGTTTGCCAAATGGTGTGCCGTTGTGTACGTGGTCTTTGCGCTCGTGTATGCGCTCATATATAAACTGACCGCAAAGACCTATTACAAAATCGTTTATTAGTATCAATCAAGGCAACCGCCCGCACATCGGGCGGCTTTGCCCGTATACGGAGGTGTGAGCCATGTACCGTATTCTGATCGTCGAGGACGATACGGCGCTTGCCGACGCCATGAAAAAGCAGTTGGAGCCCTATGGCAATGAGATCGTGACGGCGGGGGATTTCAAGGATATAGCGGGGGAGTTCCGCCGCTGTATGCCGCAGCTCGTTCTGTTAGATATCATGCTGCCGTTTTATACCGGCTTCTACTGGTGCGGCGAGATACGGAAATTCTCCACCGTGCCCATCGTGTTTCTCTCGTCGGCGTCCGACAATATGAATATCGTGACTGCCATCAACATGGGTGGCGACGATTTTATCGCGAAGCCGGTCGATCCGATGGTGCTCTCGGCAAAGGTGCAGGCGATCCTGCGGCGGACGTATGAGCTCGGAGAAAGCGCCCCCATCCTGACGTGTCACGGTGCGGTGCTGAACCTGAACGATGCCTCGCTCGGTTATGGCGATCAGCGCGTCGAGCTTACCAAAAACGAATTTCGTATCTTGCAGGTGTTGTTCGAGAATAAGGGAAAGATCGTCAGCCGGGACGTTCTGATGACCAAACTGTGGCAGAGCGATCTCTACGTCGAAGAAAACACGCTGACGGTAAACGTGGGAAGACTCCGCAAGAAATTGGAATCCGTCGGGCTGTGCGATCTGATCGTGACCAAAGCGGGAAGCGGGTATATGGCGCAATGAAGCGGAGTAAGGAAGTGTTTTTCGACGCACTGAAAAAAAGCAGGGCTGTGATGGCGGTGACCGCCGTTATATTTGCGGGAGCCGGCGGCGTGTTTTATCTGTACCGGCTGCCGATCGAACCGTTCGCGTACGTTGCCGTCATCGTCGTCATTCTGGAGCTTGTCGCTTTTGCCGTGTTTTTCGAAAGCGAAAGGAAAAAAGCGGAAAAGCGTGAGCATATGCGGCAGTCGGTGCTTACGGAAGACGCCCTGCCGCAAGCGTATTCGCTTGCGGAAAAGGATTACGGCGAAGTCATCCGATCACTCAAAGAGGAAATGCTCGCGATCAAGAACGAATACGACGTGCAGAGGCAGGATGAGATCGACTATTATACGGCATGGGTACATCAGATCAAAACGCCTATCGCCGTCATGCGTATGGAACTCGGAAACGGGGAACAGCCGGAAAACCGGCGCGTTTTTGAAACGGAGCTGTTTCGTATGGAGCAGTACGTGGATATGGTCTTGCAGTATATCCGGCTCGGAGGCGGCAGTCACGATCTCGTCATCCGGGAATATGCGCTTGACGATCTTGTCCGCGAAACCGTCCGCAAATTTGCGCCGCAGTTCGTGGCAAAACGGCTTCGCCTTTCCTACGACGGTGTGACCGGTATCGTCGTCACGGATAAGAAGTGGTTTTCCTGCATATTGGAACAGATCGTTTCCAACGCCATCAAGTACACGCAGGCAGGCGGGGAGATCGGCATCGTGCGTAAGGCGGATTCTCTTGTTATTTCCGATACCGGCATCGGCATTGCCGCCGAGGATGTGCCGCGCATCTTTGAAAAGGGTTTCACCGGCGAGAACGGGCGCATAGAAAAGCGGTCGAGCGGGCTCGGACTGTATCTGTGCAAAAAAGCGGCAGACCTGCTTGGCGTGCGGCTTTCCGTGGAAAGCAAAGTCGGTGAGGGAAGCGCCTTCGCGGTAGAAATGAAAGAGATGTTCAAAGAATCGTTATAAAGGAGTACACGGAGGATGACGATTGACGACGCCTTGCATCATCTTCAAAAATCAGCGTTCAGAGCCAAGTTTCATCTGAAAAAGCGGGAAAAGGATTACGTCCGGGAAAAGGGCATGAGCACCGTGCGCCGTCATGCGGGGGACTTTGTGAAAACGAGGCTCGCTCCGGCATATATCCCCAATGACGGGAAACAGACGCCCATGCGGGGACACCCGGTGTTTGTTGCTCAGCACGCGACCGCTTGTTGCTGCCGTGGCTGCCTTAAAAAATGGTATAAGGTTCCCGAAGGGAAGGAACTGACCGAGGAGCAGCAGAAAAGAATAGTCAACCTCTTGATGGCATGGATCGAAAAAGAGATGGATCCATGATCTTCGCCGCACGCAAGTGCGGGAACTGTAAACCACAAAGAACAAAGACCGCGTCAAAGGCATATGACCCGTGACGCGGTCTTGCTTTTTGGAGAAAGGCTATTTTTCGAGTACGGTCAGATATCCTTCGGCGCGCTTTTTTGCCGCGTCGGGATCCATGTCGGAATAGTTGCCGCATTCTTCCGGTGAAGCGCCGGGGACCTTGCCTTCGAAGCCGGTAATAAAGCGGAAGGTGTCCCGCATGAGCGTGATGACGTCGGAAAGAGCCGGCGCACCGGACAGAATGAGATAAAAGCCGGTACGGCAACCCATGGGACCCCAGTAGATGACGCGGTGCGCGACGTCGGCGCGGTTTCTGAGATAGGTAGCCCCGAGGTGCTCGATGGCGTGTATCTCCGACGTGCTCATGACAGGCTCAAAGTTTGGGCGCGTCATGCGGATATCGTAGGTGGTGACGGGGCAGAGGGCATCCTGCCCGCCGTCCTGCGGTGCAAAGAGGGAAGACGTGGCGTCCGCGGCGTTTGCGTAGTCGGTACGGCTAACGTAGACGCCCGGCAAAAGCGTCATGTGATCGACGGAAAAACTTTTGATTCGTTCCATGTGTGTGACCTTTCTTTTGACTTGAAATGATGTATATAAGTTTATTCTTTCGGCAACTCCCAAACGGTACCGCTTTTGCATTTGTTTTCCGTGTATAATCTTATATTGAGTATAGCACATTTTTTGCGGGTTTGCAAGTTTTTTGCGCTGATTTCAGATACGCCCATGTTTCAATAATTTTTAGTGATAGAAGCACGCAGTCGGTGACGAAACAAGTATCACGACGGCTTTCGACAGTGTTTTGTTTAATATTGCAACTTATGCCTTATGAAATGTAAAAAAACAGATAAAAAAGCATTTTTCTATTGCATATTCCGAAGAATATGATATAATTATACTGTGTGTTTTTGCGCAGTCCCGGTATGAGGGCGAGGCACAAACGGCAGCGGTAAAAAGCCGTGAAAGGTATTGTCAAGGGGAAGCAGAGCACCCGGTTGTACACCGAATGATATTTTCTGGATATTGCCGGTCTTTGACGATATAAAAAACAGCCGAAACCTTTTTATTGATTTGCACATCGGAGGAAAACAAGTTGAAAACAGTCAGTGTCATCGGCATGGGCTATATCGGACTGCCTACTGCCATGATGTTTGCATCGCAGGGGGTGCCGGTCATCGGAACAGACTGCAATGCGAAGCGGATCCGTTCATTGCAGGAAGGAAATCTCCCGATAGACGAGGACGGCATGGACGAGCTTTTTAAGAAGGCGAGCGCCCACGGCATTCGCTTTTCGGAGAAAGTCGAGGTCGCTGACGTTTATATCATCGCCGTTCCGACGCCGTATGATAAAGAAACGAAAAAAATCGACCCGTCCATGGTGGTTTCCGCTTTCAAGAGCGTTTTGGAGGTTTGCCCCGAAAACGCGGTGCTCATCTTGGAATCGACGGTCTCGCCCGGAACGGTGGATAAATACGTCCGTCCGCTCATCGCGGAGCACCCGGAGAAAAAAGTGAATCTCGCTCACGCACCGGAGCGCATCATTCCCGGCAATATGGTTTATGAGCTTTGGAATAATGCAAGAACGATAGGGGCGGACGATCCCGCTGTCGGCGAGAGCATCAAAGAACTGTATCGGAATATCTGCAAGGGCGGGATCACGGTAACGGATATCCGCACGGCGGAAATGACGAAGGTCATCGAGAATACCTATCGGGATATCAATATCGCCTTTGCCAATGAAGTGTTGAAGCTCTGCAATGCGGCGGGTATAGACGCTTATGAGATCATCCGCATCGCCAACAAGCACCCGAGAGTCAACATTCTCTCTCCCGGGCCCGGTGTCGGCGGACACTGCATATCGGTCGATCCGTGGTTTCTGGTCGGCGATTTCCCGGAATATACCGATCTGATAAGACAGGCACGGATTATCAACGACGGAATGCCGGAATACGTTTTACAACGTATCAAAGAAGTCATGAAGCGGGAAGGACTTGCGGATTTCGGAAAAGTCGGCTTGTACGGACTGACGTACAAGGAAAACGTGAACGACACGAGAGAAAGTCCGACACTTCAACTTCTTGCACGCATGAAAAAGCATTCGGTCGGCGGCATCAAAGTGTATGATCCTTTCGTCAGAGAGAAGATCGCGGAGCATCAGTACTTTGATTTACAGTCGTTCTTAAACGACGTCGATATGGTCGTCATCATGGTGGGACATGATGAGATCAAACAGCATTATGATTTGATAAAACAAAAAACCGTTCTTGACACAAGACATATTTGTCCGATAGACGGTACATATTATCTTTGATTTCAGGAGGGAAAGAAAATGAGTAAGATTTTGGTAACCGGTGGTCTGGGCGTCGTCGGCACGGAGCTTGTCAAAGAGCTTCGCTCCCGTGGTCATGAGGTGTGGGTGTGCGATCTGCCGCACAATCATCACCCGCAGTATATCCGCTGTGATATCGGTGAGTACAGACAGCTCGAAAGAATTTTTGAGGCGCATACCTTTGACTATGTCTATAATCTGGCGGCGGAATTCGGTCGCTGGAACGGCGAAGATTATTACGAAAAGGTCTGGCATTCCAATGCCGTCGGTATGAAAAACGTGTTGAGATTGCAGGAGAAGTACCGTTTCAGACTGATCCATTTTTCTTCCTCCGAGGTCTACGGCGATTATACCGACGTCATGTACGAGGATGTTCTGGAAAAATGCCCCATCAAGCAGATGAACGACTATGCCATCTCCAAGTGGGTGAATGAATTGCAGATCCATAATTCGGAGCTTATGTTCGGCACGGAAACGGTCAGAGTCCGTCTGTTCAACACCTACGGACCCGGCGAATATTTCAGCAACTACCGCAGTGTTATCTGCACCTTTACCTATAAAGCACTTCACGATATTCCGTACACGGTCTACACGGGACATCACCGGACGAATACCTACATCACCGACTGCGTCCGTGCGCTCGCTACCATCTGCGAGAACTTCAAGCCGGGCGAGGTCTATAACATCGCATCGTCCGAGTATTACGATATCAAGACGCTGTCCGACCTGATCTTGAAATATGCGGGAAAGACCGACGCGCTTGTGACGTACAAGGAGCATGAGCCGCAGACGACCATCGACAAAAAAGTGGATAACAGCAAAGCCGTCCGCGATCTCGGGCTCAAAACGACGGTCGATATCGAAGAGGGCATCCGCCGCAATGTCGAGTGGATGAAGAAAGTATACTCCGAATGATTCGGCGCATGCCTGCGGCAGGCGTTGAAGAGGAAGGTCTGCCATGAAAAAAATCATGCTTCAAGGATATCTGAACGGCTCGAATTTCGGAGATATTCTGTATGCACATCAGTTTTATCGGAAATGCAAGGAGCTCGGCTTTCGGGAAACCGATATTTTTCAGTATAACAAAAATCACGGTATCAGTCCGTTTTGCCGGAAAGAACTCGGATACACGAATCGCAAGAACTTTTTCTCCTCGCTGAGTGCGGATGCGTTTGTGCTGATTTCCGGCGGTCATCTTTGGGATGACGGAAAAAGTAAACGCACGGTTGTCCTCAGATACTTGCGATTTGTTTTGCCTGCCCGGCTGTATCAGTGCATGGGAAAACCGGTGTACATTCTCGGTGTCGGCGGCGGACCGGTGAATACGCCGTGGCTCAGAAGAAGCATCGTAAGGATGCTTGACCGTGCAAAGATCGTATACTTTCGTGATGCGGGAACAAAAAAAGTGTTTGAGGCGTATGGCGTAAAGAATCAATTGACCGTGACGGCGGATACGGCGCTTTTGGTAACGGCGGATATGCTGCCGGCTTTGCGGGAAAAGCAGGAGCTGGACGCGGCAGCGAACGGACGGAAAAAACTGCTGCTGCATATTCATCCCGGTGATCCGGCGGGTTTCGGGTACCTTAGGGATATGATATTGCCGGCGCTGATCGATTTTCTGAAAGAACACCGAGAATACCTGCTCGTCTTATCACAGGACAATGAATTTGATGCCGAAAGTGTGCCGCAAATAAAGGAAGTATATAAAAAGCTGGACGAATCCGGCACGGAGTATTACCGGTATAACTATCACGACTGTATGCAGATGGCATCTCTTATCAACGAAACGGATTGTATCGTAACGATGAAACTCCATGTCGGTGTTGTCGGTGCGGCGCTCGGCAAAAGCGTGGTATCTTTCCCCGATCACCGTGAAAAAACGGATTATTTCTATGCGGAAACAGGAGAATCCGGGAGATGCTGCAACGTCAGACGGCTCACAAGAGAACTGGCATACCGTCAGCTCGAAGAATTTCACGATAAGCCTGTTGCAATATCCGAGGCTCTGCGAAAAAAAGCCGCGGAAAACCTTGATGCATTGAGCAAAACAGCGCGTATTTAGCTTACATGAAGGAGGGGCGTTATGCTTTCGAGTTATAGAAAATGGGACGTTCAAGGTAAGACCAAAACGTTGGGATTATGCAAAGGCACGACGGCGTGGGCGCTTGACATAATGGCCAGACGCACCGGGAACGACAAATGGGAAAAACCGGTTCACAAAACCTATATGAAATGGTTGCAGAAAAAATATTGGGATGCCGGCTTGTATAACACAGATGCCGTGAGTGAAATAACGTTCGGAGAATACGAAAAATCCGACAAGACCGACGTCTGGATTTTTTGGCATCAGGGCTGGGACACCGAAAATGCGCCGCACTACGTTGAAGACTGCTTGTATCAGGGTTGGGAGAAAAATTCCGCTCCTGATATTGTCAAGAACTGCCGGAAATCGACAGATAAGTTTTTGGATCGGGAAAAATACAATATCCACCGTCTGGATAAAGATAATTACAGCTCATTCGTAAAATTCCCCGAATGGATCATGAAAAAGGTTGAATCGGGAACGATCAATCTTACAAAATTCAGCAATTTATTAAGACTGGCACTGCTGTACCGATACGGCGGGATATGGATGGACGCCACCATATTCCTTACGGAGCCGCTTGATGAAAAGATAACGGATTATCGGTATTTCTCCATAAAAACGCCGCCGGTAAAACCGAACTTCTGGATATCCTTTGACTGGACAACTTATTTTTTGGCGACCGGTGCGTGCGAAACAAAGTTTTTCAAAGAACTGCTGACATTGCAGATGGAGTATTGGCGAAGAGAAGACTACGTCATGGATTATCTGCTGTTTGATTATCTGATCGCCTTGATCCATGCCAACGAGCCGGATATCGCCGAAGAATGGGCGAAAATTCCGGAGAACAATGTAGACAATCTGTTTATTGAGCACTCGTTGAATAAGAAATTTGATCCTGTGGAGTGGGAAGAAATCAGGAAGAAAACGAGTATATTCAAGGTTACTTATAAAGTCCCGCTCTCGGACGATCCGGATACATACTATAACAGGGTAGTGAACAGTATATGAAAAAAATCTTATTGATCGCAGACACGTATCATCCCGATTCAAGCGCGACGACGAATCTGTTTCGGCGGACAATGGAAGCATTGGCAAAGCTCGGCTATGATGTTTCCGTATATCCGACGGAGCTTTCGGGGAACCGATTTTCGTATCCCGAGGAATATAACGGCGTAAAAATCTTCAAGCCGGAGCAGTCGCTTGATGAGATCCTTGACAGTACGGAATACGATTATGTATTCTCGGGTGCTGTCAATTTCCGGGTGAATTTCATTGCTCATAAAGCATTAAAGGGCAGAAAATGCAAGTGGTTCCCGACGTCCTACGATCCGTATGCGTTCGATCCGCATATCACGGCGGAACAGAAAAAGGCGTATGTTCAGGAAGAAATCGACGCTCTGAAAGATGCGGCAAAGGTTTTCTTCTTAACGGAATTCAAAGAGGATTATATCGGCTCGCCGATCGAGGACAAGATCGAGTACTTCATGCTCCCGTGCATCCGGGAATTTTGCCCCGATACAGCGAAAAGAGTTGTTGAATTTGATGATGATTTTATCAACTGCGTATTCCTCGGAGATTTCTATCTCGGCATTGAAAATACGGATTTCATCTTCCGTCTGTTTGAAAAAATCATCGAAAAAAACAAAAAGATACGCTTCTATACGGTCGGCAATCTCGGTGACTACGGCGACACGGTCGAATTGTGGAAGAAAAAACTCGGAGACGGGTATATCTGCCATAAGCGTGTCAGCCAAGAGGAATCGTATAATGTGTTATTTGACTGCGACGTGCTTGTCAGCATGGGGCATGACAGCGCCAATATGTGCCCGAGCAAGATCATAGACTTTGTTTCAGCCGGCAGACCGATCTTACATATCGGGAAGATCGAAAACTGCTGCGGCAAAAAATATCTCGCGAAATACCCCGATAAATATTGCATTTATCAGGGCGACGAACTGACCGCCGAAAGGGTAGACGAGACAGAACGGTTTATCGTAAACGCAAAAGGCAGAGAGAGAATACCGTTTGAAGACGTAAAAGAAATATACGGCGATTTCACGATGGAAGCATTGATCGGAAAAATTCTCAAAGTATTTGATGAGGTGCGGTAACATGATGGAAAACATACTGATCGTCGGGGCGCATTTCGACGATGCCGAGCTCGGTGCCGGCGGCACGGCGGCAAAGCTTGTAAGTCAGGGAAAAAAAGTATATAAATTCACGCTGACGGATAATGAAACCCATTTCGCACAGCGTAACGTTCACGTCAGTTTCAGCGATTCGGTAAAACAGAGCGCCGAGGCGGCAAAAGCCATCGGCATGATCGAGATCGAAAACAAGAATCCGATCCCGCACGCCGCTTTGACGTACGGCACGGAGATCATGCAGAAGGTGGAAAGCATCATTTTCGATTATCACATCGACACCATCTTCCTCCATTTCGACGAGGATATGCATCAGGATCACGTGGAGGCAAATAAAATCTGTCTGACGGCGGCACGGCACTGCGCCAATATCCTCGAATACAAGAGTAACGGATATATTCTCGAAAACGAATATCATCCGACCTATTTCGTGGACATCAGCGATTATATCGGGCAAAAGAAAAAGGCACTTGCCTGCTACGGCTCGGAGCATGACAGAATGAGCCGCCTGTTTGAGATGAATATCGAAAGAAATCATATCTGGGGCTATGCAAACGAAGTCGAATACGCCGAGGGCTTCCGCGTCATCAAAATGCTCGGCTGATAAAAATTCCCATAAGAAAAGAAGTGAAACAGATGAAGATCGCCATTGCCGGTACGGGATATGTGGGACTGTCGCTTGCGGCTCTGCTTTCGCAGAAGAACGAAGTGACGGCAGTTGATATCGTTCCCGAAAAGGTCGAAATGATAAATAACAGAATCAGCCCGATTCAGGATAAAGAAATCCAAGAATTTTTTGCCGAAAAGAAGCTGGATCTGAAAGCCACCGTGAATGCCGAAGAAGCATATCGGGATGCAGAGTATGTTGTCATTGCCGTTCCGACAAACTACGATCCTCAGAAGAACTTTTTTGATACCTCTGCCGTTGAAACTGTGATCGAAACGGTGATGCGTCATAACAAAATCTGTGTTATGGTGATAAAATCCACCGTTCCCGTAGGCTATACCGAAAAGGTCTGCGAAAAATACGGAACGGACAGAATTATGTTCAGCCCGGAATTTTTGAGAGAATCCAAGGCACTGTATGATAACCTTTATCCGTCCAGAATCATCGCCGGAACGGACAAAGCCAATCCGGAAATGGTGCAAAAAGCGGTAAAATTTGCCTCACTTCTCCGGGAAAGTGCCGAAAAAGAGGAAGTCGAAACGCTGATTATCGGCAGAAACGAGGCGGAAGCCGTCAAGCTTTTCGCCAACACCTATCTTGCCCTGCGTGTTTCCTATTTCAACGAGCTTGATACCTATGCGGAGTTGAAAGGCTTGAACACAAAAGACATTATCGACGGCGTCTGTCTTGACCCGAGGATCGGGAACTTTTACAACAATCCTTCTTTCGGTTACGGCGGGTACTGCCTGCCGAAGGACACCAAACAGCTCCTTGCCAACTACGGCGACGTGCCGGAAAATCTGATCGGCGCCATTGTGGAAAGCAACCGTACGCGAAAGGAATTCATCGCAGACCGTGTGCTTGCCATGGCGGGGTATTATGAGGCAAGCGAAAGCTATGACAAGGCCAAAGAGAAAGAGATCACCGTCGGCGTTTACCGCCTTACCATGAAAAGCGGAAGCGACAATTTCCGTCAGAGCAGTATCCAGGGTGTGATGAAACGGATCAAAGCCAAAGGGGCAAAGGTCATAGTCTTCGAACCCTCGCTTGAAGACGGCACGACCTTTTTCGGAAGTGAAGTAGTGAATGATCTGGATTCATTCAAAAAGATGAGTCAGTGCATCATCGCAAACCGATACGACGCCTGCCTTGACGACGTGAAAGAGAAAGTATATACAAGAGATTTGTTCAAGAGAGATTGATGAAAATGAAGCAAACGACAGAACTGAACGACAGGACGATTCTTGTGACCGGCTCTCCGGGATTTATCGGCGGCGCCCTTGTGCTCCGGCTGATAAAAGAACTTAATAATGCGACGATCGTTTCATTCGACAACATGAATGACTATTATGATCCGGCACTGAAAGAATACCGTCTGGGCCTGATAGAAAAAGCGGCGGAAAAAAAGCCGGATATCAGACACGTTTTCATAAAAGCCGACCTTCATGATAAATCCGCTGTTGATAAGGTGTTTTCGGAATATAAGCCGGACGTTGTCGTCAACCTTGCCGCACAGGCGGGTGTCCGGTACAGCATTACAAATCCGGATGCGTATATAAATTCAAATATTATCGGGTTTTATAACATTCTCGAAGCCTGCCGCCGTTATCCCGTCGAACATCTTGTATATGCAAGCAGCAGTTCCGTTTACGGCGGAAACAGGAAGGTTCCGTTTTCCACAGACGATAAAGTGGATGATCCCGTATCGCTTTATGCGGCAACAAAGAAATCGAATGAGCTTCTGGCTCACAGTTACAGCAAATTATATAACATTCCCGCTACGGGCTTGCGTTTCTTTACGGTTTACGGTCCCGCGGGAAGACCGGATATGGCATATTTTACCTTTACGGATAAGTTTACAAAGGGCGAAACGGTAAAACTGTTCAATTTCGGCGACTGCAAGCGTGATTTTACGTATATTGACGATATCATCGAGGGTGTGTACCGTGTTATGCATGGCGCACCGATAAAGGAAAACGGCGAGGACGGACTGCCCGTTCCTCCCTATGCGATCTACAATATCGGCGGCGGACAGCCGGAGAATCTCATGTGTTTTGTCAATACCCTTTGCGAAGAGCTGATCCGTGCCGGTGTTCTGCCGGAGGATTTCGATGTTGCCGCTCACACGGAGAAAGCTCCCATGCAGCCGGGCGATGTTCCGGTGACGTACGCGGACAGTTCGGGACTCGAACGGGATTACGGCTTTACACCGAAGATTCCGCTTCGGGAAGGGCTCAGGCGGTTTGCCGAATGGTACAAGTCTTATTATGATTTATCGATCTGACCGACAGCACGGTTACAATACTTTTACAACATATTGGAGTTACTTAAAATGAGGAATATCAAGTTTACTTTCCCGGATATATCGGATGCGGAGATTGAGGGTGTTTGCGAAACGCTGAGGTCCGGCTGGCTTACGACCGGCCCCAAAACAAAGTTGTTTGAAAAGAAACTCGCTTCTTTTGTCGGAGATTATAACGGTGAAGGATCGCCGAACTGTATCGGGGTCAGCTCCGCTACGGAGGGATTGGAACTGTCTTTGAGGATGCTCGGCATCGGTTCGGGCTCGGGAGGAAGCGAGAAGGACGAGGTCATCACCTGTGCCTATACGTATACCGCATCGGCATCCGAGATACATCATGTCGGGGCGAAGATCGTGCTTATCGACTGCCTTGACAAAGACGGCGTCATCGAGCCTGATTATGATAGACTCGAAGCGGCGATAAACGAGAACACCAAAGCCGTTATCCCCGTCGATATCGGAGGCATCCCCTGCGATTATGACAGGATATTTGAGATACTCGAAAGAAAAAAATCCCTCTTCAAGCCGACTTCCGATCTTCAGGCAATGCTTGGCAGAGTGGCTGTCATCGAGGATGCGGCGCACGCTCTCGGTGCCGTTTATAAGGGGAGAAAAATCGGCAGCGTTGCCGATTTCACGGTGTTTTCTTTCCATGCCACGAAGAACTTTTCAACAGGAGAGGGCGGTGCCATCTTCTGGAATCACTTTGACGGCATAAACGATGACGATATGTATCGCATGACACAGCTTTACAGCCTTCACGGTCAAAGCAAGGACGCCTTTACCAAGGACAGGCTCGGTGCCTGGGAATACGACATTCTCGGTATCTGGTATAAGTGTAATATGACGGACATCATGGCGGCGATAGGCCTCGGACAGCTTGAAAGATATCCCACGATGCTTCCGCGCAGAAAAGAAATAATAGAAAGATACGATGCTGCGTTTCGTTCGCTCGGTATAAAAACACTCGATCATTATACCGGTGAGCACATAAGCTCGGGACACCTCTATGTCACGAGGATACCCGGTATAAACAGGGAGAACGCAAACGAAATTATGGAAAAGATGGCAAAGGCCGGCATTTGTACAAATGTGCATTTCATACCTCTGCCCATGTTTACGGCGTATAAGAATCTGGGCTTTGATATAAAGGATTATCCGGTCGCCTATGCGAAGTTTGAGAATGAGATCACGCTTCCTCTGCATACCAAGCTTACGGATGAAGAGGTGGAGTATGTGATAGAAAAGTATGCGGAGATCGTGCAGGCGTACAGGAACTGAGTTGTCCCTTTAAGAAAGGTGAGATGCCTTGAAAAAAGTATTGATAATAGGAGCCGGCTTTTTGCAGATGTTCGTCATAAAAAAAGCAAAGGATATGGGGTATTACACTCTGGCGGTGGATGCCGATCCCAAAGCTCCCGGCTTTGCTTTTGCGGATAAATACGCCGTCATCAACATCGTTGACGAAAAAGCCTGCCTTGCATTTGCCCAAAAAAACCAAATCGACGGTGTACTGACCGCCGCTACGGAATACGGTGTACTGACCGCATCGTATATTGCGGAAAAAATGAACCTTACGGGGTTAACGTACACGGCGGCTCAAAAGACCAAGAACAAATACAACGTGAAAAAGTGTTTTCTCGAAAACCGTGTCGATGATTCGGATGGTCAATGCTGCCTTATTGATGCCGATACCGATATCGGCACGCTTGCCGGGAAACTTTGCTATCCGGTGATCGTAAAACCGTGCGACGGCTCCGGCAGTCGGGGAACGAGCAGAGTTGATGCCCCGGACGGTTTGCCTGCGGCGTGCGGATTTGCCATGAACGGTTCGATTTCTCACCGTGCAGAGGTGGAATCCTTTGTCGATGGTAAGGAATACGGCGCGGAAAGTCTTGTCGTAAACGGCAGGGTTTATGTGTTGGCGATCATGAAAAAACGGATGACAGACCCGCCTTATTATGCCGAGCTCGGTCATATGATCCCCTGCGGACTGCCTGCGGATATTGAAGCAAAAGCAAAGAAATGTGTGGAAAATGCGATCAAAGCGCTCGGGATCAATTCGGGTTCCGTCAATACGGATATGATCATCACCGACGGCGGAGAAATACATATCGTCGATATCGGTGCCAGAATGGGCGGAAATATGATAGGTCCGTGTATCATTCCGTACGGTACGGGGATGGATTATATGGCGGCAATGCTCGAAAACGCGGTCGGCGATTTTAAGGAATTCAAAAAAACCGAGCCAGTTGCCGTAGCGACGAGATTGCTTGCATTCCCCGAGGGCGATGTGGTAAATCTGCCGGATGTTCCGGCATTTGAAAAAGAATTCGACGTCGAGCTTTACCACCATATGACAAAAGGTCAGCACGTCAATGCGTATCATACCAATCTGGACGGGCTGGGATACATTGCGGCAAAAGGCAAAACGGCAGAGGAAGCGGAGGAAAAAGCCGCAAAGGCTTACAGATATTTATCGGAGGTGCTTTTCTGACCGTGGAGCTCATGATGAAAAGAATCAAAATGATGGATCTTGCCGGACTGAAAAAAGTCGAAAAGGTGCTTTACGCCTGCGGAAAAGATATGGCAAAAAAATATGATATTCATCAATGGGATAATACGCATGCCAAAGACATGATAATACTCGCTTTGTGTGAGTTGAAAAACGACGTGTTTTTGGTTTCCGATGAGCTTGAAAAAACCGTTGCCACGTTTCAGGTCAGAGCGACGGATGATGTGTTATATTTTGAAAAATTCGGGACATTGCCGGAATGCCGGGGAAAAGGCATAGCTGAAAAGATGCTTGAAAAAATCAAGAGAATCGCAAAAGAGAAAGGCTGTTCCAAAGTCGCCTGCTCGGTTTATGAAAAAAATAAATACGCGCTTGAATATTATCAAAAAAATGGCTTCACGACCTGCGGCATGACACAAACGAAAAAATACAAATTGATCGATATGGAATTGAGTGTAATATGAATTCAAATGAAAAACTGACTCCCCGTCAGCATTATGACAGGGTAAAGCATCTCGAAAACTATAACGGGTTTTATCAAAAAACAGTCAAAAGAGCACTTGATATCCTTATCTGTGTGATGATTCTTCCGTTTTTCTTACTTCTTGCGATACCGATTTCCATAGCGATCAAGCTTGAAGACGGCGGCCCCGTATTCTATCGTTCAAAACGGCTCGGTATCGGTTTTAAGGCATTCGGGATGCTGAAATTCCGGTCGATGAAGGTGGATGCACCGGATATCCGAAACCAAGACGGAAGCACGTTCAATTCCAGAACGGATGCAAGGGTTACAAAGATCGGACGCATTCTTCGTGAAACGAGCCTTGATGAAACGCCGCAGATTTTCAACATATTTGCGGGGCAGATGAGTTTCGTCGGTCCGAGAGCCGGAGACGTGGAGTCCAAAGATACATATGAAGAAGACGAGAAAGACAAACTTTTGATAAGACCGGGGATAACGGGATATACGCAGGCATATCACAGAAATCAGATGGATGTGGGAAACAAGCGGCTGCTTGACGCTTGGTATGCCCACAGCGTAACATTCTTGCTTGATGTAAGAATCATTATCCGAACTGTCAGAACGGTTCTTTTCAGAGAAAAGATCTATACGAACAGCGAATCGGAACCGGTTACGGATAAGGAAAAAGAAATGATTTCCGCGGCGAAATAATGATAAAGCGGGTGTGAAGATGGCGGTCAAAAAAAAGACGAAAGCCCTATATAATAAAATATTTGACGGAACCGAAACAAAGGTCGCCAATGCGATCATCACGTTTCAGGAACGAAGACAGATAAAGAAATACGTCAAAAACATGCCCCGTCTCACATCGGAGCAGAAGAAAGCCGTCAGGGATTTCTGGAAGCCGTATTGTAAGGTTGATACGGATTGGGTAAGGTACTATACTTATATTACAGGAAAGTTTGATCCGAGATATATCCCGAGTGATCTACATTACACAAAAATAGACCAACATTTCAATAACAGAAAACTGGGCTATGGATTCAATGATAAAAACTATTATTCTTTGATTTTTCCGGGGATAAAACAGCCGAAAACGGTCGTCCGAAAAATCGGCGGGCTGCTTTTTGATGAAGACTATAAGTTGATAGATACGGAAAAAGCGAAGGAGCTTCTGAAAGCCGAGCCGGAGGTGATCGTAAAACCGACGCAGGAGAGCGGAAGCGGAAGAAATATCCGGTTTTTCGACACAAAATCGGATATGAATGAATTGACCGGCATTTTGTCGGGGCATGACGACGATAACCTGATCGTTCAGGAAATCGTGAAACAGCACGATGAGCTTGCGAAAATGCATCCGGGATCGCTGAATACCGTTCGTATTTACACGGTCATGCTGAATGACGGCGTGCACTTTCTGTCCGCTTCTCTGAAAATGGGAGCCGGGGATAGCCGTATTGATAATGTCAGCGCCAATTCCGGCATTATCGTCGGAGTAAAAGAAAACGGCGAGCTTATGGAAAGCGCATATTTTGATATGTATTCCGGAAAGACGACGGACAGGCATCCCGACGGGATGCTTCTCGGCGAAATAAAAGTACCCGAATTTGAAAAGATGCTTGAAACCGTAAAAAGAGCGGCGCAATATACGGGGAATTTCAGATTGGTCGGATGGGATATGTCGGTCGATGAAGACGGAGATGTTATTCTGATCGAAGCCAATATGCGTAAGGGTGCAATAGGTCCGATTCAATGCGAGCACGGTCCTTTCTTCGGGGAACTGACGGAAAAAGTGTTAGATGAGGTGTTTGGTAAATGAACAGAACGTTGTCGAAAATCAAACACGGGGTTTTATCGACTTCTGCCGGCAAAAAAATCAGGAAAACCAAATACAGAGCCTATTTTACAAGAGAAAATGCGATCCGTGATCTGACAAAATTCGGTATTGCTCCCACGGAGGAGCTTATTGCCGATATGTTGAAGGAAGCGTTGGACCATGACGTGACGTTTAATGAATACCTGTACTATCACTTTTATGAAGTGGAAGAAAAAGAGCGCAGAGAATTCATTCCGTTGTGGGAAGCGGAAAACAGGTATGTTGAGGTGTTCAATGATTACAGAACGGCAGACCTGTTTTTCGATAAGGAAAGAGTTTATAACAAATTCAAGCAATTCTATAAGAGAAAACTGATTGCATTACATCTATACAATCAGCGGGAAAAAGAGGAATTTCTTGCCTTTTTCAAAAGTGCCGGGCGTGTCATCGTAAAACCGTATGACGGCGGAGAGGGGCGCGGAGTCCGGATTTTCGATGACAGTACAGACACGGAAAAAATATTTGAGATATTAAAACGTGATTATCGGCACGGTGCGGTCGTCGAAGAAGTCATAGAACAGGATGAAAGGATGGCGGCTTTGCATCCTGCATCCTTAAATACTTTGAGAATAGCGACAGTCCGGCTTGACGATGAGATCATGGTTCTGCCTCCGGTCATGCGTGTAGGGGCAAACGGATCGGTCGTGGATAATTGCGGCTCGGGCGGAATATTATGTGAGCTTGATGAAAACGGTGTCGTAACCGGTACGGCGGATGAAAGAGGACAAAGCTTTGAATATCACCCGACTACCGGCAAAAAGCTGATCGGATATCAGGTGCCCGACCTTACGGATGCCGTCAACCTGGCAAAAGAGTTGTCGTCGGTTTATCCGGCAGTCCGACTTGTCGGATGGGATATTGCTTTGTCAAAAGACGGCTTTGTTATGATCGAAGGAAACAGTGCTCCGAATTTTGCGGCTTATCAGTTATTCGGAAAAGGATGCCGCACATATATGGATTCCGTACTTAACAGATACAAAGAGGGTAAAAACAAATGAATTTATTTTCGTTAGGCACCGGATTTTATAATTGGTTTGTGACGGCTTCTTATGATGTTTTCCGAAAGAAAATAGTAAAAAGCTATTCCATCGGGCAATGGAACGATGCGAAGAAGAATTATCCGGACTGGAAAACGCTCACCAAAGAGCAGAAAAGTGAAATTGCGCAGTTCTGGGGGTTACAGCATCCTTCCGAATACGATTTTTATACGCACGAGATCATGCTGAATGTCCGTGGGGAATTTGACGTCCGCTATTTGCCGGAAAGGATTCATAAAGTATACCTCGATCCGTCTCAGGTGAAAAGAGGCTTTAACAGACCGTGGGAGGATAAGAACTATTTTGAACGTTTTCAGCCGAACCTTCCTCTCCCTTATACGTTTGTCAGAAACATAGACGGTTGCTTCCTTGACCATGACTATCGGCATATCAGCCGTGAAGAAGCGAAAAGGATCATGCTGGAACACCTTCCTTTGATCGTCAAGCCGTCCATTGATTCGGGAGAGGGCAAAAATCTCAGACTTGTTTCCGATGCGAAGGGCGTAGAGGAAGTTTTTACGGCATATGATAAGAATTATCTGGCACAGGAGGTCATTGCGCAGTGTGAGTTGTTCGAAAAAACAAATCCTCACAGCGTTAATGCCATGAGAATCGTTACGGCGATCGTAAACGGAGAAGCAAAGCTTATGTCGGGTATGCTTCTCACCAACACAACCGATGTGATCGCGTGCAATACGAACAAAGGCCCCGGTGAGGGCGTGGTTTGTATCGGGATCGATGATAAGGGAAAATTCCTCGATACCGGATATTATGAAAACGCAAAACCTCTGACGGAAATGCCGAACGGTCTGAAATTCGGCGGATTGGAAGTACCTTCCTATAAAGAGGCGGTCGCGCTTGCGCTTGAAGCGCATAATGCGATGCCGATGTTCGGGATCATCGGCTGGGATATCACCATCGATAAAGATAACAAGCCGCTTATCATCGAGTGGAATCTCCATGCGATCGGTATGTATCACTCTCAACTGACGACCGGTCCGCTTTTCGGTGAAGATTCCGAATATTTTGCAAAGCAGGCAAAAGAGCTGATGAAGCGGAGATAAATATGAGAATACTCAGACTACGAGCTTACTGTTATCCGGAAAATGCGGCTGCGTTCGCCATGAATGAGGATTTCGAGAACGAGCTTGTCAAAAGAAAGATCACAAGCATCAACTATGTGCCCATGCCATCAAGAGGCATTACGGATGAAGTAAGAAAAGAATATAAAAAGAAAAAACACGAGGAACGCAAAGGCGGATATGTGATCGTACACCGTTTCTCCATGATAAAAGAAGGAACGAACTTTTTGCAGAGAACCTTGAAATTCACGCTTTGCACAATAGCCGAGTATTTCAAAGGGATCAAAGCCAAAGACATTGACGCCGTGTACGCATCAAGTACTCCGCCGACACAGGGAATGCTGTGCGCCAAAGTCGCAAAGAAGCTCGGCAAAAAGAACAAGAAAAAAGTCCCGTTCGTCTATAATTTGCAGGATATATTCCCGGATTCCCTGGTCAATGCGGGTATGACGAAAAAAGGCAGTCTGATTTGGAAAATCGGTCGAAAAATCGAAGATTATACGTACAAAAACGCCGATAGGATCATCGTCATTTCCGAGGGCTTCAAAAAAAACATCATGGCAAAGGGTGTGCCGGAAGAAAAAATCGTTGTTGTGCCCAACTGGGCGGATACCGACGGAATATATCCGGTGGAGCGGAAAGATAACGTTTTGTTCGACAGATACGGTTTAGATCGGGATAAGTTCTATATTTCTTACAGCGGAAATGTCGGATATACGCAGAATATGGATCTGCTCCTTGACACGGCAAAAGAGATAAAGGATGGGCTGAATAACGTTCGCTTTGTCATCATCGGTGAAGGCGTTGCCAAGGCAGATGTTGAAAGAAGAATAAAAGAAGAAAACATAGATAATGTAATCCTGCTCCCGTTCCAGCCCTATGAGGAGATAGCATATGTGTTCAGCCTCGGTGATGTGGGACTTATTATCTCAAAATCCGGTGTAGGCAACAATTCCGTGCCGAGTAAAACATGGGGCTATATGGCGGCGGGGAAGCCGATCCTTGCTTCCTTTGACAGAGAAAGCGAACTTATATCATTGATTGATAATGTCGGATGCGGAGCGAGTGCACAGGCAGACAGCAAAGACGATCTGATAAGAGCGATCCGTCAAATGGTAACCGAATATGATCTGTCGGAAAGAGGAAAACGCGGGGAAATGTATCTGCAAACGAAGCTTAATAAAGAAAACTGCACAAAACAATATGTTGACACAATAAATGCCGTATTGGAGAGAAAAAACACATGAAAGTATTGCTTATTTCTCCGATTGCTCCGCCGTTTGGCGGATTATCGACATGGACGGATGAATACGTAAAAGCGACAAAAGGCATGCTGGATATTGATTGTGTTAATACGAATTACACGGGTAAAAATCCGATCGAATCCGGGAAAAGAAGCATAACGCAGGAACTGGCACGGTCCGTTCATATTTGGAGATCCATCCGGAGAAAATGCAAAAAAACAAAATATGATATCGTCCACATGAATTCCCCTTGTTCTGCTTTCGGAAACCTCCGGGATTGTGTATCAATGCTGTTGATCGGGCTATATCATGCCTCCGGGGCGAACGTGCTGCATTGCCACTGTAATCTGAACGATTTTGTCGGATACGGGAAAAGGCGTTTGCCGATATTTAAGCTGTTCCTTAAACGGTTTGACTGTGTATTGGTATTGAATGAGCAGTCATTGGATTACATCAAGGAAATTTCTGCCGTCAAAACGGTCTGTATACCGAATTTTATCAGCGATCTGAAAACAGAAGAAAAACGGTTTCATGAAGCGGAAAACGGATTGAAGGTGCTGTTCCTGGGACGGCAGACGACGCTCAAAGGTGTTGACGTTTTTATACGGGTCGCGGAAATCGCACGGCAAAACGGAGACGGGTTTTCTTTCCGTATAGTCGGGAATACGAGTGCCAATATGGAACACTATACCGATCTGCCGGATAATATAAAGATTTACGGTCAGATCGGGCATGATGAAGCATTAAGAATGTTGTATGATGCCGACGTCCTGCTTTTTCCGAGCAGGACAGAGGGATTCCCGCTTTCCGTTCTTGAAGCTATGATGGTCGGAACACCGGTGATTTCTTCCGATGTCGGTGCGGTATCGCAGATGCTTGAAAATACCGGCTCTATCGTTCTTGACTCGTTCGAGCCAAACGATTATTACGAGGCACTGAAAAAATATCTTCCGACAGAAGTCAGACAAAGGATCAGCACACGGGAAAAGGAACGGTATCGGACGTATTTTTCACCGGAACCCGTATGCAATCTGATTATTCGAGAGTATGAAAAATTACTGAACCGAGAGTGAAATGAGCGAAAAATATGAAATTGGTTTTTTATATTGACTGCATGGGACTCGGCGGTGCGCAGAGGGTCATGAAAAATTTACTGGACTATTTTTCCGCTTGCAACGACGTGATCCTTGTTAATGATTACGCACCGTCTGTCGGCATCGAAGAATATGAAATATCCGACCGGGTAAAACGGATATGCCTGAATGAAAAATGCAAGTCTCCGGAAAGACCCGGCAATCGGGAACGGATCTCGTTGCTCCGAAAAATCTTAATCAATGAAGAGCCGGACGTCGCCGTGTCTTTTTTGGGACCGCCGAATTACAGGCTGCTGCTTGCGTCAACGGGATTAAAAATCAAAACCGTTGTCTCGGTTCGCAATGATCCGAATAAAGAGTACGGAACCGGCATCCGGAGGATGTTTGCCGACATGCTGTTCTGTCTTGCCGACGGAGTGGTATTCCAGACGGAAGACGCCGCTTCGTATTTTTCGGAAAGCGTTCGCAAAAAATCCGTTGTGATATTTAATCCCGTATCGTCCGATTTCTATGAGAAAAAACGGAACGGATCGGGAAAAGAAATCATCGCGGTCGGAAGACTGCACCCACAGAAGAATCCGCGGCTGCTTTTAGAGGCTTTTATTAAAATCGCAGATAAAATACCGCAGTATTCATTGGGATATTACGGAGACGGCGGGTTAAGACCGATATTGGAGGCGAGGACCGAAGAGGCGGGGCTGTCTGATCGGATCCGATTTTACGGCAGATGTACCGATATGCCGGGGATCATGGAAAAAGCCGGAATATTTGTGCTATGTTCGGACTATGAGGGGATGCCGAATGCGCTGATGGAAGCAATGGCGTCCGGGATGCCGGTCATCGCCACGGATTGCCCTTGCGGCGGTCCGCGGGCACTGATTCGTGATAAAAATGAGGGGCTTCTTATTCCGATGAACGACGTTGAGGCTCTCTCGAAAGCAATTCTGGAATTGGCGTCAGACGATCAAAAGCGCGCGGATATCGGGAAAAACGCATCGATCAGAGCTCTTGACTTTTCACCGGATATCATTATGAAACAATGGGAAGCTTTTATTTCAAAACGGTAACGAGGGGATGTTTCCCGAAAGGAGGGGAAAAAGATGTCAAACGAAATGAAAAACAAAATTACATTATCAAATGTCGACTATATGGCAATTATCTTTTCGGTCATGATAATAGCAAACAATACGTTTGAAATGGATGCGGTATTATACGTCTTTCCGAAGATGCTGATGTTCCTGTTCTTTGCCGTCATGTCCGTATTCGTTGTTCTGAATATAAAAAATAAAGAACCGTTAAACTGTAAAAATCTGATTTTTCCCGTCCTCTTTTTTGCCTGGGAATCGCTGTCCTTGATCTGGTCGGCGGACAGAGCGTATTCCTTGTTCCGTTGGGAAACGCAGGCACAGCTTTTTCTCCTGTTTTTGTTCGTATATTACTACATGAGAACAAATGGCTCGGTGAAGACGTTTCTCGTTGCTACCTATCTGTCGGGATATGCCTTACTCATCTATACGGTTTCCCGATACGGGCTTGCAAACATTTTCACTCTTGTTTCGGACGCCGACAGACTGGGAGGAGAGATCAACAATGCCAATACATACGGCATGTTTTTTGCAAGTGCGGTGCTTGTCGCGTTTTACTTTATCACGCAGAAGAAGAGCAAACTTCATATCGTAAGTATCGTGTTGTTCTCGTATTTTGCACTGGCAAGCGGCTCGAAAAAGGCGGCGGTTATGATCCTTGCGGGAATCGTCGGAATCAGTGTGCTTGCGTACGGAATCAAGCGGATGTGGAAACTATTATTGGTTTTGGCATTGCTGATTGCAATAATTCTTGTTGTCATCAACATGAATCTGTTTCCTTCCCTTGTTGAAAGGCTTACTTCTTTTCTTGCCGGTGAATTGAATGCGGGCGACAGTGTCAGAGAAATATTCAGAGAAACAGGGCTCGAATTGATTACGAAAAGACCGTTGTTCGGATACGGGCTTGCCGTCTTTGCCAAAGTGACCGGTATCGGAACATATTCACATGACAATTTCATTGAGATCTGCGTGAGTTCCGGGATTGTCGGCTTGCTTTTGTATTATATCCCCTGGTTTTATTCCGCGTTGGTTTTGCTGAAAGACTTTTTCGAAAAAAAAGGCGATAGCTTGATTCTGTTCATGTTTGTGATCCTGTATATCGTCATGGGGGTCGGAAACGTTCAGTATGAATCGAGAGATGTATGGATCTTTCTGGCAGTTGTATTGGCGGTAATAGATAAAGAAAAACAGGCGGCAGAAGCAGAGGGGTATGCATTATGAGCAAGCTTGCGATGGGGTTTTATATGTTGGCTGCCGGAGGACACTTCAAATGGCTGCCGGATAAGACATTTTTGAAAATACAGTACCGGCTGAACATGCATAAAAAACTGAATCTCGAAAATCCGAAGACCTTTACGGAAAAACTGCAATGGATGAAAATATACGACAGAAATCCGGATTATATTCCGATGGTCGACAAGTATGCCGTAAAAGAGTATGTTGCCGAAAAAATCGGTGAGGAGTATATCATACCGACTTTGGGCGTTTGGGATCGTTTTGACGAGATTGATTTTGACAAGCTGCCGGACATGTTCGTTCTGAAATGTACGCACGACAGCGGAAGCATCGTGATCTGCAAGGATAAAAAAACTTTTAACATGGATGCGGCACGAAGAAAAATCAATGCGCATCTGAAAGCGAATCAATATGATGCCTTCCGAGAATGGCCGTATAAAGACGTAAAGCCGAGAATTATCGCCGAACCGTATCTTGAAGATACCGAAACAAAAGAACTCAGAGATTATAAACTGTATACGTTTAACGGCACGGTGAAAATCATAGGCGTTTATACAGGAAGAAAAAGCTCTGCGGGAACATGCACGGATTTTTTCGATGAAAACTATCAACATTTGCCGTTTGTGTGGGTATATCCCAAAGCAAAGCGTGTCCCCGAAAAGCCCGATCGATTTGAAGAAATGAAGACGCTTGCGGAAAAACTTGCCCGTGGGATACCGCAGGTGAGAGTTGATTTTTATGAGGTTGACGGCAAAGTCCTTTTCGGGGAAATGACATTTTTCACCAGCGCCGGAGTCGTACCGTTTGAGTCGGAAGAATGGGACGAAAAACTCGGGCAGATGTGGGATTTGACAGGTCATAACGACACACAGACAAAACAGATATAAGACAGCAGAACAAGAGCCGCTATTGAATGAGGGAGATTATGCTTGAAGATTCTGACTGTTAAGCAAGAAATCACGTAAGAAATAGGCAATATTATCCGGTATTAAGGTGGCGTGAAAACCATGAAATTGCTCAGTATTCTGATTCCCGTATATAATGCGGAAAGATTTATTAGACCCCTGCTGGAAAACCTTCTGCGTCAGGTCGACGAAAGATGCGAGATCATTTTGCTTAACGACGGCTCAACGGATCACAGCCTTTCGATTTGCGAAGAATTTCAAAGAGAAAACAGAGGCTCGATCCGGCTTATCACAAGAGAAAACAGAGGGGCAGTGAAGTCGCGCAGGGACTTGCTTGAAGCATCAGATGGGGAATGGATCTGGATCATAGATTCAGACGATAATGTGACAGCCGATGCCGTGTCTTCTCTGATGAGTATTCTTGAAACGACGGATTGCGATATGATCCTTTTTGATATGTTTTTTAAATTATGTGGGCAGATGTTCGGAAAAAATCAGTTGCCCTATGACGATAACACGGTATTTACAGGTGATAACAAGCATTTGTTATATGTAAAATTGGTTGAGGGGACGATAAACAATCTTTGGAATAAGGTGTTCCGAAGAAGCACGGTTGATTTTGAAAAGGATTATACACCGTTTTATGATGTGCGCAACGGTGAGGACTGTCTTCAAGTGCTTCCGATTCTCACTGCTGCAAAAAAAATCCTCTACATGAAAAAAGCGCTGTATATCTATGAGATCGGCAACCCGGACAGTGTAACACATACATTCAGCGAAAAAATGTATACTTCATTGCTGAAAGTGTGGAAAGAACAAAGAACGTATGTTATTCTCTGGGGGCTTTGGGAGGAGTATTCACGTCTATACTATACTAAGTGTGCCAATTCAGCTTGCAGACTTCTGTCTTTCTATGTTTTGTCGGAGCTGATTGCCGATAGGGATATTCAGGCATTTTTTGATAAAGTACTGAGCGATGATGTGTTCGGAGAAAGTATCAGACTGTGTAAAACAACACTTTCACAGAAAAATTATATGTTGATAAAGGCGCTGAAAAAAGGAAATATCAAAAGTGCTTGCCGCATAATCAATTTTACGGACAAAATCAGAAAGATTCGCAATAAATTCAGAAAAGGGTTACACATATAATGACAGACAGACGCGAGAAGCAGGTAAAATACAGTATATATATGTCATTGATCGGCAAGGCGGTTACGGTAATTGTGGGAATCATCGTTCCCAGGCTGTTTCTGTCACGCTTTGGCTCAGAGGTGTATGGTGCGACGAACTCGATCAATCAGTTCCTCGCGTTTATCACCATTCTGGAAGGCGGCGTAGGCGGAGTTGCCCGTGCGGCGCTGTATAAGCCCCTTGCCGAAAACGATATGGGCAAAACCGGCGAAATAATGACGGAAATAAAACACTATTTCAGAACAATCGGTTTTATTTTCGCGGCGTATGTCGTAGTGTTGGCGTCGGGCTTTCAAAAAATCTCCCGTATTGAGGCACTGGATTGGATATCTACGTTTTGGCTTGTGATCGTAATCAGTATTTCCGGCTTTGCACAGTATTTTATCGGAATATCCAACAGATTGTTGATGCAGGCATCTCGAAGGCATTATATTTCAAGCTTTATCGATATCAGCGGTATTATTGTGCAAGCGATCGTGACCGTCCTTTTGATCCGTGCGGGATGCGGTATCATTACGGTAGAATTATTCATCGCATTTGTTTGCACTTTGAGACCGATTTTGTTATGGCTTTATGTAAAAAAGAGTTTTGATCTGAAAAAGACCGCACGCAATAAAAATGCTCTTGAAAACAAATGGACCGGCATGGGACAACATCTTGCCTTTTTCCTGCATAACCAGACGGACGTTGCCGTATTGACACTTTTGGGCAATTTGCTGTTGGTGGCGGTATATTCCGTATATGCTATGGCGATCAACGCAATACAGAACATCGTTTTATCTTTCTCGACCGGAATGGAAGCGCTGTTCGGTGATATGTATGCCAAGAAAGAGTATGAGTTGCTGAACAAGACCTTCAACGAATATGAGACATTGATATCCTGCATAACAACGGTACTGTTTTCGACGACAATTGTTTTGCTCACGCCGTTCGTAAGAATATATACAAGCGGTATCACGGATGCGGATTATTATCAACCGCTGTTCGGCATTGTCCTTGCGATCGCTTCTGTCTTATATTGTTTGAGAGCCCCATATCATAATATGGTTATAGCGGCAGGACATTTCAAGGAAACCCGATGGGCATCATATGGCGAGGCGGTCATCAATTTGTTGCTTTCAATCCTTCTCGTAATGAAGTTCGGACTTGTCGGCGTTGCGATCGGAACCGTTTGCGCAACGGCGTTTCGCCTTATATTCTACGTGTTCTATCTGTCAAAAAATATCCTTAACAGAAGCGTCGGTTTATGGCTGAAAAGGACGGTCGTCAACGCCGTCGTGATGATAATCATAATCTTTTTGGGTAATCTCGCAACAAGTCATATGGAAATAGACAATTATTTGTATTGGGCTCTGACGGGTGTAATAACAGTCGGTATTGCCGCGGCGGTCACAATGATCGGTAATTTCTGTTTCTATAAGAATGACACTATACGGGTGTTAAAACATATCATTTCAAAATAATTTTTGCAAAAAAGCTTTTCCGAAAAAGAAAAAAGGAGATTTCGTCAAATGAATTCAGCAAAAAAAACAGACAAAACCATGGTGGATGTGCATCGTATACTGAAAGCACTGTGGAAAAAGAAGATTCTGATAGTTGTGGTGTCAGTATTGTGTGCGATAATCATGGTAGTAGGCGTTGCGGTGTTCTCAACGCCGAAATATCGGGCAGACATTCTTGTATATGTCAATAACCATGCCGTTTCCGTCGGGGGCACGGCTATCAGTTTCAGCACGGGAGATCTGACGGCGGCAAGAGCTCTTCTTGACACATACATCGTTGCGCTGAAATCAAGAAAATCGTTGGATGCCATTATTGAAAAGGCTGACCTGCCTTATACGAGAAGACAGCTTTCAAGCATGATTTCGGCGGGCTCGGTAAACAAAACCGAGTGTTTTACCGTTGCTGTCACAGCCGGCGATCCGGAAGAGGCACGGATCATTGCGAATACAGTGGCGGAGGTTTTGCCGGAGGTACTGTCAAACACAATTGAAGGAAGCTCGGTCAAAGTTCTCGACTATGCGATCGCGCCACAGAACAAGGTCGATCCGGGGTATACAACTTTTGCCGAAATCGGTTTTATTATCGGATTCATTCTGATCGCTCTTATCGTTACCGTAAAAGAAATCCTGAATGATAAAATTCACGGGGAAGACACGCTGACCGAGATGTCCGATACCGTTCCGGTCCTTGCCACGATTCCGCACAAAGGGATGAAGGGCAGTTATTCCAAATACGGGTACGGTCATAAGAATAAGGAAAACGGCAGTTCGCATAAGAGTAAGAGCAAGTTCTTCGATGAAGCTACGGCTATATGCGGCGACCTTGATTTTTCCCAGACCGAGGCATACAATCTGCTTCAAACAAGTGTGCAGTACAGCTTTGAAAATGATGGCTGTAAAGTTATCGGCATCACCAGCTCGGAAAGAAATGAAGGAAAGAGTACACTTGCCGTTAACCTTGCCTATTCGCTTTCGGCTGACAAGAAAAAGGTACTTCTTCTTGATGGTGATATGCGTCTGCCGACCATCGCAAAGAAATTGGGACTTGAATCCACGCCCGGACTCAGTGATTATCTGACCGGAAAAGTACAGAATGACGACGGCATACAGCACAGCCAAAAGGCGCCGTCCATGTCGGTCATTTGTTCGGGCGTCGTACCGCCCAATCCGTTCCGACTGATCGGCTCGGCAAGTATGGAAAGATTGTTGGATTCACTCAGAGAAGCATATGATTATATTATCGTCGATCTTCCTCCGGTCAATATCGTTTCCGATCCGCTTTCCGTTGCCCGATATCTTGACGGATTTATCATCGTTGCCCGCGGCGAATACTCGACCAGACAGGGCGTTGCGGATGTTGTCAAGAAACTTGAAGTCGTAAAGGCGAATATTCTCGGTTTTGTTGTGAACGGCGACGGTTCGTCTTCGGAAAATAAGTACGGCAAATATGGCAAACACGGAAAATATGCGGCCTCGGACGGGGACTATGAAAGCCATTATGAGCGTTCCGCAAAGAAAGCCGCCGACCGCACGGTTTCACCGGAATCATCCGGCAGTGATACAACGAAAAAATCATGACGGAAGAAAAATGTACGGTCGATATCCATACGCATATTTTGCCTCAAATGGATGACGGTGCTTCTTCTTTGGAAGAGAGCTTACAGCTTGCAGGCGAATTATCAAAGCAGGGGATTACCGTCATAGCGGCAACACCGCACTTCTACGCCGACAGAGAGAATCCGTCCGATTTCTTTGACAGAAGACGGAAAGCCGTATCTTTACTTGCCGACAAGCTTGACAAAGGCGTAACGGTTTTGCCGGGAGCGGAGGTTTACTATTATCAGGGGATCAGCAGAACGGAGCGGCTGCCGGAATTTGCGATCGGGCAGACGGATCTGCTGCTGCTCGAAATGCCGTTCGGCGATTGGACGCGGTCTGTGATAAACGAAGTCTGTTCCATTCAGAGAGAGAGAAAATTGCAGGTCGTTATAGCCCATATCGACAGATATATGAGCCAAAAGAACGTGGACAATATTGAGGATATGATTAGCCTCGGCATGCTGTTTCAGATCAACGCAAGCGCATTCCTTGATAAAAAGCGGAAAAATGCGGCACTTGCCATGCTGAAAAACAGAATTGTCCACTTTGTCGCTTCCGATTGCCACAACATGACGGCAAGACCGCCTAAACTTCGTGATGCGTATGAAGTGATCGAAAAGAAACTCGGAAGTGACTCCGTGAAATGGCTCTGCGAGCAATCGGAATTATATTTTTAGGCAGTTCGTCGTAGCCCGCATTTTGCGAAAGCCGATCAAGAAAAAAACCTCCTCTTTCATTTTTGAAAGAAGAGGTTTTTTAACTCAATGTATCAATTTTTCAAGTTCTGCCGTTATGTCCGTTTCAACCGATTTCGCTTTTTCTACGTTTTCCGCACTCACCGAAAGATAGGCTTTGATTTTCGGCTCGGTGCCGCTCGGTCGGATAACGACCGAACAATTGTCTTCGAGAATGAATTTCAGCACGTCGGATTTCGGAAGTCCGTCAAGTCCCGGCAGATAGTCAAGCGTCCCTATGACCTTTTTTTCGCCGAATGAGCAAATGTCGTCGCGGAATTTTTGCATGATTTCCGCCATCTTTTGCATGCCTGCCGCTCCTTCAAAGGTGTAGGAGTGAAGCGTGCAAAGACAGTATCCGTATTTTTCGTAAAGTTCATTCAGCCTTTGGGTAAGCGTTATGCCTCGTGCTTTATAGAATGCAAGCATTTCGCAGATCAGAAACGCACTGCCAACGCCGTCTTTGTCACGGACATAACTTCCGCTTAAATAGCCGTAGGATTCTTCAAAACCGAAAACGAATCGGCTTTTTTTGTTTTTTTTCTCCAAAATGCCGATCTGCTCTCCGATAAACTTAAAGCCGGTCAGCACGTTCACGGTCTCTACGCCGTAATCTGCGGCGATTCGTTCCGCCATATCGGCCGTGACGATGGTTTTGCAAAGGATCGGTTTTTCCGGCATTCTGCCGTGCTTTTGCCGTTGAGAACAGACGTAATCAAGAAGTAACATGCCGACTTCGTTTCCGGTAAGCCGTTTATAATCTTCACCGTCTTTTACGGCGATCCCGACACGGTCGCAGTCGGGATCGGTGGCAAGCATCAGGTCGGCATTGTATCTCTCGGCATATTCAAGTCCGAGCGAAAGTGCTTCTTTGATCTCGGGATTGGGATACGGGCAGGTCGGAAAATTGCCGTCCGGCTGTTCCTGTTCCTTAACCACGACGATATCGGCAAAACCGCTTTCGGGAAGCACTCTTGTTACGGGTTTCAGCCCTGTACCGTTCAAAGGGGAATAGACGATCGAGACATTTTTGTCCGCTTTATCACCGTACAGCGCCGATTGCTTTTTGACCTCTTCGGTGAAAGCCGTATAGCAGTCATCGGCGATATATTTTATCATGCCGTTTGCCAGACCGACGGAAAAATCCGCTTGTTTTATATCGTTGAAAACGTCGAGCTTTTGGATATCCGAAAAAATCTCTGTTGCCGCCTCGGTCGTGATCTGACATCCGTCGGAATCGTAAACCTTGTAGCCGTTGTATGCCGCGGGATTGTGGGACGCTGTTATCATAATGCCGCCGGAACATCCGTAATACCTTACCGCAAAGGAAAGGCAGGGGGTCGGCATCAATTCGGGATAGAAATACACTTTGATCCCGTTTGCCGCAAATATACCGGTCGCCGTTTTGGCAAAAAGGTCGGATTTAATGCGGGAATCGTAGGATACGGCAATGCTTCCGTTTTGGTAATGCCTGCCTATATAATCCGCAAGTCCCTGCGATGCCTTGGCAACGGTATATACGTTCATCCGGTTTGTCCCGGCGCCGATAATACCCCGAAGTCCGCCCGTACCGAAGGAAAGGTCACGGTAAAAAGCGTCTTCCATATCGGATCGGCTCATTTTTTTGAGTTCGTTTTGTGTGTCTTCGTCGCCGGTTGTCATTTTCAGCCAGCGCTCGTATTCCTGCTTAAAGCTCATATTTTTGCTTGTCCTTTACGCTGATTTCCTGCCCGAGCTGAACTTCGATCAGTTTCAAAATCGTTTCTGCCATTACGGTATGTCTGCATCCGGCTTGCATTCTGATCACGTCACCGGTTTTGATCCTTTGCTCTATTCCGTCAACAACGGTACGCCCTTCACCTTCAATGACAACCCAAACCTCGTCCCGTTTTTCGTGGCTGTGATAATTCATTTTATGCCCGGGATTCAGCGTCACCTTGATGGTGTGGCTTCCTTTTTCGATATTGAGTATCCGGTAACTGCCCCATGACTTTTCCGCATACATGACGGGCAGGTCGATCTTGTCTACAAAAGGCTTTATGTAAGACGATTCGTGTTTGTCCGAGACCAGAATGCCGTCCGCGCTTGCCGAAATGACAATGTCGTGAAGTCCCATGGCAAGCACCGGCACATCAAGCTCATTGATGATATGCACGTTTTCGCAGTTATCGTTCATTACGGCGTCGCCGATGATGTTTTCGTCCATCGTTTCGGTCAGCGTGTTCCACGTGCCGATATCCTTCCACTCACCGTTATATCGAAGCACACGGATGCTCTTTTCTTTTTCAACGACTGCATAGTCAAAGCTGATTTTTGTGAGTGTTTCATATTTGGCAACCAGATCGTGATAATCGGTGAAGTCGATCAGCTCGTGTGCTTTTTTCAGCACGTATCCGATTTTATAGGCAAATACGCCGCCGTTCCATAAGGCGCCGTCCGCCATATATTTTTTTGCCGTTTCTTCATCGGGCTTTTCCTTAAAAGCCGAAACCGCACTTGCTTTTTCGTTTGTTTCGGGGATGATATAGCCGTACTTTTCGCTCGGATAGGTCGGCTCAATGCCCATCAGCGTCAGATTGCTTTTGCCGGTCTGTGCTTCACTCCAAAGCTCGTGGAGAAACTCAAAGTATGTGTTGTCGACATAAGGATCGACAGGGCAGACAACGACGGCTTCTTTCTCGGAAACGCCGCCGATATCGTGCAGATATGCCGTCGCAAGTGCAATCGCCGGGAATGTGTCTCTGCGGCACGGCTCAACGGAAATACCGATATTGTCGCCGAGTTGATTGCGAAGCTCGGATACCTGCGACTCAGACGTGGCAACGGTAACGGTCGCATCAGAGTCCACCGTTTTGATCTGGCGGTAGATCCGTTCCGCCATGGATTCATATGCACCGTCGTCTTTTTTGAAAAAACGGATAAACTGCTTGGAGCGTGTATCGTTTGAAAGCGGCCAAAGGCGTTTGCCTGAGCCGCCGGACAGAAGAATAATGTTCATCTTTATCTTTCCGCCCGCATCGGATTATGAAGAAAATCCTCGTATGCGAGCCTGATGCCGTCTTCGGGTTCTGTTTTGTAAGTCCAGCCGAGAGAAGTCGCTTTGGAAACATCGAGAAGTTTTCTCGGCGTGCCGTTTGGTTTTGAAGTGTCCCAAAGGATTTTCCCGTTATAACCGATCACTTTCGCAACAAGCTCGGTCAGTTCTTTTATCGTCAGTTCTTTGCCCGTGCCGGCGTTGACCGTTTCGTTTCCGCTGTAATTGTTCATAAGGAACACACAAAGGTTTGCAAGGTCATCCACGTAGAGAAATTCCCGGAGCGGTGAGCCGTCGCCCCAGCACGTAACGCTTTCCTTGCCCTCGGCTTTTGCCTCGTGAAAACGGCGGATGAGGGCAGGGAGCACGTGGCTGTGCTCGGGATGGTAGTTGTCATTCGGACCGTATAGATTTGTCGGCATGACGGAAATGTAGTCCGTGCCATACTGTCTGTTCAGAAATTCACAGTATTTCAGCCCCGATATTTTGGCGAGCGCATACGCTTCGTTGGTTTTTTCGAGCTCGCTTGTGAGCAGGCAATCCTCTTTCATCGGCTGCGGCGCCATACGGGGATAGATGCAGGATGAGCCGAGAAATTCGAGTTTTTTGCAGCCGTTTTTCCATGCCGCATGGATCACGTTCATTTCTAAGATCATATTGTCGTACATAAAATCGGCAAGTGCATTCTGATTGGCAACGATGCCGCCGACCTTTGCCGCCGCAAGAAAAACATATTCCGGCTTTTCGGCGGCGAAAAAGGCTTCCACAGCGTCTTGCCCTGTGAGGTCAAGCTCTTTGTGTGTTCTTGTGATAATATTCGTGTAGCCCTGTTTGTCAAGTTCTCTGACGATTGCCGAGCCGACCATGCCTCTGTGTCCGGCAACGTATATTTTTGCGTTTTTCTCCATCATATTCTTTCGCCCGCTTCCTTTACCGCACGTTCTCTTTTGGCAAGCTTTCTGTCATGCTCTGCCATGATCCGTATCAGTTCTTCATAAGGTGTGGTCTGCGGATTCCAACCGAGCAGCGTCTTTGCCTTTGTCGGATCGCCCAAAAGGTTATCGACGTCGGTCGGACGGAACCATTTCGGATTGACCGAAACAAGCAGCCTGCCGGTTTTCGTGTCATATCCTTTTTCATCCACACCGCCGCCTTCCCAACGGATAGTCATTCCGTTCGCGGCAAACGCCTTTTCGGTGAAATCGCGGACGGTATGCTGAACGCCGGTGGCGATAACGAAATCATCGGGAATATCGTGCTGCATGATGAGCCACATACATTCCACATAATCTTTTGCATAGCCCCAGTCACGCAGAGAATCCATGTTGCCGAGTTCCAGACGATCCTGCAAGCCTTCCGCAATACGACCCGCGGCAAGGGTGATTTTTCTCGTGACAAAGTTTTCGCCTCTGCGCTCCGATTCGTGATTGAACAGAATGCCGTTGACGGCAAACATTCCGTATGCCTCTCGGTATTCTTTGATCATCCAATAGCCGTACTGCTTGGCAACGGCATAAGGGGAATAGGGGTGAAACGGCGTTGTTTCTTTTTGCGGGATTTCTTCCACTTTGCCGAAAAGCTCCGAGGTCGACGCCTGATAGATCTTCGTCTTCTTTTCCATACCGAGCATCCGCACGGCTTCGAGGATGCGAAGCACACCGATGGCATCCACGTCTCCCGAGTATTCCGGCACATCAAAAGAAACCTGCACATGACTCTGCGCGGCAAGGTTGTATATTTCATCCGGCTGTGTTTCCCTTATAATGCGGATAAGGGAGGTGGAATCGGTAAGATCGCCGTCGTGCAGCTTGATCTTATCTATAATATGGTCTATCCGACCGGTGTTGGATATGGAGGAACGGCGGACGATGCCGTGGACTTCATACCCCTTTTCCAGTAAAAATTCGGCAAGATACGAGCCGTCTTGCCCGGTAATCCCGGTTATCAGTGCTGTTTTCATATAACACTTGCTCCTTACATAACTATTTTGATAGTATTATACAACACGGAAATACAGGACATAAAGAATAATATTGCCATTCAGTAGCATTATATTGACTTTTACGAAAATTCGTGATATTATAATAAGAAAAACATGGGAAAAGGAGCAAAAAGACATGTTTTCTGACAAAACGGTGGAGTCAAACCGCATTTTATATACACCGTCCGTGTTTGCCAAAAAAGCACTGTTTTATTTGCAGGAAACGGGAACACTGACGGCAACAAAACCGCATAAAAGCCAACATAAAAGCCTGCTTTCCTACTTGTTTTTTGTTGTGAAAGACGGCAGGGGTACTTTGGAATACGAGGGGAGAGCCTATCCTTTGAAGACCGGAGACTGTGTTTTCATCAACTGCGAAAACGAGTATGCACATATTACCGATAAACAGGAACTGTGGACTCTTAAATGGGTACACTGCTATGGCGATACACTTCCCGCCGTCTACGAAAAATACGAGGAACGCGGGGGACAGCCGGTGTTTCATCCGGGTAAGTTATCGGAATATATTGACCTGCTTGACCGACTGTTTGCAATCGCATCGTCCGAAGACCACTTGCGGGATATGCGTATCAACGAAACGATCTGTATGCTCCTCACAAAGGTCATGGAAATGAGCTGGGATTCGACAAAACAACCCGATAAAAAAATCGGTGCGGCACACGAATATTCTTTGCAGAACGTCAGGGATTATCTGGATGAAAACTATTCCGCCAAAATCACGCTTGATGATCTTGCCAAAAAATTTTATGTCAATAAATATTACCTTACCCGCATTTTCAAAGAACAATACGGAATTACGGTCATAAACTATATCATCAATCTGCGGATAACCGATGCCAAGCGGAAACTGAGATTTTCGGATATGTCAATAGAGACGATAGGCTTTGAATGTGGCTTTGATGATGCCAATTACTTTGCACGGACTTTCAAGAATCAGGAAGGTATGTCACCCGGAGAATTCAGACGAAAATGGAAGTGATGAGGCATTTTCGGGCAAAAAAAGAAACGCGCAGATGAATCATCACCTGCGCGTATTGACAGCGGGGGGCGCCCCGTTGGTCGGAGTGGCGAGACTCGAACTCGCGGCGTCCTGGTCCCAAACCAGGTGCCCTACCAACTGGGCCACACCCCGAAAGTATTATCTGTCAGAGAATCAGCCGTCCCGTCAAATGAGGGACGGCTGATGTCGTAAAATGCGATTATTCCTGAACTTCGCCGACTTCTTCCGCACTTGCTTCTTCTGCCGGCTCTTCGGTTTCTTCGGAGACCTCCGGTTCTTCGGATTCCTCGGTTTCTTCCGTTTCTTCGACTTCGGTCTCTTCGCCTTCATCGGCTTCGGCGGCTTCTTCCTGCTCGGCAAGATATTCCGTCAGCGTCTGCTCAACGGGAACGAAGGTGTAGTTGCCTTCTTCGTCCGGCTCGATGGTGTAGTAGGAGTTGACGATGACCTTGTCCTGCAGGTAGAGCAGAGGAGACCAGTCGGTGACGGCACCGTTTTCCATGATGGTGATCTTGTCGACCTTTTCCGCGTCAAGTCCGGTAAAGCCCTCGACTTCGGTAATGCCCGACTGATAAATGTTTGCCGTGACGAGATCCTTCATGCCGGCAAATACGGACGAATCGGTGACTTTCACGCCGGAAAGCTCGATCATTTCAAGACCGGTGAAGTAGCGAATGTCGTCCAGAACGTCTTTTTCCGTTCCCTTGAAGTAGGTGTCCTTGATGAAAGCGGAGAATTCCATATCGTCGGTGTTTTCGCCGGCTTCCGTTTTGGCGTTGTAATCTTCGTACATATCAATAAAATCGCTTCCGCCGGTCAAAAGGGAGTACTGCTTGCCGTCGGCGTCATACATGACGGAGAGATACTTGACGGAAGCAAGGTCTTCCTGCTTTACGAAAGCGGGAGCTTTGCCGATGTTTTGGGAAAGAGCAGCGGCAAATTTCTGGTTGTCAAAGAGGGATGATTTTGCGGAAAGTCCGCAAAACAGCACGTAGGCGATGGCAGCGGCGACCAAGACGATCGCGATCAGCATCACGATAAAGGATTTTTTCTGTTTCTTCTGTGTTCCGGTTAATGTAGCCATGATGTCCTCCAAAAAATGAAAATTTCATGCTCTTCGCATAATAAGCGATTCTATTATAACACTCTTTTCCGAAAAATACAACTGTTTTTTTAGATTTTTGCGGGAATGTTTGTGTAAAAAATGAAAATCTCAAAAAAATAAAATTTTTTTCAAAAAACTATGTACAAAAGCGAAAAGGTGTGATATAATTTCCTTAATCATAAATATACGCTTGGAGGTATATCATAAATGACGATCAATAAGACTCTCAACGGCTCTGCATTATTGCTTACTCTTGCAGGACGGATCGACACAACGACTGCACCGCAGCTCGAAGAAGAACTCAATGCTTCTTACAGCGGCGTGAGTGATCTTGTGTTCGATTTTACGGACATTGAATACATATCTTCCGCCGGACTGCGTGTTCTGCTCGCGGCTCAGAAGGTCATGAACAAGCAGGGAAGCATGAAGCTCGTCAACGTAAAAGAAGAAGTCAAAGAGGTATTCGAAATCACCGGTTTCAGCGATATTCTGACAATTGAATGATCGACGGAGGGGTCGCAATGGAATTAAAAGTATTTGAAAAAGACGAAGTCATATTCTATGAGGGCGAATATCAGTCCTGCATGTATGACATCCATTCGGGAAAAGTGGCGATCTACGCCAACTTCGGCAAGAAGAACGAGGTTCTGTTGACGGAGCTTGCGCCCGGAAAACTGTTCGGTGAAATGGGCATGGTGGAAGCCAAGGTCAGATCGGCAACGGCTGTCGCCGTCGAAAAGACGGAAGTGTACCAGATCAACAACGATACGTTTTCCGATTATTTCCGTGACCAGCCGGAAAAAGTCATCGCCATCCTGCAAAACATGAGCGGCAGACTGCGCGAGCTGTCCGGAGAATATCTTGACGCCTGCAAGACGATTTCCGAATACGTGGAAGCGGAAAAGAACAATAAGCCGAAAGAACAGAGTCTTTTGGATAAGATCAAGAAGATCATCGGGATCGCCGAGGAATTAGACGTAAAATACGCGGAGTATTATAATTCCGTCTATACCTATGACTCCATGCACGGTTTTTACTATTGACGTCTGCGCCATTACGGAAGAAACGGAGAAGAAGCTACTATGACGGAAACGATAAATATCAAAAAAGGCACGGTCATCTTTTGTCAGGATGTTTTTGAGGAATGGATGTATGACATCCGCGACGGAAAAGTCGGCATTTATAACGATTACGGCTTGGAAAGCGAAAAACTGCTTGTCACGCTCGGTGAAGATACCTTCATCGGTGAAATGGGGCTGATCGAAAAGAAGCCGCGTTCGGCAACGGCGGTGGCATTGCAGGATTGCACGCTCATCAAAATCACGGCGGAAAGCTTTTCCGATTATCTCAGAGAGCGCCCCGGCAAGGTACTGACGATCATGCAGCATACCAGTTCCCGTATTCGTGAATTAACGGCGGATTATGTCAGCGCGAGTGCCGCGATCGCCGAATACGTCAAGAATCAGGAACTCGGCGAGCCACAGAGCGAGGAACTTTTGAAGCGTATGAGAAAAATAGCCGACGACAGCAAAAATCACTGAAAAACGTGTTTGAAAAACTGTATTCGGCAAATGTGAGCGGAGCGGAATATACAGTATTCCACTCCGCCTCTTTTCAGGTGCTGACGGGGAAAGACACCGATACCTGCGGAAATTATTATACTATTATATCGAGGGATGAGAATGGAACATCAGGAATTTGTCAATGAAGGCATTATCCGTGATATGTCCGAAGGCATACTGTATATTGCCTTCAACGGGGAAATATGCTCGGTAAACCCTGCGGCACTTTCCATTCTGGAACGGGAGCGGGACGAACTGCTCGGTATGAGCTTCGCCCGGTGCTTTTTTGAATATGAAGAAAACGACGCCTTCAATCAGATGGTGTTGGATGCCGTCTATGACCGCGAAAAAACGCATGAGGGATACGTTTCCTATTATACGGGAAAGGTCACCAAGCAGCTTCGCCTTACTACGTCGTTTTTGACGGAAAAAACGCAGAAGATCGGTATCATCGTCGTTATCAGCGACATCACCGAGCTTTCCGAACTGCGTGACGCCGTGAAAGCCATGGAAAGGATCCGCGCACTCAACAGCAAGCTCGAGCTTCGCAATAAGCTGTTGTCCGAGACCTTCGGTCGGTTCCTTTCTGATGAGATCGTCCGTCAGCTTCTTGAAACGCCGGACGGACTGACGCTCGGCGGAAAGAAGCACACTATCACCGTCATGATGAGCGATCTGCGCGGCTTTACGGCAATGAGCGAACGCATGAATCCGCAGGACCTCATCACCATGCTCAATCATTATCTCGCGGAAATGACGGACGTCATCGAAGCGCATAACGGTACGATCATCGAGTTTCTCGGAGACGGTATTCTTGCCATATTCGGAGCCCCGGTATTCACGCAGACGCACGCCGGCGACGCCGTTCATACGGCCGTCGTCATGCAGAGCAGAATGGAAGCCGTCAACGAATGGAACAAACAGCAGGGATATCCGATTCTGGAAATGGGGATCGGCATCAATACCGGCGAGACCATTGTCGGCAACATCGGCTCCGAAAAACGTACCAAGTACGGTGTCATCGGAAGCAACGTCAATCTCTGCGGCCGTATCGAAAGCTACACGGTCGGCGGTCAGGTGCTCATTTCGCCTACGACCGTCGCACAGATCGAAGAATCCTCCGAGTCCTTGAACATCATCGCCAAGATGAGCGTTTTCCCGAAAGGGGTAGACCACTCGTTGGAACTGTCGTCTGTCGCGGGTATCGGAACGGACACCTGCCCGGTTTTCTCGGAAGAGCCGGAGCCGTTAAAAACGCCGGTCACCGTGCCGTTTTCCGTTGTGGAGGGCAAGCACGGCAACGACCGGATGACGGACGGAACGGTGGTGGCGCTTTCGGAAAACACGGCTATTCTGCAAACAGAGCTTGCACTGAACGTGTACGATAATCTGCAATTCGATATCGGGGCAAAGCTGTTTGCCAAGGTGCTCGAAAAGCGGGAGAACGGGTATTATCTTCGCTTTACCGCGAAACCGGTCTGCTTCGACGCATGGTTCGGTGAAAAAACGCATTAAGTAACAAAATCACATAAGAAAAACGCTGACGAACGAACATCAGCGTTTTTTGTTTTGCGGTATATTATTTTGTAAGGTTTTTGTTTTCCTTGCTTGCGAGGTGAACGACGACGCCGACGGTACAACCGATGATAGTGGGGAACAGCCATCCGAGCCCGATGTCGAAAAAGGGAAGATACATGTTGGCAAATTCCGTCATGGCGTCAAAAACGTGTGTATCCGTGACGCCTTTGCTCTGTAAGACATCAGCAAGGGACGTGCAGCAATTCAGTATGGCGGGCGGAATGGCGAACAGGATCGTCCAGACATAGACGGTGTGGCTCTGATCGTAATACTTGCCGAAAATCGCAAGAAAGATAAGAGAAATGGCAAGGGGATACAGGAGCATCAACAGCGGGACGCAGAAATCGGTGATGATCGAGAGACCGGCGTTGGTGACAACAAAGGAAATAACGGCAAAGAGCACGATCCAGAAGGAATAGCCCGGTCCTTTCGGAAACATTCTGACAAAGGCTTCCGCACAGCAGGTCATAAGACCGATGGCTGTCTTGAAGCAGGCGAGAATCACAATGACGGTAATGAGGGGCATTCCGAAATTGCCGAAATAGTGTTCGGAAATGGCACGCAGTGCCGAGATGCCGTCGGCACAGTCGGCACAGATGGGAGAGCTCTGGGATGTGATGAGTGCGATCAGAAAATATAAGACGCCCATCAACAGACAACTGATCACGCCGACACGCGTAGTGTTTTTGGCGATATTTTCTTCTTCTTCAATACCGTGTTTTTTCACCATGTTGATCACAAGGATGCCGAATGCAAGTCCCGCAAGCGCATCAAGTGTGTTGTAGCCCTCCAAAAAGCCGGCGAAGAAAGCGGGACCGACATCCTTGTATGCTTCGGACGGATTGAGCGAGGAGATGCCGGTGATGGGTGTGATGAGCGCCGTGATGACCAAGACGAGAAGAAAAGCCAAAAAGAGGGGATTGAATATCCGACCGATCGAAGTCAGCACGTGCTGCGGCTTTAAGGCAAAAATAAGCACGAAAACAAAAAACACAAAGGAAAATATGAGGAGGATAAGTCGGGAATCCATCTGCGGGGGCAGACTTGAAACGCCGACAGAAAACGCGGTGCTTGCACAGCGGGGAAGGGCAAACAGCGGACCGATGGTCATGTACAGAAGCGTCGTGAACACCATACCGTAGATGCGTCCGACTTTTGACGAAAGCTCGTACACACCGCCCGTACGGCTGACGCTGAGTGCCATAACGGCAAGCAGCGGCAGTCCTACCGCCGTGATGAAGACTCCGATGAAGGCAACCCACATGTTGCATCCGGCATCTTTTCCGATGCCTGCCGGGAACATCAGGTTTCCGGCACCGAAAAACATACCGAAAAGCAGACTTGATATAAGGACGGTTTCTTTCACTGTCAAATTCTTCTTCATTGTTCAAAGATTCCTTTCCGACAGTCATCTTAATTATTATGTTTATTATACCACGCCATCGGATTTTTGTCAACGGGCAGCGAACCGTTTTCGTATAAAGAAAAACGGGAAAAACATTGACATTTGACACAGAAGGTGGTATACTGTTGAACAGTGAAAATGGAAGATATAAGGAGGAAGATATATGCGTTACATCATTGATTCGGATCTTCACATCCATTCACATCTTTCGTTGTGCTCGGAGGATCCGCTCCAAACGCCGGAGGCTATTCTGGAACACGCCAAAAACAACGGCTTGAAGTATATCTGTCTCACGGATCACTTCTGGGATGAACTTGCCGGCGAATGCTGTGAGGAATTCTACTGGCATCAGGGATTTGCCCATATTTCCGAGTGTAAGCCGCTCCCGCAGGCGGAGGGGATCACCTTTGCGTTCGGCTGTGAAACGGATTTTGACCACGATTTGCGTCTCGGCGTCAGCGAGGAACGGATGGACGAGTTTTCTTTCATCATTGTGCCGCTCAATCATTTCCATTTCCGCGGTTTTTCCATTTCTGCGGAGGATTATGACAGCCACGATCCTAAACGCGTTGCCGACTGCCTCATGTCGCGTTTTCACGGACTGCTTGATAAGAACCTGCCGTTTGAAAAAATCGGTATCGCGCATCTGACGGACTGCCTTACCATGTGGTACCGCAAGAACTTTGCCGACCATATCGATGTGTGCAATGCCATTTCCGACAAGCAGTGGCATGATGCCTTTACGCGTGCGGCGGAAAAGGGCGTCGGGATAGAACTCAACTTTGTTGCCGCCAAGTATTCGCCGGAACAACTGCCCGACATCCTGCGGGTGTACCGCATTGCCAAGGAATGCGGCTGTAAGTTTTATTTCGGCAGTGACGCTCACACGCGTGTGGGACACGCCGCATCCATCCCGCATTTCAACGCCATCGTCGATCTGCTTGATTTGAAGGAAAGTGACAAATTCTTGCCGGCTCTGTAAGATACATAATATAAAAGCACCCCGACGGGGTGCTTTTTTGTGCGTGTGCTTTACATTTACTGTTTGCGGTATTCAAAATCCAGCATGGTGACATCATCGAATTGCGTGGCACCCTTTTCGAATGTGTGCAATTCCTCAAACAGGGCGTCGATCTTTTCGCGTGGCTGTCTGTCAGCGTGTGCGTTCATAAAGTCTCTGAGCCTATCTTCGCCGAACAGCACTTCGTTGCAGTCGGTATCCTCCGTTACGCCGTCGGTATATAAGAAGATGCCGTCGCCTCTTTCCAACATCATCTCGGATTCACGGTATTTTGTGGTATCCATGCCGGCAAGTACGAAGCCGGGACGGCAGGTTAAATAGTTATACTGCCCGTTATGCCGGATAAGAGGCGGGTTATGCCCGCAAGCGTTGCCGCATAGGTGCCGATGAGCAGGATCACCAAAAAAATCATGACGTTGGTGACAAGTTTGTTACCCTCGATTTCCGATTTCCAAAGGATGGCGTCATCTTCGAGAAATACTGTTTTTTTGACTCTCCGGGCGAACTTTCGGATTTTCTTTTCTTTTTCTGCCATGGCGTACACTCCTTATACGTTTGATGGACGTATACCACTATATTTTGTATATGAATAAATTGTACCATATATATCCGTGAATTTCAAGTGCTTAGAAGAGATTCCAAATCAATATTTCCAATATTTACAGACTACGGCAATGGCGGAAGAACTGACACGGACTGTGAGTGTTGAAAATGAGAGATTACTCGCAGATTATAACATTCCGGATATGCAAAAATAAAAAAATGTATGTGTTAAAATGATGTGAGCCAAAAAGAGAGGAAGTTACTTGCAAGATATGGTATAATGGAATCATCACAAGACCAAAAACCATATCAAGAAGGAACTTCCCATGAACATTATAGCACAAGAAGCTCGAAAA
>JAZRVE010000063.1:0-13538 GCA_045598975.1 Eubacteriales bacterium
GATATCGCCGTTATGACGTGCGAGCTGTTGAAGCACCCGCTCATCCTGCAATACACCGGTATCTGGATGGATTCCTTACGCGGCGGACAGATGGGACTTACCAACACCAATAAGCTCATCCGGTTTTATCCCGGCGCCAACGGTATGAAGACGGGCTACACCGACACCGCCAAATACTGTCTGTCGGCGACGGCGCTCAAAAACGATATGCAGCTCGTGGCGGTGGTACTGAAAGCGCCGAGCTCCGACGAGCGTTTTGCCGACGCCAAAAAACTGCTTGATTTCGGCTTTTCCAATTTCAGCGTATACGACACGGCGGTCGAGCCTCTGGAAGCGCTTCGCGTGAAGGGCGGCGTCGATAAGACGGTGCCGGTCGCTTATGCCGCCGAGCGCATCGTCATCGCCAAAGGGCGGGAAAAGCAGATCGAAACGTATCTCACCCTGCCGGAAAGCGTGGCGGCGCCGGTCGGAAAAGGGGACGTTGTCGGCAGGATCACCTACAAGATCGGCGAGGACGTCATTGCCGAGGTGGACGTCATTGCCGAGGAGGGCGTCAGACGCATGGGATTCGGCGACCTGATGCGGAGCATATTCAGAAAGACGGTACTGTTGGCATAACGAAAAATACCGCGCACCCCATCGGGGTGCACGGTATTTCCATATTATTACTTATCTTTAAATATATTTTATTTTAATATTTCAATATCAATTTATACGATTAAGTGATTACCAACTACTAGTACTCAAGCTTAAATGTATTTTCCACTTCGTAGTTTTCTCTCACCCACAGGGTCAATGATTTTTCTGAAGTATTCAGGATTTCCGTCCAGAGCGTGATCCAGTCCCAATTGTCAGGATTTGTCGCGTCTTTTCCCTGTTTTATCAGTTTAAACATATAATCCCTGTCGTTCATGAAATACTTCGCGCTCTTCATGATATCTCTCAGCTGATCGTTTGTCGGCGTGGGGTTTTCAGACATTGCTTTTTCCAATGTTTCATAACGCCATCTTCCGCTGTCATGTGCCGTATTATTGAACCCTTCCGTGACATAGAAATTGGTTGAGAGCAGAAACCCTTTTTCCTCTTTTGGATAAGTGACCTCCATGCTGTCATCATCTTCGTTATATTCTACTTTCAGGGGGTACTGATTCACAACCAATTTACCGTCAACATATTCAATGACTGCTTTATCTCCGGATGCATCGGTAAGTGCCCAGTGGAAGGACACGCCAAAAGCTTCTGACCAAACCGGATCAATAAAATAATCGCTTCTGAGGTCCATTCCCTTTAACAACTCGATGGCATGATCCACACTGTCTGCATGGTCAAGCAAATATCTGACGACCATGGTGGAAGGCAGCCAATCCTTGCCGGTATCCTGTATACACCTGCCCTCATTGAGCAGCATGATCGAACAGGCAAAGCCCTTTTCATTGACGCCGTCCATTGTATAATAGGGTGCATATAACAGCAGCTCCTTTTTCGCACTGTCGGTTTTAAGGTCATCAACAGATAGACCGGTCTGACCGCAGTCCGCCACGCCTACCGATTTATAACCGTCTTCTGGAGCCGTATGGATTACAACAGTTGCACAGTTGGAACGGATATCCAAATCATAATTTCTGCCGATCACCGGAACGCCTTCCGAATTCCGGCAAACGACCGAACTGCATCCCGGAGTATCATTGGTCAATCTATCAAGGGGATCGACCCCTGAACCATTTGCCAGCAGTTTTTTCATGGTCATTCTGCAATCGGTTGTGTGGTAAAGCATCTTTTCCGTAATGGTTTGGATAAACTCATCCATTTTATAATCCGCAGTATAGTTGATCTCATAAGCCTGATTATCCGTACCCGGTATTGGTCTTGCGCTGTTCAAGGTCTCGTTTTGTTCCGCATTCAGATAGGTAATCTTTTTTTCAGCGCAGGCAGTGCATAACGACGCGACCAGTACGAAGGCAAGCATCAAAGTAACAATCCTTGACACTTTCATAAAATCACTCTTTTTTTTCATAATATAGTGTTCTCCATTGTAATACTATTCATTTGATTTTACTGTACGGTTTGTTTCGCTTTGACGGTGAGTCCCAGCTCATCCAGTGCCTTGCCGTCGACGGGCGCCGGACACATGGTCATCAGCTCCGAAGCGTTCTGCACCTTCGGGTAGGCGATGACGTCGCGCAGGCTTTCGCATCCGAGCAACTGCATACACAGTCTGTCAAGACCGATGCCCATGCCGCCGTGAGGAGGCGGACCGAACCTGAAGGCGTCGAGCAGATAGCCGAACTTTTCGTAAGCCTCTTCCTTGGAAAGCCCGAGCAGATCGAAAATGCGGCTTTGCAGCGCGGGATTGGTGATGCGGATGGAGCCGCTGGACAGCTCGATGCCGTTGAGCACGAGATCGTACGCCTTGGCACGCACCTTGCTCTTGTCGGTTTCGAGGTAGTCGAGACATTCGTCGAGCGGAGAGGTGAACGGATGGTGCATGGCGAGCCACTCGCCCGATTCCTCGTCATATTCAAAGAACGGAAATTCCGTGATCCATAAAAGCCCGATGCCTTTTTTCTCGATGCCGGTCTTGTCGGAAACCAGTGTGCGCAGGGCGCCGAGTTGAGGCAGGATCTTGCTTGTGTTGGTGTCGGCGATGATGAGGAGCACGTCGCCCTTCTTCATGCCGGCTTTGGCAAGCAGAGCGTCCATTTCTTCGGGCGTCATGAACTTGGCGAAGGATGCTGTCGGTGTATCCTCCGTCCAGCGGATATAGGCGAGTCCCTTTCCGCCGATGCCCTTGATGTATTCTGTCAGCTTGTCCACTTCCTTGCGCGTTAACACCGAGGAAGCGTTTTCCGCTTTGATGGCACGCACGCTACCGCCGCCGCTCACGGCGCCCGAGAAGACCGAGAAACCGCAGTCTTTCACGATGTCCGACAGGTCCATGATCTCCATGCCGTAGCGGATGTCCGGTTTGTCGCTGCCGAAGCGTTCCATCGCCTCGTTGTAGGTCAGACGCGGAAGCGGCAGGGTGATGTCGGTGTCAAGAAGCTCCTTGAAGACGGTCTTCATGAAGCCTTCTCCCATGGCAAGCACGTCTTCCATTTCCACGAACGACATTTCGAGGTCGATCTGGGTAAACTCCGGCTGACGGTCGGCGCGTAAGTCCTCGTCGCGGAAGCAGCGGGCGATCTGCATATAGCGGTCGAAGCCCGCCACCATGGAAAGCTGCTTGTAGAGCTGCGGCGACTGCGGCAGAGCGTAGAACGAGCCCTTGTGGACGCGGCTCGGCACGAGGTAGTCGCGTGCCCCTTCGGGGGTGGATCTGATGAGGATAGGCGTTTCGATCTCAACAAAGCCCTGCTTGTCAAAGTAATCGCGGGTGACCTTGGCGAGCTTGTGGCGGAAGAGGATGTTCTTCATCAGATCGGGGCGGCGCAGGTCGAGATAGCGGTATTTCAAGCGCAGTTCCTCGCCGGCACGGCTGTTTTCGACGATCTCGAAGGGTGGCGTCTGCGATTCGGCGAGCACTTTGAGCTCGGATACGTAGATCTCGACGTTGCCGGTCGGGATGGCGGGGTTCTTGCTGTCGCGCTCGCGCACCTTTCCGCTTGCGGCAAGGACGTACTCTCCGCGCACGGAAGCGGCCTTGTCGAACAGCGCTTTTTCGGTGTGCTCGTCAAAGGCGAGCTGGACGATGCCCGTCCGGTCGCGTAAATCAATGAACAACAGACTGCCGAGGTTTCTCGTTTTCTGCACCCAGCCCATGACGGTGACGGCTTTGCCGACGTGTCCGTCGCGCACGTCGCCGCAGTAGTCGGTGCGTTTGGTATTGCCTAAAAATTCTGCCATATCGTATCGTTCCTTTCTGACTTGAAACTGTATGTTCCTTATTTTCCGGAGTTTCCGAACACGTCCGCAAGCTCGGACAGCTTTACAAGACGGCGGTCGTCCTTGTCGCGCATATTTTTGAGCTCCGCTTCGCCGCTTTCCAGCTCGTTGTCGCCGATGATGGCGACGTAGCAAGCGCCGATCTTGTCGGCGTATTTCATCTGCGCTTTGAGACTGCGGGAGGCGAGATCGCACTCGGCGTAAATGCCTTTCCCGCGAAGCTGTTTCACCGTCGCAAGCGCGTACAGCGCCGCCTTTTCGCCCATGGGCGCAAGATATACGGCGGGGCTTTCGGAAACGGGAAGCGTGATCTTTCCCGCTTCCTCCATGGTTTTGAGGGCAAGCGCGAGACGGGTGAGTCCCATGCCGAAGCCGATGCCGGAGAGGGCAGGTCCGTCGAGCTGAGCGACAAGACCGTCGTAACGGCCGCCGCCGCAGACGGTGCTCTGCGCGCCGATCTCCTCCGAGATGAACTCAAACACCGTCCGTACGTAGTAATCGAGCCCGCGCACGATGCCGGGATCGACGGTGTAGGGGATGGCGAGCGTATCGAGCGCGGCTTTTACCGTTTCCAGATGTGCGGCGCAGTCGGGACAGAGGTGGTCGACGGTTTTGGGAGCGTCCGCCGCGATGGCGTGACAGATGGGGCTCTTGCAGTCGAGGATGCGGAGAGGATTGGAAGCGAGGCGCTCTTTGCAGGTGGGGCAGAGCTCGTCCTTACGGCTCTCAAAATAGTCCACGAGCGCCTTGCGGTAGAGCGGGCGGCAGGCGGGACAACCGATGGAATTGATGTGAAGAGAGGTGGGAACGCCGATCTTTGCGAGCACGTCTGCGGCGAGCGAAATGACCGTCGCGTCGGCGTAAGCGCTGTCGGCGCCGAACATTTCCACGCCGAACTGATAAAACTCGCGGCTTCTGCCCGCCTGCGGCTTTTCGTAGCGGAAGAAGGGACCGATGTAATAGAGTTTGAGCGGCATGGCTTCGTTGTACAGTCCGTTTTCCACGAGACTGCGCACCACGCCCGCCGTTCCCTCGGGGCGTAAGCAGAGCTCTTCTTTATCGGCATCTGTCTTGGAAGCAAGGGTGAACATTTCCTTCTGGACGATGTCGGTGGTGGTGCCGACACCGCGGCGGTAAACGCCGGACACTTCAAAGGTGGGCAGACGGATCTCGCGGAAGCCCGCGTTTTTTGCGGCGTCGCGGATGACGCCTTCCATGAACTGCCAGACGGCTGTCTCCTTCGGGAGAATGTCGAGCGTGCCTTTGGGTTTCTGATACATACTGAAAGGTCTCCGTTTCTGTCGGAAAAACCGACGGTGTCAGTGTTTGTAGGTGAGAAGATAGTCGAGAAAATCGTAGACGGTCTTTTGCTGGCTTGCCGAGAGATTCTCGAACATCTCCTGCACGTTGACCGATTTTCTGCGTTTTTCTTTTTTGACGGGAGCCGGCTTTTCCCGCGTACCCGCCGCAAGCAGGAAATCGGCAAGCTCGATGCCGCCGACGCTGTTGTTGGCGAGTTTTTTCATGAGCGGAAGTCCCGGTGCGCCGGTCTGTCTGCCCATTTCCAGCTTGTGGAGCTGAACGTAGCTGATGCCGCAGTCGGCGGCAAACTGCTTGGTGGTGCGGTCGCCCTTTGCCTTTTCGAGCAGTATGGCGAACACTTTGGCGTTGAAAGGATTCTGTTTTTCCATGCCGGACACTCCTGTCCTAATTTATAAATCATATCATTATAGCACGTTTTTTTATATTTTTCAAGCACCCCGGACGTCTTTTTGCCGTATTTTTTGCATACAGTAAAAAAAACGGCTTTTCCGCCGTCAAAAGGAGTCTTATCATGTCCCTCAAACGCTTTCTCATCGACAGACCGTCCGTCTTTCTGCACGCCGAACCCTCGGCGCTTTCTCCCGTCAGCGATCAGCTCCTGTACGGCACCGTCGTCACGGTACTGTCGCCGTCTGCCGACACGCCCTTCGTGCGCTGTGAAACGGATTACGGCTACTGCGGTTTTCTGAACGGCAAATATCTGCGGACGGAGGAGCCGGTGGGGCTGTTCCCCTTTATCGTAAAGGCTCCCTTCTGCGATCTTCTTCCCGACCGCCGCTTCCGCCGCCGACCGCTTACGTCCCTTTCCCGGGGATGCGTGGTGTACGCCGCGCATAAGCACCTTGCACGGGAGCGATTTTCTCCCGTACGTTTTGCGGGACGGGAGCTGTTCGTGCCGACGCAGGCGCTTTCGCCGTTTGCCATGCGGCAGACGCCGGTGCCGGAAAAAGAGCGCGACGTCTTCCGCCGGAAACTGTGCGACGACGCGCTGTCCTATCTCGGTACGCCCTACCGTTTCGGCGGCAAGGAGACGGCGGGCATCGACTGTTCGGGACTGTGCTTCATGGCGTACCGTCTGAACGGACTGCCGTTGTGGCGGGACGCGGCGGCAGACAAGCGCTACGTCTCGGAGATACGGAAAGAGGATCTGCTCGCCGGCGATCTCATTTATTTCAGAGGGCATATGGCGCTGTACATCGGCGACGGGGAGTACGTGCACGCTTCGGCGTCGGCGGGCATGGTGACGGTGAGCAGTCTGAACGCGGGCAGTGTCATCTACCGGGCGGATCTCGCCGACAAGATCGTGTGCTTTGCCCGGAGCGTGTTTTTGTGAGAAACCGGCGGAAAGTGAGCCGAAACGGTTGACAAACAGCGCACGGCGGCGTATAATATTGAATTATCAACCGATAATTGTCTTCACATTTCCGCAGAAAGAGGCGCGTATATGTATCCGATTCTCACAAAGGAATTTCTCAATCCCACCGTCGTGCGCATGGACGTCCATGCACCGCTCGTCGCCGCCAAGGCAAAACCGGGGCAGTTCATCATCCTGCGCACCGACGAAAACGGCGAACGCATCCCGCTGACTATCGCCGATTACGACGCCGTGCGCGGCAGTGTCACCGTCATCTTTCAGGTGGTGGGCGCGACGACCGAAAAACTCGCGCATATGGCGGTCGGCGAAGCCTTGCACGATTTCGTCGGTCCGCTCGGCAATGCGACGCAGACGGAAAACCTAAAAAAGGTCGCCGTCATCGGCGGCGGCGTCGGCTGTGCCATCGCCTATCCCGTTGCCAAGGCGCTTGCCGCACACGGCTGTACCGTGCACGGCATCGTGGGCTTCCGCTCGAAGGATCTCGTCATCCTGCAAAACGAATTTGAGGCGGTCTGCGAAAAGTATGTTCTCATGAGCGACGACGGAAGCTGCGGAAAAAAGGGGCTTGTCACCGATGCGCTCAAAGAACTGCTTGACGGCGGGGAAACGTATGACGAGGTCATCGCCATCGGTCCGCTCGTCATGATGAAATTCGTCTGCCTCTTGACCAAGACCTACGGCGTCAGAACGTTGTTCCCCATGAATCCCTTCATGAGCGAGGGCACGGGTATGTGCGGCGGATGCCGGCTGACGGTCGGCGGGAAAACGAAATTTGCCTGCGTGGACGGTCCGGACTTCGACGGACACGAGGTGGATTTCGACGAAGCTTTGGCACGCGGCACGCTGTACAAGCCGTTCGAGAGAAAGAAGCACGAAGAGACGTGCCGGCTGTTTGCCGACAAGGCATAAGCGCCGTCGGCGGGAAAGGAAAAAGATCATGCCCAATCTGTCACAGACCAAGACGCCCATGCCGGTGCAGGAGCCGACTGTGCGCAATCATAATTTCGACGAGGTGGCGCTCGGCTATACGCCCGAACAGGCGATGGAAGAAGCGAGCCGCTGTCTCAACTGCAAAAACCCGTTATGCGTCGGCGGCTGTCCCGTCGGCATCCGCATCCCGGCGTTCATCGAACAGATCGCCCTCGGCAATTTCGACAACGCCTATCGGATCCTTTCGGAATCGACGGCTCTGCCCGCCGTCTGCGGCAGAGTCTGCCCGCAGGAGACACAGTGCGAGGGAAAATGCGTGCGCGGTGTCAAGGGCGAGCCGGTCGCCATCGGGCGTTTGGAGCGCTTCGCGGCGGACTTTCACAACGCGGGCACGAACGGGACGCCGGAAAAACCGGCTTCCAACGGACATAAGGTCGCCGTGGTGGGCTCGGGCCCTTCGGGACTGACCTGCGCGGGGACGCTGGCAAAGCTCGGCTATGCGGTGACGGTGTTCGAGGCGCTTCACGTGCCGGGCGGCGTGCTTGTCTACGGCATCCCGCAGTTCCGGCTTCCCAAGGAGATCGTCGCGCACGAGATCGACGGACTGCGGCAGATGGGTGTCACTATCGAGACCAACGTCGTCATCGGGCGCACGCTGACGGTGGACGAATTGCTGAACGAATACGGCTTTGAGGCCGTCTTTATCGGCTCGGGTGCGGGACTGCCCCGTTTCATGGGCATCCCGGGCGAAAACTTAAAGGGCGTCTGCTCGGCGAACGAGTTTCTGACGCGCATCAATCTCATGAAGGCTTACCGTGAGGATTCCGACACCCCGGTACAGCGCCCGGCGCGTGTCGCCGTGGTGGGCGGAGGCAACGTCGCCATGGACGCCGCCCGCTGTGCCAAGCGGCTCGGTGCGGAGGTCACGGTGGTGTACCGCCGCGGACGGGACGAGCTGCCCGCCCGTAAGGAAGAAGTGGAGCACGCCGAGGAAGAGGGCATCGTTTTCCGCTTCCTCTGTAATCCGACCGCGGTAAACGGCGACGAAAACGGCTGTGTCAAGTCGCTTTCCTGCGTGGAAATGGAGCTCGGAGAGCCGGATGCCTCCGGCAGACGCCGCCCGGTGGAAAAGAAGGACAGCGCTTTCACGCTTGACGTGGACTGCATGATCATGGCGCTCGGCACATCGCCGAATCCCCTCATCAAGGCGACGACGGACGGGCTTGAAACGCAGACCTGGGGCGGCATCGTGGCGGACGACGAGACGGGGAAGACCTCACGCGAGGGCGTTTACGCCGGCGGCGACGCCGTGACGGGCGCGGCGACGGTCATTCTCGCCATGGGAGCCGGCAAAAAGGCGGCGCTCGCCATCGACGAATATCTGTCGAAAAAAGCATAGCGCAAGGGAAATGAGCGAAAGGAAGCGCGGAACATGAAGCAAAACTCCCCGTTCCGCAAGCCGGTCCAAGCGGCTTTGCTTGCGGCGCTTGTCACCTGCACGACGCTGTTTTTCAAGGTGCCGACGGCGGTCGGCTACATAAGTGCCGGCGATGCGGCGGTGCTGACGGCGGGCTTTTTGCTCGGCGCGCCGTACGGGTTTGCCGCGGCGGCGGTCGGCTCGGCGCTTGCCGATCTTCTGTCGGGATTCCCCGCGTTTCTGCCGGGCAGTTTTGTCATCAAGGGGCTCATGGCGGTGTGCGCCGTGGGCGTGTACCGGCTGACGGAAAAGCTTACGCCGGGTGTGCGGCGGTTTGCCGCGTCGCTTGCGGCGGAGGCGCTCATGATCGGCGGCTATTTTCTGTACGAGAGCGTCTTTCTGTCCTACGGTGCCGGAGCGGCGGCGGAATTGCCCGCCAATGTAGTTCAGGCACTCGGCGGCGCCGTGCTGGCAACGGTGCTGATGCATCTGCTCGATAAGCGGCACCTGATATAATAAAAAAACACCCGTGAGGGTGTTTTTTTCATGGATATGATCCCTTATTCCGCCGCACACAGCCGACACAGCGCATAGCCGCCGACCAGTGCTTCCGCCGCATAGCTCACGGCGTCCGTCCACGGATACAGCCCGTACGCACAGCCGATGAGGTGCGGCAGTAGGAACATCACCGTCACGACGGCGCTCCCGAGGCAGGCGAGCCGGTACGCGGCAGTGCGCCGTGCGGCTTTTTCGGAAGCTTCCTCCGACGGATAGGACGGAATGAAAAAGCGCGATTCCGTAAGCAGGAACAACAGCAGTACCACGAGCGCCACCAAATGATACGATCGCTCGGAGGCGTTGATGGGATGATCGGTGTCGATGAAGATGCGGATGATGCGCAGTGCCGCGGCAAATACCGGGCATAACGGCAGAACGGACTGCACGGGCGTTTCGTCGGCGTTCTTGCCGCTGTGGAGAAACAGCAGGAAAAAGCTGACGGCAGCGGGCAGACACAGCAAAATTTCGACGGTGAAGAGGACGCCCGGCTTGCCCGCGTTAAACAGAAGTGCGATCTGTCCGAAGAAAAACAGCGAAGCGGCGAGAGCAAAGATGCGCACGGGGAGGTTGAAAGCAAGCGGGCGTGCGGGCGTTTCTTTGCGGGCGATGAGATAAAAGCCGAGGATAATGAGCGTCATGGCGATAACCATACCGGCAAAGATATCGTTGTCCGCCGCATGACGGTACAGCCCGGTGTCGGGCTCGATGCACCGGAAGATCTGATGGGTGCGGAAGGCGCCTGCCGCGAGGGCGAGAACGCTTACCGGGATGGCGTAGGCATAGTGCTTAAAAAACGGTTTCATGGGGTTCCTCCTCCGTTTTCGGTGATCGTGAAAGGGCTTTCCTGCGGCGCAGGTCTTTGAAAAAGCCGGAAAGAAGCGCGGCGCATTCCTCTTCGAGCACGCCGCCGGTCACTTCCGGTTTGTGATTGTAGCCGAAGGTGTTGAAATCCGCAAGGCTGCCGAAGGAGCCTGCTTTTTTATCGTAGGTGCCGAAATAGACGTGTTCGATGCGCGACAGGATGATGGCGCCGGCGCACATGGGGCACGGTTCGAGCGTGACGTACAGATCGCATCCGATGAGCCGCCAGCCGCCGAGCTTGCGGCATGCCGCGTCGATGGCGTCGAGTTCGGCGTGACGGAGCGCGTTTTTGGCGCCTTCCCGTTTGTTGCGCCCGCCGGCAATGATCTTGCCGTCGCGGACGATGACGGCGCCGACCGGTGTTTCGCCGTGTCTGGCGGCGGTCTCGGCACGCCGCAGAGCGTGTTTCATGAAAGATTCGGGTGAAGGCATCCTTGTTTTTCCTCCGTTAAGGTATCATCGTGAACAGGTACTGCCGGAAAAAGGCGATGTACAGAAACCACAGTACGTACAGCAAAAACAGCGGCGACAGTATGGCGGAAAACGGCACGACGGCTTCGTCGTCACACCCGTCACCTCCGTCACGGACCGCGGCGGCTTCCCGCCTGTCGCTGCGGATGATGAGAGCAAGGCAGAGCAGTGCGAGAACGACGGCGGCGACGCCGATGAACGCCTTGACAAAAGCGTACGCCTGTTCAGACAGGTAGGACGGGAGCAGATCATACTCGACGAACAGCAGGGTATTGTTGAGAAAATGCACGCCGACGCACGCCCAAAGGGTGCCGGTCTTTTCATATAGGACGGCAAGTCCCAGCCCGAGCACGCCGGCATAGACAAAAGAGGCGAACGAGCCGTGCGCGAGCCCGAACAGAAGCGCCGACGCAAAGGCGGCGTACGAAAGACCGAAACGCCGCAGAGAGCCGAAAATGACGCCGCGGAAGACAAATTCCTCGGCAAGCGGCGGCAGGACGCAGACGCTTAAAAAGTAGCCGAAGGTGTCGGCAAAGCTCGGATAGAGCCCCGACTCGTCGGGGATGCCCAGTAGTAGCTCGCCGTCAAACGGGAGCATGAAGAAAGAAAGATCGTCACAGAGGATCGACGCGACCTGCCCGGCGAGAGACGCGAGGGAAAAGCAGGCGAAAACCGCCGCAAGGAGCTTCCCGGCAGACAGATGACCGTCAAGGGAGATGAGCGGCTCGTCCGTACCTGAGTCTGCAAACGAGGGCGCGAATGCGCGGAAGGGCAGAAAGAAGCAGAACACCGTGATCAGAACGGAAAAAACGTAAGAGAAGAGCGGGCTCTGCAAAAGCGGATACAGCAGGGAATAGGCGACCGCTCCCGAAACGCCGGTGAGAGACGCGTAGGCCTTGACGATGAGCGGAAAAACGAGCGGGTGCAGATACGAAAACAGATATTGCAGCCCGAAAGAGAGGGCGTCTGTGAGCAGCAGCAGGGCGGTCAGCCGCGCCGTTAAGAGAAAAGCCCGGCGCTTTTGCCGTTTTTCCGAAATATCCATAAAAGCAGAGGGCTCCTTTCCCGAAAATCCGATCACAGCGCGAGGATATGTACGCCGAAGACCGTGATGAGCGTGATGAGCACACCCGCGACGAATACGCCCGCCACGATGGAGGGGATCGCCTTTTTGAGACGCATATCGAGGAGCGCCGCGATGACGGAGCCGGAGTAGGCACCCGTTCCGGGAAGCGGGACGGCGACGAACAGAAACAGCCCGATGACCTTATATTTGGTCACCTGCTTGGATTTTTTCATCATTCTGGCTTCGATCTTTTCCACGAAGTTTTTCAGCCACGAAATCTTTTTGAGCGCCTTGAAAATTTTTCTCGTCAGCAGTACCAAAAACGGGATGGGCAGGCAGTTGGACAAAAACGAGATGAGAAACACCTTATACCATGGCATCCCCAGAATGCCGATGCCGAATGGGATGGCACCGCGCAGTTCGATAAAGGGAATGACGGACACGAAAAACAGCGCGATCTCCTGTCCCATACCGCTGAAAAAGTCAAAAACCTGTTGGATCATGTCCGTCATCTCCTTGTCGTTCGAATTTGAGATTTTGCGCTTTTCAGCCGTTGGCGATAAAGCGCTTTAAGTTGTCGAGGCTGACGCGGATGCCCCAGAAGACGTCCTCGCCGCCCTCGTATTCCACCGTCATATAGCCGTCGTAGCCGGCTTTTTTGAGCAGATGGATGCTCTGTGCGGAATGCGCGTTTCCGAAACCGAGGCAGCAGCCGCGCAAGAAGTTTCCGGCGCGTGTCTCGAACCAGCCTTCACCGGGGTTTGTCGTGTCGCCCGGCTTTAAGTAAAAATCCTTGCAGTGGACGTGGAAAGCGTACGGTGCAAGCAGTCCGACGCTCTCGGTCGGCTCTTCGTCGGCACACATGAAATTGCCGATGTCGACGAGTGCGCCGAAATTGGTGTGACCGACGGCGTTAAGCAGTTTTTCCACGCGGCGGGCGTCCTGCGAGAAGAAGCCGTGGTTTTCGGTCATGGTGCGGATGCCGAGCGACTCGGCGTAGTCCGCGATCTCACGGGTGCATTCGGCGAGATACGGCAGTGCCGCGTCGTAGCCGACGCCGTTTTCCCGCGGCAGAGCGTTCCAGGCCACGTCATGGCGCAGAAGCGATACGCCCATGAGCTTTGCCACGTCGACGAGTTTCTTGATGCGCTCTGTTTCGGAGCGCCGGCAGTCTTTGTCGGCGGAGCTGAAGTTGGCGGCAACGCAGAACGCGACCGGCGTGATGCCGGCTTCGTCGCATTTTTCTTTGATGAGATGTGCTTTTTCGGGGTTGGTGTATTCGTCCTCGACGAACTCGATGCCGTCGAAGCCCATTTCGGCGGCTTTTTCGATGACGCCGAGGGTGCCGAGATGATTCTCGTCGCGCTGTTCGTGGAAGCTGTAACTGCTGACGGAGGTTTTGATCATGATCGTATCCTCACACTTCAATAATATTGAGTTTATCTATCCCATTATACATCAAGTTTTCCCCTTTTGCAAGGGGTTTTGTGATTTTTGTGGCTCTCTCCTTCTGCGCGTGAATTCCCAAAGTAAATTCCCCAGTGGAATTTGAAGTGGAATTTAGTGTGGGAAAAGAATTGTGTTAGAATTTAGTCTGGGAAAAGGAGGTTTCCAGACAATGAAAAATGAAAAACGAAACAAACACATGACACTTG
>JAZRVE010000064.1:0-5841 GCA_045598975.1 Eubacteriales bacterium
GCTCTCCGCCTGACGCCGCGCCGCGATTGGAAGCCTTCTTCACTCCGCCTACGGCTTCGTTTCAAAGGCTTCCAATCGCGAATAATGCCATATCTTTTATTTTTTCCTCCTAAATGGCTCATATCAATTGACAACGCAGAACGCGACGGAGTTTTTTTGCATTTTTCTCTTTACAAACGGATAATTCTGCGGTATACTATAAGATAAGTTAAGTTTTGCTGATTTTTGACCGTTTTTCGGGAGGTGTCCTGATACCGTGGAAAGAAAAAATAAAAGAAGAAACAAAAGAAGAAATGCCCTGATCCTCCTCTCCGTCATTGCCGTCACGGTCATCATCCTGCTTGTTTTAGGCATCGTCGCGCTCATCCGCCTCACCACCACCCATTGCTACGGCGAAACGTTCCGCGTCGCCCCCACCTGCACGCAGGAGGGGTATTCCTACCGCATCTGTTCCCACTGCGGAGATATCGAGATCACGGAGACCTATCCGCCCGTCGGGCACATTTTCTCTGAATTTCTTCCGTATGAGGACGCGACCGCCATTTATGGAGGATCGGAGATTTCCGTCTGCACCGTCTGCGGCGCCAAGCAGTTCCGTCCCGTCGAGTGTACGACCGTTCTGCCGCGTTTCTATCTGAAAGGCGACGCCTCCGGCGTCAGCCTCGTCAATTCCGTCGGCGTTTCCTTCTCCTTCGTCACCGAATCCGACAAGTCGGAATCCCTCGGGCGCATCCGCTATCTGCCGCCCCAAAACGCTTCTCTGCATGATTACGCCATCGTGGTCACGCCGCCGGAGGACGCAGAGAATCCCGCCGCCATGCCCGTTTTCGAGGGCGTCGGTCAGGCGTCGGAAATACGGCTGCTCATCGACCACGTCGATTATCTGCATATCCGCGCCGAAGCCGTCTGCCGTCTGTTTGAGGAAACCGTCGCCGAATCGGGCGACGCGGTCTGGGCAGACTGCCTGCATCTTGCCGACGGCACGCCGTATTTCGGCACGCGGGTGCTCTACTATCAGACCATCCGGTACATGGAATCCCGTGTTCTGGCACCGACGCTCGCCGACTTTGCCGCGCGTAACGACACCATCCGGTACGCCGTTTCGTCGGACGGGGAAAACCTGCTTTCCGTCTACGGGGAAAACGCCGCCGAAAAGTGTTCGGCTTACCTCGAAAGCATCGCGGACGACCTTCCCGACGCCTTTATCCGCTACTTCTGTTTCTGCCGTGCGATCGGCTTTTCCGCGGGGCTGTCCGATCATCTCCTGCTCGTCTCGCCCGACGGTGACGTCTGGTATCCGCTCCCCGACTATCCCGAAAACTGTCTCGGCGTTTCTTCCGACACCGAAGCGCTTCTGCCGTCCGACGTTTCCGTAACGGCATCCCTCACGGGCGTGACGGCGCCGCTGTGGCAGACCGTCGAGCAGTCGTACCCCTCCGCCGTCCGGAAAACGCACGACGATCTCGCGAACGGCATCTTATCGCTCAATTCCGTCGGCAACGCATTAAAGAAAGCCGACGCTCAACTTGACAAGGAATATATCAGCAGTTCCCGCAGTGCCGGTACGGAGATCCCCGCCGGTGAACGCTTCCCGCTTGAAGAAGTGCTCCGGTGGTATCAGGCAAGGCTCGAAATGCTTTCGTAAAATCTGTATTTTCCCGGTTTTCCGGCAATACTATATCATCATCAAAACAAGGAGCGAATCATATGAGAATCGTATACAAACCGCAGGGCGTCTGCTCGCAGGAGATCACGGTAGAGGAAGAAGACGGCATCATCCGCGACGTGCGCTTTCTCGGCGGCTGTTCCGGCAACACGCAGGGCGTTGCCGCTCTGGTAAAGGGCATGAAGGTCGACGACGCCATCGGGAAGCTTTCCGGCATCCGGTGCGGCTTCAAAAGCACCTCCTGCCCCGACCAGCTTTCCAAAGCCCTCTTACAGCTCAAATACGCAAACAAATGACCATCAAAGCTTAAATAAAGGAGAATCCCCATGACCGATCATCGGACACAATATGAAAAGTGGCTGGCGTTCCCGGAGCTCGACGCCGCTCTCAAAGCCGAGCTTGCCGCCATAAGCGGTGACGAAAACGAGATAAAAGAGCGTTTCAGTCTGCCGCTTGCCTTCGGGACTGCCGGGCTTCGCGGCGTCATCCGTGCCGGCATCAACGGCATGAACGTCTACACCGTCGCACAGGCGACGCAGGGCCTTGCCGGGCTCGTTCTCAAAAACGGCGGCAAAGACCGCGGTGTCGTCATCGTCTGCGACACCCGCATCCTTTCGGAGGAATTTGCGCGCATCAGCGCCTGCGTCCTCGCCGGCAACGGCATCCGCGCTTACCTCTTTGACGCCCCGCGACCGACACCGGAGCTGTCCTTCTCTCTGCGCCATCTCGGCGCCATCGCCGGCATCAACATCACCGCCTCCCACAACCCCAAGATCTACAACGGTTACAAGGCATACTGGGAGGACGGCGCCCAGCTCTCTCCCGAGCAGGCACAGACCGTGTCCGACGAGATCGGAAAAGTAGACGTGCTGACCGGCGCCAAAATCATGGACTATGACAAAGCCGTCGGTGCCGGGCTCATCACGGTCATCGGAAAAGACCTCGACGAAGCCTATCTCGACGTCGTATTGAAGGAGCGTATCCGCAAAAACGCCATCGCCGACGTGGCGGACACCTTCCGTGTGGTCTACACGCCTTTCCACGGAACGGGACGCATCCTTGTACCGGAGGTTCTCAGGCGCGCCGGCATCAAGCATCTGTTCTGCGTGCCCGAACAGATGGTGCCGGACGGTAATTTCCCGACCGTCAAGAGCCCCAATCCGGAAGACAAGGCGGGCTTTGCCCTCGCCATCGAGATCGCAAAAGCCGAAAACTGCGATCTGCTCATCGGCACCGATCCCGACGCCGACCGCACGGGCGTCATCGTGCGCACCCACGAAAACGAATTCGTGCCGCTGACCGGCAATCAGATCGGCGTCATGTTGCTTTCGTATATCATCGAGGCACGCCGTGCGGAAAACCGTCTGCCCGCCAACGCCGCCGCCGTCAAGTCCATCGTCAGCACCAAGCTTGCCGACCGCATCTGCGTGCAGAACGGCGTCACCCCCGTCAACGTGCTGACCGGCTTCAAATTCATCGGCGAAAAGATCAAGGAATGGGAGACCTCCCACGAGCACACCTATATTTTCGGCTTCGAGGAAAGCTACGGCTATCTGTCCGGCACCTATGCCCGTGACAAGGACGCCGTCTGCTCGTCGCTTCTCATCACCGAAATGGCGGCCTACTACGCCGCCCGCGGCAAGAGCTTATACGACGTTCTGCTCGGCATCTACAAGAAATACGGCTTCTACGAGGAAGGCATCACCAACGTCGTCATGCCGGGACTCGACGGGCTGGAAAAGATGAAGAACACCATGGAGGCTCTGCGCCGGAACGCGCCGAAGACCGTTGCCGGATTTGCCGTGGCATCGGTCGCCGACTACGAAACCGGACTTATCACCGACGCCTCCGGCAAAACGCTCCCGACCGGGCTTCCCACCTCCAACGTGCTGTTCTACACCCTCGAAAACGGCGACAGCATCGTCGTGCGCCCCTCCGGCACCGAGCCCAAGATCAAGCTTTATTTCCTCACGTCAGGAAAGAATGCGGACGAGACGTCCGGAAAGATCGCCTCTTACGGGGCACAGTTCCGGTCGCTCATGAACCTATAACATACGGAAAGGAATGACAACCATGGCAAACGACAACAAGAAAATGGTGGAACAGATCACGTCCCGCGACGTGGATTTTGCCAAATGGTACACCGACATCGTCAAAAACGCAGACCTCGCCGATTATTCCAGCGTCAAGGGATGCATGATCATCCGTCCCTACGGCTACGCTACCTGGGAAAACATCCAGAACCTCATGGACACCCGCTTCAAAGCAACGGGGCATGAAAACGTCTACATGCCGCTCTTTATCCCCGAAAGCCTGCTCACAAAAGAAAAGGATCACGTCGAAGGCTTCGCGCCGGAGGTGGCGTGGGTAACGCACGGCGGCGACGAGGAACTGCCCGAGCGTCTCTGCGTCCGTCCGACCTCCGAAACGCTGTTCTGCGAGCATTTCAAGAAGGTCATCACCTCCTACCGTGATCTGCCGGTGCTGTACAACCAGTGGTGCAGTGTCGTGCGCTGGGAAAAGACCACGCGTCCGTTTCTCCGCACCCGTGAATTTCTCTGGCAGGAAGGGCACACCATGCACGCCTCCGAAGAGGAAGCCCGTGCCGAGACCATGCAGATGCTTGACATCTACGCCGACGTCTGCGAGCACGATCTCGCCATGCCGGTCATCAAGGGGCCCAAAACGCCGTCCGACAAGTTCGCCGGTGCCGAAGACACCTACGCCATCGAAGCGCTCATGCACGACGGCAAGGCTTTGCAGGCAGGCACCTCGCACTATTTAGGCAACGGATTTGCCAAGGCGTTCGACATCACCTACAAGTCCAAGGACAACGCCGACGTTTACCCGCATCAGACCTCTTGGGGCACCACCACCCGCCTCATCGGCGCCATCATCATGACGCACGGCGATGACAACGGGCTCGTTCTGCCGCCCGCCGTCGCGCCCATTCAGGTGGTCATCGTCCCCATCGCCCAGCACAAGGAGGGCGTGCTCGAAAAAGCCGCCGTGCTGTACGAAAAGCTCAAAGCCGCCGGCATCCGCGTCAAGCTCGACGACAGCGACAACAGCCCCGGCTGGAAGTTCGCCGAATACGAAATGAAGGGTGTCCCGGTGCGTGTGGAGATCGGTCCGAAGGACATCGAAAGCGGCAAGTGCGTCGTTGTGACGCGCCACAACCGCGAAAAAACCGACGTCGCGCTCGACGAGACGCTTGACGGATTTACAAAGGCCGTTGCGGACAAGTTGGAAGACGTGCGGACGGGGCTTTATGCCATCGCGCTTGAAAACCGCAAAAACCACACCTACGACTGCACCTCTCTCGACGAGATCAAGAAGGTGCTTGCCGAGAAGGGCGACGGTTTCGTGAGAGCCATGTGGTGCGGCGAGGAAGCGTGCGAGGACAAGGTCAAGGAAGAAACGGGCGTCGGCTCGCGGTGCATTCCGTTTGAGCAGGAGACGCTGTCCGACAAATGTGTCTGCTGTGGGAAGCCTGCCAAAAAACTGGTATATTGGGGCAAGGCATATTAACAGGATTTGTTGCCGCGCCGCGATGCGGCGCGCGGAAACGCTCAAATTTTTCGTGCGGACGAAAAAGTTGCAAAAAGACCGCTCGGGGCATGCCCCGAGACCCCATCGTCGCAAAGGCGGCATGCGCCGCATCTTTGCGACGGTGCGAACGATCGGTGCCGTGTCACCGCCCATACTATATAAAAAACCGAGCCTTGCGGCTCGGTTATGTTTTTATTGTGCAAACGGCGGCGGCAGCGTGGCGCTGCACCCAAACCGCGAGCGCGGACGAGCGAAAACAACTGTCGCAGTATCCCGCGGATAGGGGTCACGCCCGCCAAACACCGGCGGGCGCGACAGAGAGAGGCAGAGAGTTGGATAGAATAACATCTCAGGTAGCCCTTCTCCTTGTACATATCATGAGTATCCGGCACTACGCCGCCGTTTGTGCTATGTAAAACATCCGTGCCGCACGGTTTGGGGTTTGTGCGAATCGTTGTCGGAGCCGCCGTGATAACGCCTCGCACCGTCGCAAAACGTTTTCCGTTTTGCGGCGTCGGGGGACTTGGGGGCGAGCCCCCAAGTTGCCTTTTTGCAACTTTTTCGTCAACACGAAAAAGTTGAACGTCCTTCCCGCGCCGCTTGCGGCGTAATAGGGGTGCAGC
>JAZRVE010000065.1:0-2614 GCA_045598975.1 Eubacteriales bacterium
TTTGTGCCTCTTTTCGTCGCGCCCGCCGTCGTTTTGGTGGGCGCGACCCCTGACCGCGGGACTCTGCGGCGGTTGTTTTTGCTTGCGTATGCTCGCGGATTGGGTGAAGCGGCACGCTTCCGCGCGCAGAGTTCCCGAAAATTTTTGCCAAACCCGCCCGCGCCGGATAGAGCCGCAAAGCCGGATAGAATAACATCTTGTATAGCCCATCCCTTTGTACATATCATCAATATCCGGCACTACGCCGCCGTTTGCGCTATGTAAAATAACCGTGCCGCACGGGGTGGGGGATCTGCAAATCTTGGTCGGAGCCGCCGTGATACCGCCTTGCACCCCCGCAAAACGTTTTTCCGTTTTGCGGAGAAAGGGGTCCGGGGCTGCTCCCCGGCAATCTTTTTTGCCCTCCTTTTTTCTCTTGTGAGAAAAAAGGAGGTTCTTTTCTTCTCTTGTGAGAAAAAAGGAGGTTCTTTTCTTCTCTTGCGAGAAAAAAGTAGGTGCGTCATTTATACAGTAATCATTCAAGTGTCACGACGTGAAAGCCGGAGGCCCGCAGGAGCCGGTTGTAGATGGCGAGCGAAATGCCGCTCGTGTCGGCGGGAAGCATGGCGTAAACAACGTCGGCGTCGAGCGGATCGGTGTCGCGTAACATGGCGAACAGCCGCGCGGCATAGGCGGCGTTGTCCGAACGCGTCCCCGCACATAAAACGGGGCAGCCGGAAAGCGCGTCGGCATCCTCGGTGTAACCGATGACGGCACAGCGCTCGGCGGTTATTTTTTTTTGCAGATAGCGCAGACAGGCTTCTCTTCCGCCTTTTAACAGGATGACCGGCTTGTCGGGCGCGTAGTGCTTGTACATCATGCCGGGGGAGAGCACCGTTTCACCCGGTTTGAGGGCGTTCAGGACGGCGTCCGAAACGGCAACGTCGCCAAGCTTTTCGCACAGCATTTCATACGTGACGCCGCCGGGACGTAAGAGCGTCGGCTTTTCCGCACATAGCGTCAGAATGGTCGATTCCACCCCGACGTCGCAGTCGCCGCCGTCGAGGATGACGTCGGCGCGACCGTCCATGTCTTCGAGGACGTGGCGGACGCAGGTGGGACTCGGCTTGCCGGAAAGATTGGCGGACGGTGCGGCGATCGGCACCCCGGAAAGGGCAATGAGACGGCGGGCGATAAGGGGGGTCGGCACACGCACGGCAACGGTGGAAAGCCCGCCCGTGACGGTCTTGGGAATGACGGGCTTTGCCGGCAGAATGACCGTAAAGGGCGCCGGCATAAGGGAAACGGCGGCTTCGCAGCCGTCAATGCCGGCGGTTTCACAGTATAGCGGGATGTCGGCTTTGTCCGACAGATGCACGATGAGCGGATTGTTCGACGGACGCCCCTTGGCGGCGTAGATGGAGGCGGCGGCTGTGTCGTCGAGGGCGTTTGCCCCCAGCCCGTAGACCGTTTCGGTGGGGAACACGACAAGCCCGCCGCCGCGGATAACGTCGGCGGCATACGTGAGTGCCTCGGTGTCGGACGGCGTGTCAGCCGAGCGGCTGACGGTGAAGATTTTTGTCTTTTTCGGCATGATCGGAAGGCTTCCTTGTTGTCAGATGTCGGATGTCTGTTGTCAGAATTGGGAGTTTTGCAGTTTTTCGGCATGGTCGGCGGTGATGAGGGCGTCGATGACCTCGTCGAGCTGGCCGTCCATGATGCTTTCGAGCGAATAGAGCGTCAGCCCGATGCGGTGATCGGTCAGACGGCTCTGTGGGAAGTTGTAGGTGCGGATGCGTTCACTTCTGTCGCCGGTGCCGACCTGACTGCGGCGTTCGGAGGCGATGGCGGACTGCTGTTTTTCGCGTTCGCTTTCGAGAAGCTTGGTTTTGAGCATCTTCATGGCTTTGTCTTTGTTTTTGAACTGGCTTCGTTCTTCCTGACATTCCACGACGATGCCGGTCGGCTTGTGCGTCAGACGCACCCCGGCTTCGGTCTTGTTGATGTGCTGACCGCCCGCACCGGTGGATTTGCAGGATTCAAACAGAATATCGGCGGGATTGAGATCGACCGTGACCTCTTCCACTTCGGGTAAGACCGCGACCGTCGCGGTCGAGGTCTGGGTCCGCCCTTGGGATTCGGTTTCGGGAACGCGTTGCACCCGATGAACGCCGCTTTCAAATTTGAAACGGGAATACGCGCCGTCCCCCTCGATCTGAAACACGATCCCGCGGTAGCCGCCGAGTTCGGTCGGGTTCTGATTGAGGATCGACACGCGGTAGCCGAGATTTGCCGCGTACATGGTGTACATCCGGTAAAGCACCGCCGCGAACAACGCCGCCTCTTCGCCGCCCGCTCCGGCACGGATCTCCACGATCACGTTCTTTTCGTCGTTCGGATCACGGGGGATCAGCAAAACCGTCAGTTCTTTTTCCAATCGTTCCGCGTCCTCGCGCGCCGTTTTTTGTTCTTCAAGTGCTAAGGCGTGCAGTTCGGGATCGTTCCCGTCTTCCAGCAACTGTTCCGCGTCGCGGACGCGTTGTTTCGCGTCTTCCAACGCGCGGTAAGTTTCTGCTACGGGTGTCAATGCTTTGTAGTCTTTCATCACCCGAACGTAGCGTTCGGGATCCGAGAC
>JAZRVE010000066.1:0-4118 GCA_045598975.1 Eubacteriales bacterium
GGGCAGCGTGCCGCTGCACCCATACTGCGCCGCGATGCGGCGCGGGGAGAACGATGTATTTTTTCTTGCAAAAGAAAAAAGGGGGGCGTTTCCCCCGAGCCTACGGCTCGGGAAGCGGAGTCCGCCGCCTGTTGGCGGCGGACATATTTATTACAGCGCAAGCGCTACCATCTGGTGGCATTCCAAGCGCGGCACGACGAATCTGACGTATCCGTCCTCATAACGGAACGGCAGTTTCTCTCCCTGCGGCGCAAGCGTCACTTCTTTCGGCGAGGTCTCCGCTCTGACGGCGACCTCGATATCGTATACCGGCAAGATGTCCTCGATGACCTCTACGCCGGCACCGCGCTTGACGGGGCTCGCGTAGAGCAGATGCACCATCAGCCGGTTTTCCTCCGCCTGCCCGGTCAGCGTGACGACGCCCTGCGCCGGAAGCGACGTTTTCACCGACGGCTCGGGTAACAGTAAGTCGAGCAAGTGGCAGATGATCTGCTTGGCGGTGATGCCGCCCTGCTCGGCGTAGTCCTTAAAGATCTCCCAGCCGACGTAAATGCCGTCTTTGCCGCGGACGATGCCGGGCACGCGGTTCGTCGGATCGTTGGGCGTGTGGAAATGCGAGCAGAAATGCTCGACGGAACGGTTAAAATACGGATTTTCGCAGTCGGCGAGAATTTCGCCGGTGACATCCTTCACGGTGTGTGTCTGCGAGAACATGACGTAGGCGGAATTTTTCAGCGCGGGGATGTCAAAGCGCGGACGGCAGTAGGTGGTGACGTAGGGGCTCTTTTCCGCCGGGAGACAGCCGAGATCGACGGCGAAGGCACCGCTTTCCGTGACGGCGCTCGTGCCGCTGGCAAGCACTTTGCCGCCGTGGGCAACAAAGTCGCGCAGTTTTTTCGTAAGGGCGGCGTCCGCCGGGATGACGTCCGGCAGAATGAGGACCTTATACTTGCCGAGGTCCTCTTTTTCGTCGACGTAGTTGAAGAGATAGTGCCCTTCCAGAAGAATACGGACACAGCCGGTGTTGCTCCCGTCGCCGCCGGGAAGCGGTGCGCCGCGGGAACAGCCGACCGCCTCGGTGCTGAGCACGGCGATGTCGGCACGGGAGACGGCGCCTTTGAGGAAAGGCTCCTTTTTCTCGAGCTCGGCGTAGGCTTCCCCGATGAGGGTGTAGGTCGCCATGTCCATTTCCCCGCTCGGGTGGAGCTGATCGCCGATGGAACAGCCGGCGCCGTTCGCGACGGAAAGAGATGCCTCGTAGCGTAAGGCGTTGGGGTGCTTGAAGCCGCCGAATTCGCCCCACGATTTGTGGAATTTTCCGGTCATGCCGAGAAAGTCCATGCCGAGTGTGCGTGCGTAAGCGGCGGACAGCGGGAAGTGATCGTAGCCCCAGCCGCCGGTCGGCAGGCTTTCGAGTTCGAGATGGGTGTTGGCGGCGGCGATGTCACGCCGTCCGTGCGTCAGATGTCCCGCGTTGTGGAAGACGGGCAGTCCCGGACGGACGGAATCGACCGCCTCGCGGACTTTTTTGGTGTAGGAAGCGTAGACGCGCTCCGCCTGCGCATAGACGGCGGAAGCGTCGTCGGGGCTTTTGCCCTCGGCGATGAGCTCGTTCATGCAGTATTGGCAGTAACACGGCTGAACGCAGATGATGTCGAGGAAAATGCCGTCGGCGTCGTAGTTGCGCAGTACCTCTTTGATCTGTTCGAGGAGCGTGTCGAGGTAAGGCGTGTTGAGGCAGAGCTTGTGGTAGCCGGCGACGGAGAAGTTGGGCATCCCGACGATGGACTGATCGCGGTTGCGCACCAGCTCGTTCTGATGGGTGCGGGCGTACTTTTCGTCGAAGCCCGCCGACAGATAGACGGGCGTTTTGACGCCGATCTCGTGCGCGGCTTCGATCTGCGCACCGAGCAGGTCAAACGAGAGAGAGGGGTGCATGACGTTTGCCTTTGTGGGGTGATACGACCAGCCGTGGTGGCATTTGGAGAAAAGGGTGACGGAATCGACGTGTCCGGCGATGAGCGCCTGCTGAAACTGCTTCTTGTCGAATTTCGCACCGACGTCCGGGACGGCTTCCCCGGTGTGGAAATCGAGATGGACCTGACGGTAACGCATAGAATAAGCTCCCTTCGTATTCGATATCTACATTATACAATAATACCGCGTCCGGGACAAGGGGCGCGGTAAAAATTTCAAAAAAAGCGAAAAAGCCGAAAAACCGAAAAAACCGAAAAAACCGGAAAAAGCGTCACGCCTTGCGGCGGCGGGAAGGGATCTGCGAGAGGATGATGCCGGCAAAAATGACGGCACAGCCGATATAGGCTTCGGCCGAGAGGCGCTCGTGCAGGAGCAGGGCACCGCCGATGGCGGCAAACATGGATTCGGTGGACATCAGCACGGCGGCGACGGTGGGGTGCGCGCCCCGCTGACCGAAGATTTGCAGGGTGTAGGCGATGCCGGTCGAGGCGATCCCGCCGTACAGAAGCGGGATGAGCGCCGAGGAGACGGCGGCGTGGGAGATGGGCTCGGTAAAGAGGGCAAGGAAGGTGCTGACGATCCCGGCGGTGAAGAACTGGGTGCAGGAAAAGCGGATGGGCTGAATGGAGGAGCCGCGCGAGTCAATATACAGGATATGGAAGGAAAACAGGATGGCGCAGGCAAACAGCACGACGTCCCCGAGCCCTACGGCAAGCGTTCCGCCGGAGGGTATGCCGCCGCGGAGGGAAAAGGCGAGGGAGACGGCAAAGAACGGCGTGTCCGTCGAAGCCATGCCGCCCGAAAGGATGAGAAACAGCCCGATGAGCGCGAGCAGAGCGCCGATGACGGCGTTGCGCCCGGTGCGCTTGCGGAAAAAGGCGGCGGCGAAAAAGGGGACGAGCACGGTGTAGAGCGCCGTGATGAAGCCGGCACGCCCGGAGGAGCCGGTCAGGTTGATGCCCCACTGCTGAAAGTTGGAGGCGGCGCAGAGGATGAGCCCCGAGACCATGCCGGAGCGGAAGGAGTGGGAATCGGTGTTCTTTTTGCGTTCGAGCAGGAAAATGAGCGGCAGGAGGGAGGCGGCGCCGATGAGAAAGCGGATGCCGTTGAACCAGAAGGTGCCGACCGATTCGCCGCCGACGACCTGCGCAACGAAGGCGAAGCCCCAGATGCAGGCGGTAAGTAGGAGCAGGAGCGCGGAGGAAAGCTTGGTTTTCATGGAAAAAGTCCTTTCCGGCGAACGCGTCAGCCGCGTTTTGCGGCGGCGAGGGCGCTCACGTGATCGCGTGCCGCTTTGTCGGCGGCACAGACGGCGTCGAGCGAGAGGGGCTCATTCCCCTTGCCGAAATGGGTGACGGCGTCGTCGATGAGGGTGAAAATATCGGGATACGCGATCTTGCGCTGTAAGAAGAGATCGACGCAGGTCTCGTTGGCGGCGTTGTAGACGCAGGGAGCGATGCCGCCGGTGCGCACGGCGCGGCGGGCAAGCTCGACCGAGGGGAAGGTCTCGTTGTCCACGTCGAAAAAGGTGAGCGTGCCGACCTTGGCAAGATCGAGCGGAGCGGTCAGCCCTTCTTTTTTGTCGGGATAGGTCAGCGCGTAGGCGATACACAAGCGCATATCGGGCGTGGCGAGCTGGGCGAGCAGAGAGCCGTCGACAAATTCGACGAGCGAATGGACGATGCTCTGCCGGTTGATGAGAATGGATACCCGATCCTCCGGCACGTCGAACAGCCGGATGGCTTCGATCATTTCGAGCCCCTTGTTGACGAGCGTTGAGCTGTACACCGTAATGCCCTTGCCCATGCTCCAATTGGGGTGCTTTAACGCCTGCTCGGGCGTGACGGCGGCGAGCTGTTCCTTCGTCCGGCCGAAGAAGGGACCGCCGCTTCCCGTGAGGATGAGACGCTTCACGGCTTCTTTTTTACTGCCGGACAGCGCCTGATGGATGGCGCAGTGCTCGCTGTCGATGGGCAGGATGTCCACGCCTTTTTTTCTTGCCAGCGGCATGATGAGTTCTCCCGCGGCGACGAGTGTTTCCTTGTTGGCGATGGCGATCTTTTTGCCGCTTTCGATGGCGTGTACGGTGGGCAGGAGCCCGGAAAAGCCGATGATGGCGTTGACGAGCGTCGGAGAGGGCG
>JAZRVE010000067.1:0-28162 GCA_045598975.1 Eubacteriales bacterium
TCGCCGTTTGTGTAATAAAAACATAACCGAGCCGCAGAGCTCGGTTTTTTGTATTTTTCTCCCAATGGTGACACTGCGGCAATTGCTCGCACCGCCGCAAATCTCCCGACGGAGCGCTCCGCGCGCAGTCGGCATTTGCGGCGTTAGGGGGTCCGGGGCTACTCCCCGGCAATCTTTTTGTTACTTTTTCGTTTGCACGAAAAAGTAAGTCGTTCTTCCCGCCCCGCGGTGCGGGGCTGTTTGGGGGGAATCGGCACGCTTCCGGCTCGCGCTCATGGTTTTGCGTCGCCGTCGCCCGCGTTATGGCGACGGTGACCCCTATCCGCGGGAGTCTGCGGCATTGGTTTCCGCTCGTCTACGCTCGCGGTTTGGATGCAACGGCACGTTGCCTGTACGCAAGTGGTGTCATGCCGAACTGTGCGCGGAACGCCGTGTAAAACCACGACACGTTCTGAAAGCCGCACTCGTAACAGATCTCCGTCACGTTGAGATTGCTTCCGGAAAAGAGGCTCGCGGCATACGAGAGCCGCAGATGATTGACGTACGCCGACGGCGTGACGCCGTAATACGTTTTCAAAAGGCGGGTGGCGTGCTCGCGGCTTTTGCCGCACAGCTCGAAAAAGCGCTCCTTGCCCTCGATGAAATTGCGCGGCTCCCGCATTTTCCGGTACGCCCGCTCCAACCAGTACGGTATCGCCCGGTTTTCCGGCGGCAGCAGATCGAAATACGTCGGGAACAGCCACGCAAGCAGTGCCCGCATGGTGCTCTTACGCTTCTCTTTTTCTTCCGCCGGCACCGTTCCCAGCTCCGCAAGGCGTAAATACAGCCGCTTGGTCTCGTTTTCCGTCAACAGCACCGTCGGCGGCATGGGGGACGCCGTCAGCCGTTCCCCGTCAAACCCTTTCCCGAGATACGCGAACAGCGTCTCCACCGTCTCGGCGGAAAAGGCAAGATTCGCAAATTCCAGCGTCTCATCCACGGGACGGTAATAGTGCCTGTCCTGCGGACGCACGAACAACAGCGCACCCGGTCTCAGTTTCTCCGATTTGCCGTTGATCTCGTGCCACACTTCTCCCCGCGTCATGAGGAATATCTCATAAAAATCGTGCCAATGCGGCGTGAAACGCTCGGTCGTGCCGTGCACCAGACGGAAGCGGTATTCCGTCCCCTCATCGAGATGCCATTTGGCAAGCAGTTGTTTGTATACGATGTCCGCCATGCCGCCGCCTCCTTTTTTGATAATATCATAATACCATAAAAAATATATCATGTCAATATAAGACTTTTTTCCCTTTATACGGTAGAATATCCGTGGATCGATAAATTTCGGCGCTTCTTTTATATCATTATATCAAAAGGAGGAACCTCCATGACCTTCATCGAAGAAAAGATCCGTCAGACGCTTCAAAATCTCCAAGACCGCATCGTGACGGAGCAGACGGACATCCCCTCGTTTTCGGTTGCGCGCTGTCCGTACAAAACGGAAAACCGCCCGGCGGACGACCTTTCATGGGAGACCTTTTCGCGCGGCGATTATCTGAAACTGGGCGGCGACGCCCACGCGTGGCTGACGTTTGAAGCCGACGTCCCAAAACCGGGCGACGACGAGCGCATCGTGCTGTCCTTTACGACCGGGATCACCGGCTGGGATGCCTGCAACCCGCAGGGAATGCTCTTTTTAGACGGCGACACGACCTGTGCACAGGCGTTCGACGTCAACCACACCTCCTACGAGTTTCAGTCCTTCGGTCACAAGACCATAGCCGTTTACTTTTACGCCGGCGCCGAAGCGGGCTCCTTCCCGCTCGCCTTTTCCCTCCGACGCGAAAACACGTCCGTGACGAAATTATGGTACGACCTCTACGTTCCCTTCGACGCCTTGCAGAATCTCAAGCCCGACTCCTTTGCCTACACGCGCATTCTGAACGCCCTCGACACCGCAACGCTTGCCCTCGACTTTCGCGGCGGTCGCGACGCCGCCTTTTACGAAAGCGTCAAGAAAGCCGACGACTTCTTACAGACCGAGTTTTACGGCAAGCTCTGCGGCAAGGACGCACTCGGCGAAATTTCCTTCATCGGGCACACCCACATAGACGTGGCATGGCTGTGGACGCTCGCGCAGACGGCGGAAAAGGCACAGCGCTCCTTCGCGACGGAGACGCGTCTGCTCGAAAAGTTCCCCGACTACGTCTTCATGTCCAGTCAGCCGCAGTTATACGCTTACGTCAAACAGAACGATCCCGTTTTGTTTGAAAAGATCAAGCAGTTCGTCCGTGAGGGACGCTGGGAGCCGGAGGGCGCCATGTGGCTGGAATCCGACACCAACCTCGTCAGCGGCGAAAGCCTTGTCCGGCAGATTCTCTACGGCAAAAAATTCATGAAAGAGGAATTCGGTGCCGACAACCACATCCTGTGGCTGCCGGACGTGTTCGGATACAGCGCCGCACTGCCGCAGATCCTGAAAAAATGCGGTGTGGACACCTTCTTTACCACGAAAATCTCGTGGTGCGAGACCGACAAGTTCCCGCACGACACCTTCACCTGGCAGGGACTTGACGGCAGCGAGGTCTTCGCCGTGCTGTCCAACTGCTATGTCAACCGACTCGAGCCGCGTCTCTTGAACACCTTCCTTGACTGGCACGTCGACAAGAAATACACCGACACCTCCCTCGTCACCTTCGGCTTCGGCGACGGCGGCGGCGGTCCCACCGAGCGCATGGTCGAAAACTTCGGGCGTCTTAAAGCAGGACTTCCCGGGCTCCCCAAAATCTCGATGGTGCCTGTCGACAAGGCGCTCGCCTCCATCCGCAGACAGTTTGACGAAAGCGTCGAAAAACTGCGCTTTGAGCCCAAGTGGTCGGGCGAATTATATCTGGAAATGCACCGCGGCACCTACACCACGCAGGCAAACAACAAGAAAAACAACCGCCGTGCGGAATTTCTCTATCAGAACGCCGAAGCGGCCTGCCTGACGGCGTCTCTGCTCGCCGCTTTCCCCTATCCCGCCGAAAAACTGGAACAAAACTGGCACACTCTGCTCAAAAATCAGTTCCACGACATCATCCCCGGCTCCTCCATCAAAGAGGTCTATCAAGTCTCTTCCGCCGAGTACGCCGCCCTCACCGCCGACGGAAACGGCATGATCGACGGTGCCCTCGACGCCATCGCGCCCCGCATCCGCTCCCGCGGCGGGCTTCTCGTGTACAACCCGCTATCCTTCCCGTTCAGCGGCGTCATCAAAACGCCCGACGGCAAGGCGGTCGTTTCGGACATCCCCGCTCACGGCTATGCCGTCGCGAAGCCTCAACAGCCGGAAAACACCGTGACGGTCTCCGACAGGGTGTTGGAAAACGAATTCTTGCGTGTGACGTTTGACGAACACTACCACATTATTTCTCTCTACGACAAGGAAAACCGCCGCGAGGTCATCCAAAGCGGGCAGAGTGCCAACGTCTTTACCGTTTATGAGGACTACCCGCGCGAGTACGATGCGTGGGAGATCACCGAATACTACAAGCAGAAAAAATGGATCGCCGACGACGTCTCCGCCGTCTCGACCGAACGCGACGCCCTTTCCGCCGGCATCCGCATCGAACGGCATTACGCAAATTCCGTCTTCACGCAGGTCATCCGCCTCACGACGGGAAGCAGACGCCTCGACTTCGAGACCACCCTCGACTGGCACGAGGAACACGTCCTGCTCAAAACCGTCTTTCCCTTTGCCGTCCGCAGTGAAGAAGCCTCCTACGAGATCCAGTACGGACACATCCGCCGTCCCACCCACCGCAACACCTCGTGGGATCAGGCCAGATTCGAGGTCTGCGCCCACAAATGGGCGGACCTTTCGGAGGACGACTACGGCGTGGCGCTCCTCAACGACTGCAAGTACGGATACAGCACCGAGGAAAACGTCATGACGCTCTCCCTCTTGAAAGCCCCCACCTATCCCGATCCCACGGCGGACAGAGGCGTTACGACCTGCACCTATTCGCTGCTGCCGCACGCGGGAGATCTTGCCCGCAGCGAGGTCGTGTGCGAGGGCTACCGCCTCAACAATCCGCCCATTGCAAGACCGCTTGCCGCAAGTGAAACCGGCGATCTGCCCGGGCGTTTCTCGCTCGTGTCCGTCGATTCGGACAGCGTCATGATCGACACCGTCAAGCGTGCCGAGGACGGAAACGGCTTTGTCGTGCGTCTGTATGAGGCACACAACCGCCACGAGACCGTCACGCTCACCTTCGGTGTGCCCGTCACACGCGTATCCGTCACCGATATGCTCGAAAACGGCGGCGAAGCCCTTCCCGTCGCGAATGGCGCGGTTTCCCTCGGCATCGCTCCCTTTGAGGTCGTCACCCTGCGCGTCATTCCTGCATAAATCACGTTTCTTTACATACAGAGCATAAAAAACGCATTCGCGTTTCCCCCAAGGCGTCATTTTTATTATTCTTTTAAGGCTTATTTAGCTTCGGCCTCAGCGTCAACTTCGACTTCGGCGTCATCCTCGCCCATCGGCAGTTTAGCGAAGACGCACTCCTGGCATTCTTCGTCCTGTGCGCCGTTCCAAACGAGCTCTGCGTTTTCGGAAACACCGAAGAAGCCGATACCGTTTTCGTATACCGTTTCCACGGTGCCGTCGCCGGCTTCGTCGAACACGATATTGCTTCTGACGCAGTCGTCATACGAGAGAAGTCCGTCTTCACCCATCGTTGCCGTCATATTCCATTCGGTCATCTCGGTAGCGGAATCAGACCAGGTGACGGAGATTTTGAGAGCCCCTTCGGTCTCTTCTGCAACAAGAACGGCTCTCTGTCCGACGCTGTCCTGATAGCTGCCGGCAAGACCTGCGTAGATGTCCTGCTTCTCGGCGTCGGTGAGTCCGACTGCCGTCAGCATACGCATTTCTTCGCAGATGCCGTTGAACTGGTCTTCGGTGAGAACGCCCTCGTCCTTTGCCATGAGCACGTACTGCCCGTCAAGCGTGTACCAGCGGCAGAGCTTTGCTTCATCCAGATAGAGCGTTTCCACGTCTTCTGCCGGCTCGTCGCCGAACGCCGTTCCGCCGTCAACGTAGTATCCGGAAATGTCCTTCAACACGGAGGCGTTGCGCATGGTGTACGCGACACCGTTGACCGTGAAATCGTACTCAGCGATCTTCATGTCGCCGGCGTCGATGATGCGAAACGCTTCGTCCGAAAGTCCCATGACGCCCGGACGGATCAGCTTACCGCCGACGATGGCGTTGATCTCGTCGAGAGATTCATATTCGGTGATGGGATTGACCATACCGGCAAACTGTCCTTCCTGTTCTTCCTGTACCTCCGGCTGTCCGTCGGCGTCCGGCGTCGGCTGTTCCTGCCTGTTTGCCGTGCAGGCACAGAGGCTTGCCGCAGTCAGAAGTGCCAAAAGTGTCAATGCTGTCTTTTTCATGATATCGTTTCCTTTCTCGGTAAAAATCGGCTCTCTTTCGAGCCGCGTACAGTATAACACATTCTTTCGCGGCTGTCAATCTTTTTTTGCACGCAAAATACGATTTTTCCCGCTTTCTTTTCTTCGTATGCCGGGGAAAATGCTTGACAAAACGCGGTGTTCGGTGTATAATCATGCCAACCGGGAGTGCGCGTGCGTCGGTTTTGCCGTCCGTACTGCCGATACCGATTTTTTCTTGTCTCAGGAGGCGATTCCCTTGGCCCGCTATTTTCAGCCCGAATGGGAAACCATGGACCGTGAGCGCTTACAGCTCGTGCAGAGCGAACGGCTTGTCAGCCAGATCGCGCACGTTTACGCGCACGTGCCCTATTATCGCGATAAAATGGACAAAGCCGGCGTCAAGCCGTCGGACATTCACGGCGTCGAAGACCTGCACAAGCTCCCCTTTCTCGACAAGGGCGACCTGCGCGACACCTACCCCGACGGGATGCTCGCCGTGCCGAAAAAAGACTGCGTCCGCATCCATTCCACCTCCGGTACGACCGGCAAGCGCGTCGTCGCGTTCTACACCCAGCACGACATTGATCTCTGGGAGGACTGCTGTGCCCGTGCCATCGTCGCCGCCGGCGGCTCCGACGAGGACGTCTGCCAGGTCTGCTACGGCTACGGCTTATTCACCGGCGGTGCCGGGATCAACGGTGCTTCCCACAAGGTCGGCTGTATGACGCTTCCCATGTCCTCCGGCAACACCGAGCGCCAGCTCATGTTCATGCAGGATTTCGGCACGACGCTGTTATGCTGTACGCCCTCCTATGCGGCGTACCTCGCCGAAACCGCCATCGAGACCGGCGTCATCGACAGATTGAAGCTCAAAGCCGGTATTTTCGGCGCCGAGGCGTGGACGGAGGAAATGCGCCGCGACATCGAGACGAAGCTCGGCATAAAAGCCTACGACATCTACGGGCTGACGGAGCTCAGCGGTCCTGGCGTCGCCTTCGAATGCGAGGCGCAGGACGGGATGCACATCAACGAAGATCATTTTATCGCCGAGATCATCAATCCCGAAACGGGTGAGGTGCTTCCCTACGGCGAAAAGGGCGAGCTCGTCTTTACCGCCATCGACAAGCAGGCGTTCCCCATGATCCGCTACCGCACCAAGGACATCTGCGTGTTGAATGCGGAAAAGTGCTCCTGCGGACGCACGCACATCCGGATGTGCAAGCCGATGGGACGCTCCGACGACATGCTCATCATCCGCGGCGTCAACGTCTTCCCGAGCCAGATCGAGACGGTTCTCTTGCACCACGGAATGTCCGCGAACTATCAGATCGTCGTCGACCGCGTCAAGAACGTGGACACCTTCGATATCGAGGTGGAAATGACACCGGAGCTTTTCACCGACACCGTTTCCGGCATCGCTTCCAAGGAAAAAGAGCTTGTCTCCGCGCTCAAAACCATGCTCGGCGTCATGGCGAACGTCCATCTCGTCGCGCCGAAGTCCATCACCCGCAGTGAGGGCAAGGCGGTGCGCATCATCGACAAGCGCAAATTATACTGATACACGGGGAGGGATCGGATATGATCAAACAGCAGATTTCCGTTTTTCTGGAAAACAAGCCCGGACGTTTATTGGAATGTGTTTCCTTATTGGCAAAAAACAACATTGACATGCAGGCGCTCTGCATCGCCGACACCAACGACTACGGGATCTTACGCGTCATCGTCGACAGACCCGAGGAAGCTTTTGCGCTGTTCCGCCAAAACAACTGGCTCTGCAAGCTTTCCGACGTTCTTGCCGTCACCGTGCCGGATCAGCCCGGCAGTCTTGCCGGCATCCTTTCGGTCTTTGCCGAAAACAGCATCAGCCTCGCCTATTCCTACGCCTTTTTCGCCCGTGAAAAAGGGCAGGCGTGCATCATTCTGCGCGTTGATGACAATCTCGCCGCCGAAAAACTGCTCAAAGACGCCGGCGTTATTCTGTGATCCTGTTCCGACGCAAAAACCGGAGCGGCATTCGGCGCGTGCTGATAAGGATGTTTTTTATCTCTTGCCGTTCACGCGCCGAAAATGAAGACGCCCTGACGGGCTAATGAAGGAATGAAGACGCTTCGCTAATGAAGAAATGAAAATAGCGGAACGAAAATAATGAGGGCGTCTTCGCTTCATCAGGTGCGAAGCACCGTCTTCATTAACTGCAAAGCAGTGTCTTCATTAACGAGCGAAGCGAGTGACTTCATCAGCGTCAGCGGCTTCACTCGAAAATTATATATAATATCCCTGCTTGATGCGCCATGAGACAAAAATACCTGTCGATGAGATTTCTCTCTTTTCGGCAGGTATTTTCATTCACTTCCTTATCCGCCCGTGTACTCCGCCGCTCCGGTTTTTATGTTTCCGGGATGCGTTTACAGCACCATGATCAGAGTGCCTGCCCCGATTAAGATACATCCGATAAAGGATTTTGCGGTAAACTGCTCGTGCAGCAGCACGAACGACAATATCAGTGTGATCACCACCGACAGCTTATCGACCGGCACGACCTTGGACACGTCTCCCATTTGCAGGGCTTTGTAGTAACACAGCCACGACGCCCCGGTCGCAAGTCCCGAAAGGATCAGAAAGAGCCAACTCTTTTTACCGATCTCCGCCATACCGCCGAATCCGTGGGTGACAAACACCATGCCCCATGCCATGAGCACCGCCACGACCGACCGGATCGCCGTGGCAAGATGGGAATCGACGCCGTCGATGCCGATTTTCGCAAAGATCGCCGTCAGTGCCGCAAAGAGCGCCGATGCTATCGCAAATATCAACCACATAACATCCTCCGCCGGTTTTTCCGGCTTTTTTCTTTATGCCGTTTTATAATGCCGTTTTATACCGTTTCTGTTTTTCCGCTTTCCGCCGCTTTATATGCCGTCTCCATGACACGGTTGACGTAGGCGCCGTCGGCAAAATCGGGACTCGGCTTCCGTCCGGCGTACACCGCCGCAAAATAGGCGTACATACTGTGGAGATGCCCGCACATCCAGCCGATCGGCGCCCGCATTCCCGGCAGTACCGCCTTTGCGCCGTCATCAAGCACCGGATACCGGTGCACGCACTCGATCGCCGTAAAACCTCTCTCGCCGCCGAGCGGCTCACCCGAACGCGTCTTATCGTAAAATTGCAGATAGTTGGGATTCATCAGATCGAATTTCAGCGCCCCGTCGGTACCGTACACGGCAAGCGTGAGATCGTCGTTGGTGCCGACGTGTATCTTGCTCACCCGCACCGTGCCGACCGCGCCGCCGTTCAGCGTCGCCGTCATATAAAACGCCTCGTCGGCGTTGGTCTCCCATTCCTTTCCGTCTTCTCCCGTGCGGGTGCGGTAAACGATCTGCGACGTGCCCTGCACCGCCGCGATACGGTTTTCTTTCGCGCCGCCCATGACGAACGCGGCAAGGTCGATGGCATGACTGCCGAGATCGAACAGCACCCCGCCGCCGCAGACCGTCTTATCCTGCTTCCAGCCGCGCTTTACCGTCGGGTCCGTCGCCGACGAATGTAAGTACGACACGTCAAACGAAACAATCTTTCCGAGTTTTCCTTCTTCGACAAGCGCCCGTGCCCGCATGACCGCCGGCAGATGGCGGTTATTGAACACCATGCCGCAGCAAAGCCCGCTTTCTTCGGCAAGAGTGGCGAGCTCGCGTGCCTGCCCTGCCGATACGCCGAGCGGCTTTTCGCACAGCACGTGCTTTCCCGCACGGATGGCGGCTTTCACCTGCTCATAGTGGCAGATATTCGGCGTGCAGATGTCCACGACGTCGATCTCAGGATCGGCAAGCGCCTCGTCAAGCGTCAGCGCATAGCCTTCAAAGCCGAGGGCTTCCGCCTTTTCCTCTGCCGTTTTCTCTTCCCGCGTCACAAGCGTCTTTCTCCGCACTTCAAACGGCAGCGACGTATAGACAAACGGCAATGCCGCCATCGCCGCCGCATGGGTGCGCCCCATGGCGCCCGAGCCTACAAGGGCTGCGGTAATGGTCTTCTTTTCTCCGTTTATCCGTTTCATACGTTCTTCCCCGTCATGGCTTCCAAGGCTTCCAGAATGCCTATCTTGCCGCTTTCGTAAGTAAGTCCGCCCTGCATATACACGGTATACGGTGCCACGCACGGCGCATCGGCGGACAGCTCGATGGACGAGCCCTGCGTGAAGGCGCCCGCCGCCATGATGACCGGCACCGCGTAGCCCGGCATCTGCCACGGCTCCGGCGCCACGTGCGAATCCACCGGCGAGCCGTGCTGGATGCCGCGGCAGAAGGCGAGCAGATTCTCCTCCGTCTTCAACTGAACCGTCTGGATGATGCAGTGCCGCTCATCCTCCGCCTTCGGATAGACTTCGAAACCCTCGTTTTCAAACACCTTTGCCGCGAGAACCGCCGTTTTTAAGCTCTGCGCGACGGTATGCGGCGCGTAAAACAGCCCTTTGTACATATTCTTGTTCTGCCCGAGCGTCGCGCCGCCTTCAAGTCCGATCCCCGGACTTGTCAGACGATACGAGCAGAGCTCGATCGCCTTTTCCGTGCCGGCGAGATACCCACCGCTCTCCGCCATGCCGCCGCCCGGATTTTTGATGAGCGAGCCCATGACGAGATCGGCACCGTAATACGTCGGCTCATGCTCGTCGCAGAACTCGCCGTAGCAGTTATCGACGATGACGAATACGTTTCCGCGCACGGCATGAACGGCGTCGGCGACCTCTCCGATCTCCTTTGCCGAAAGCGTCCGGCGGACGGCGTACCCCTTGGAACGCTGTAAAAAGACGACCTTTATGCTTTCGTCCTTTCGCAGACAGTCGGTCACGGCATCGATATCCACGCCGCCGTCGGGCGTCATGCCCTGCTCACGGTAGCGCACGCCGAAATCCGCAAGCGAGCCGCTGCCCGCTTTTCCGCGGATGCCGATGACCTCTTCCAGCGTATCGTACGGCTTGCCGGTCACGGAATACAGCGTATCGCCCGGGCGCAGTAAGCCGAACAGCCCGACCGTCAGCGTATGCGTGCCGCTGATGAGGCTATGCCGCACGAACGCCGCCTCGCTCTCGAACACCTCCGCCCAGACTTTATCGAGCACCTCGCGCCCCTTATCGTCATAGCCGTACCCGCTCGTCGCGCCGAAACAGCTATCCGAAACGGCATACTTCCGGAACGCCGCCATGACCTTTTTCTGACAGGCGAGCGCCACGCCGTCGATCCGTCCGAACACCCCCGCCGTAAGCAGTTCCCGCTCGGCGGCAAGAATCTTTTCTTCTCTGCTGTTTTCCGTCATTTATCTTTGTTCCTTTCCCGTATGAACGCCGCTTTGAGCAGTGCCGTCTGCGTCTTGGCGTCCTTTATTTCTCCGCTTATGACCATATCGAGCGCCTTTTCAAACGGAACGCGCTCCACTTCCAGAAATTCATCCTCGTCGGGCATCTGCTCGCCGAAGGTCAGGTTCTTCGCCCAGAACAGATAGATGACCTCATCGGTATAGCCCGGCGACGGATACAGTTCTCCGAGCGGCGTCCACGTCTTTGCCTCGGCACCCGTCTCCTCTTTCAGTTCCCGCTTTGCGCCGTCGAGCGGCGTTTCGTTTCCGTGATCCCGCTTGCCCGCCGGCAGTTCCGACAGCACCTTTCCGTAGACGTACCGGTACTGCCGCACGAGCAGTACCTCGTCCGTATCCGTCGTCGCCAACACGCACACGCCGCCCGCGTGACGGATATATTCCCGATCCGCCGGCTTGCCGTCCGGCAGTGTCACGTCGTCCACGTATACTTTCAAGATCCGTCCGTCGAACACACCCGTTTTCCGGACGGTTTTTTCCGTCATGTCCATTCCGTTACTCCTTTTTCTTTTGTCTTCCGGCATCCGCCAGTTCCCCGGCAAGCGCACCGCCGAGCACAAGCACCGCACCCAGCACGCCTGAAACCGTAAGCCCTTCGTCAAGCACGATCGCCGACAAAATCAGCGCCAACACCGGATCAAGGTAGCTGAACACCGCCGCCGTCTGCGCCTTCACGTCGCCGACCGCCGAAAAATACAGCAAATACGCGATACCGGTATGCAGCACCCCCACGATGACAAGCAGAAACAGGGCAAGCGGCTCGCTCCGTATCACGTCAAATCCCTGCGCAAGTCCGCCCGTAAGAAGGGTATACGGCAGTAAGATCACCGCCACCACGCCGAGCTGGACGACGGTACGTTCGTCGGCTTCCACCTGCCGCATCCGTTTATTGAGCAGCACCACCGCCGCGTACAGCACCGCCGCCGCAAGTCCGAGCAATATCCCCCGCGGATCGGTCTTTCCCGTTTCATGCGACGTGAGCACGCCCGAAACCAGCACCATGCCGACAAGCGAAATCACCGCGCAGAGCACCCGTGGAAGCGTCAGCTTTTCTTTCAGAACGAACGGCGCCGCAAACATCACGAAAGTCGGTGCCATATAATAACACAGCGTCGCCGTCGGCACCGTCGTATAGGTATATGCTTCAAACAGGAATATCCAGTTGAAGCCGAGGCACACACCCGAGGCGAACAGCAATCCGAGTTCCCGCCTGCCGATGTTTCCGCGTCTCTTTTTGCCGGAGAGAAGCAGCATCACGAGCAGAAACAGCATTCCAATGACGCCGCGTGCGAACGCGATGACTTCCGACGAAAGCGGGATATAGCGTCTGAGAATGCCGACGGAGCCGAAAATGAACATGGACAGCACAAGCTTGGCAAGTCCCGCGTTTTTTCTTTTCGTTTTCATGCCTTATGCCTCCCCGTAATCGAATGCCGGAACGTAGGTATCCACGGCGCTGTCACGTTCCTGCGTAAAGCCGCGCACAAATCCGAGCGCCCTCGCGTGGTCGACGACCTTTCGGTATTCGAGCGTCGTGAGACGCCTGTTGATCTCGGGATAATTCACGCAGTTTTCCGTCGGTACGTACTGGCACATGAGGCTGACGGCGAAGCGCGTCACGTCGTAATGCGCCGCCAGATGATCGAGTATCTTCATACTGTCGCGATACAGTCCCGGCAGAACGAGATGCCGCGTCAGCACGCCCTTCGTCATATGGCCGTCCCCGTCGAAAACGGCATGGCCCGCAATCTCATACATGGTTTCGAGCGCCCGGCACACGACGTCGAAATAGTCCGGCGCCGCCGAATAGCGTCCCGACGCCTCGCCCGAAAAATATTTGAAGTCCGGCAGGAAAATATCCACGTACGGCGCAAGCATCCGCAGCGTCTCCGGCTTTTCGTAGCCGCCGCAGTTATAGCAGACGGGCACGCGCAGTCTGTCCTTCACCGCGTCGAGCGTCGATGCGATGCTGTCGGCATAGTGCGTCGGGGTGACGAGATTGATATTGACAGCCCCCATCTCCTGCAAACGGAGAAACTCGTCGGCAAGCGTCCGCACCGACACGTCTTTGCCGTTTGTGCCGCGGGAGATCTCATGATTCTGACAGAAAACGCATTTAAGCGGGCACCCGGCAAAAAAAACCGTGCCCGAGCCCTTTCCGTAGGAGAGGCAGGGCTCCTCCCACAGATGAAGTCCCACACGGGAGAGGCGCACGATTTTGCCGACACCGCACACGCCGGTTACTTTTATGCGATCCGCGCCGCATCCGCGCGGGCAGAGCGTACAGCCGGTCTGCACTTTTTTCTCCCCCTATCGTGGTTTTTTATTATCATACCACAGTTTGTTTCAAAATTCAATGATTTTTCTGCAATAGGGGGAGATATGAAACTCCTTTTTTCTTACAAAAGAAAAAAGGAGTACAAAAAAGATTGCCGGGGAGCAGCCCCGGACCCCCTACTCCGCAAAACGGAAAAACGTTTTGCGGAGGTGCCATGCGTTATCACGGCGGCATCGGTGCAGGACACGCACAAATTCCAAACCGTGCGGCACGGATGCGTTACATAGCACAAACGACGGCGTAGTGCCGGATATTGATGAGGTGTACAAAAGGAGGGGCTATACAAGATGTTATTCTAACCGGCTTTCTGCCTCTATCCAACGCGGGCGAGTTATGCAAGAATTTTCGGGGACTCTGTGCGCGGGATAGGGACGCAGAACCGGATAGGGACGTATTTAGCCGTATCGTTCTTTTTTGATAAATCATGAATTTCCGGAAGTAGCCCCATCGTTACCGCAATAAAAACAAAACCGAGCCGCCGGGCTCGGTTTTTTGTATTCTCTCCCAACGGTGATACTGCGGCAAAAGTTCGCACCGTCGCAAATCTCCCGACGGAGCACGGAGGTGCGGAGTCGGCATTTGCGGCGTAAGGGAGTTCCGGGGTGCTCCCCGGCAATCTTTTTTCGCCTCCTTTTTTCTTTTGCAAGAAAAAAGGAGGTTCGTTTCCCTTCACCGTCGTTTCACGGCGGCGAAGGTACATAGCGGATCATCTTGACAATTCTCCGCCGTTTTGGTATAATTCGTATCAGAAAGTACTGCATGAAAAGAGGTTTTCCCATGAAAGTCGTTTTTCTTGACGCCGCCACCGTCGGCGACGATATTTCCCTCGATGTTTTCTCCCGCTTCGGCTCGCTTACCGTTTTCCCCATGACCTCCCCCGACGAGGTCGCCGCCCACGTCGCCGATGCCGAGATCGTGCTCACCAACAAAGTCCGCCTTAACGGAGAAACGCTCGCCGGCTGCGAAAACGTCCGCTACATCGGCGTCGCCGCCACCGGCTTTGACAATATCGACCTCGATTACGCCCGTGCGCGGAACATCGCCGTCTGCAACGTCAAGGGCTATTCCACCGACTCCGTCGCGCAGGTGACGGCGGGACTCGCCCTTTCTCTCGTCAACCATCTGACGGAATACGACCGCTACTGCAAGGACGGACGCTACACCAAAAGCGGCATCCACAACTGTCTTGTGCCGGTCGTGCACGAATTCGCCGGCAAAACGTGGGGACTGTACGGCTACGGCGACATCGGCAAAAAGGTCGCCGACATCGCCCGTGCGCTCGGCTGTCGCATCCTCGCCTGCAAGCGCACGCCCGAGCCGGGCGTCGAATGCGTTTCACTCGACGAGCTGTTCCGGCGTTCGGACATTCTGTCCGTCCATACGCCGTTAAACGAGCAGACGAAACGTTCCGTCGACCGTGCGGTGCTCGGAAACGCCAGGTCCTCTCTCGTACTCATCAACGCTGCCCGCGGTGCCGTGCTCGATGAAAGCGCCGTTGCCGAAGCCCTTCTTTCCGGGCGCATCGCCGCCTTCGGCACCGACGTCTACGACGGCGAGCCCATGCGTGCCGACTCCCCGTTTCAGGCGCTTACCGGCTGTGACAACGTCCTCTTCACGCCGCACATGGCGTGGGGCAGTTACGAAGCGCGTGTGCGCTTACTCGACGAAATGGCACTCAACGTCGACGCCTTCCTGAACGGCGAAAGACGCGGACGGGTAGACTGACGGGAAAGGAGATTGCTGATATGCCGAGTATAGGGATCATCGGCGGAGCGGACGGCCCGACGAAAATCATTGTGACGCGCACCTCGCCGCCGCTCTGGATATGGCTCGTCGCCGCCGCCATCGCGGTCATCGTGATATGCGCCGTCATCCGGTACGTCCGGAATCATTTTTCTCATTGACTTACCCGCTTTGACCTTTTCGGGCGATCCGCAGTATACGGTTGCCCGCTTTTTTTATAAATCCGGAAACTTTTTCGGTCGCCGATCCGTCTGTATAAGCAGATCGCACCAACACACGAAAAGGAGACGGCATCATGAGAAAAATCACAACAGCGGTACTCTTTCTGATTGCGTTCACACTTTTGGCGGGATGCGGCAAACGCCCCGTTCCCGCCGATCCGACGGTCACGGACACCGAAGTGCCGCCGACGGAAAGCGTCGCGGTCGCTTTTACCGCACACTATATCCGGACTGACGGATATATCGCCGACGAAATCTACCCCAAGGCGTACCGGATCACAAGCGCCGGGGAATGGGAAAACTACTACGAAGAAAACAAAGACCGGTACGATTTCGACCGTACCGTGAACCCCGAACTGCCGGTCGCCCTCATCGACCTTGCGGACGGATACGATGACGCCTTTTTTGAAAAGAACGATCTGATCGTTCTGGTTCTGGAAGAGGGAAGCGGCTCCATCCGGCACGAGGTGACGGAACTGACGCTCGTACCCGACGCATCCGGCGACGGGTACACCTTACGCCCCGTCATCACGCGCATCGTGCCCGGGTCCATGACGGAAGACATGGCGGAATGGCACATTCTCATCGAAACGGAAAAAGCGTACGGAAAGACCGCCGCCGCGCCCATTACGCCCGTCATACGGTAAAGACCGTGCCGTCTTTTTGCCGAAGCGTCCTGTCGGAGCAGAGCCCCAAACGGGCTTTGCTCCTTTTTTTGCGGCAAAAAAACAAAAAAGAAGCCTTTCTTTGCAAAAAGCACTTGTCAAACGCGCAAAACCGTTGTATAATAATTACAGATTCGGAAATCGGAAGAAGGAAGCGAGTATATGAACGACATTGCCATTGATCTCGGCACCGCCAACGTCCTCGTCTATGTGAAGGGCAAGGGCGTCGTCTTTGAAGAGCCCTCCGTCGTCGCCATGGACAAGGCGACCGGGAAAGTCCTCAAAGTCGGCAAGGAAGCCCAACTTATGCTCGGACGCACCCCCGGCAACATCATCGCCGTTCATCCGCTCAAAGACGGCGTCATCTCCCAGTATGACGTCACCCTCAAACTGCTCCGCCACTTTATCCGCAAGGCCGCCGGTCCCGGCATTTTCAAGCCGCGCGTCATGGTCTGCGTTCCCAGCGGCATCACCGAGGTCGAGGAACGCGCCGTCTACGACGCCACCATCGCCGCCGGTGCCAAAAAGACCTATCTCATTGAAGAGCCCATCGCCGCCGCCATCGGTGCCGGCATCGACATTTCCAAGCCCAACGGGCATCTTATCGTCGACATCGGCGGCGGCACCACCGACGTCGCCGTCATCTCCCTTCACAATATCGTCGTCTCCGATTCGGTCAAGCTCGCCGGCAACAAGGTGGACGAAGCCATCATCAAATACATCCGCCGCAAGCACAACGTCCTTATCGGCGAGGTCACGGCGGAGGAGATCAAGAAAAACATCGGCTGTGTCATCCCGCTCGACAAGCAGTACGTCATGGAAGTCAAGGGCAGATGTTTAAGCGAGGGGCTTCCCAAGCTCGTTCAGATCACCTCCGACGAGGTGCGCGACGCCGTTTTGCCGATGGCAAAGCAGATCGCGGACGCCGTCTGCCACTGTCTGGAACGCACGCCGCCCGAGCTTGTGGGTGACATTGCCGCCAACGGCATCGTCATGACCGGCGCCGGCAGTTTATTATACGGCATGGACAAGATCATCGAAAACGCCTGCGGCATCAAGACCTACATTGCGGAAAACCCGTCCTCCTGCGTCGTCATCGGCACGGGACGTTCGCTCGACAACATCCCCGTCCTGCCGGAGGGCATCATCAACATTTCCCGCAAGCGTCAGGAGCGGCTGTGAACATGCGATCCCTTCTGTCAAAACCGACGCCGCGCAAATGTCTCTGCATTTTTCTCGGCAATCTCGTTCTCGCCTTCGGGTTATACAACGTTCACGCCGTCTCCGGTATTTCGGAAGGCGGCGTTTTAGGTCTCATGCTTCTTTTTCAGCATCATTTCGCCATTTCCCCCGCCCTGTCCGGGCTGATACTTGACGTGCTCTGTTACGGTCTCGGCTATCTGGTCTTAGGGAAGGGATTTATCGGCTATTCGCTTCTCTCTGCCGTCAGCTTTTCGGCTTTTTATGCCGTCTGCGAGCTTTTTCCGCCGTTATTTCCCGGCATTGCCGATCATCCGCTCCTTGCCGCCGTCATCGGTGCCGTATTCGTGGGGATCGGCGCCGGGCTCAACGTTTCGGCGGGTGCCGCGACCGGCGGCGACGATGCGCTCGCCATGAGTTTATCCAAAGTTTTCCACGTCAGCATAGCCCTCGTCTATCTCATCAGTGACCTTGCCGTTCTGGCGCTGTCGCTCACGTACATTCCCCTTGAAAAAATCGGGTACTCGCTGATCTCCGTCATTCTTTCGGGTCAGATCATCGCTATAATCCAACAGAAGTTCCCCGACGCATAGCGTCGGGGAAATTCTGTGTGTAAAACATACTGTTCAAGTTATTCAAGCGTCAGCTCATGTAACAGGGCTTCGATCGCCAGCCCTTCGCGGACAGGCGTTCCCAGCGCCGTCGTGTATGCCGACGCCTCGGCGATGAACTCGCAGGTCTTTTCGACCGTCACGCCAAGCGGTATCCCTCGCAGAATGCCCGCCAAAACCATCGACGCGAACACGTCGCCCGTACCGGGATACCCGTTGCGGTCACACACCGCGAAATACGAGCCTTTATGCCCGTCGGCATCCGCGTATACCGTGCCGATCCTTTTGCCCTGCCGCACGCCGGTGATGAACACCGTGCCGCGGCACATCTCCTTCAATCCGTCAAGCAGTCCGTCCAGCTCTTTTTCCGTCGGCATTTCCCGGTACGGCTTTTCGAGCAGCAGATACGCCTCCGTCAGATTCGGCGTGATGATATCCGCCTCTTTGACAAGCTCTCCTGTCAGCCGGCACAGTTCATCGGTATACGTTTTATACTTTTTGCCTTCGTCCCCCATGACGGGGTCTGCCAAAAACAGGCAGCCGGGATTGGCTTCCCGACACTCCTCCACAAAGGAAAGCACCGTTTCGATCTGCTTTTCGCTTCCCAGGAAACCGCTGTACACCGCGTCAAAGCGCTCGCCGAGCGTGTGCCAGTGCTTCCGGATGCCGTCCATTTCCTCCGTCAGATCGAGAAAAGTAAATCCCTCGTACCCGCCGGTATGGGTGGACAGCAGTGCCGTCGGCAGCGGACACGCCTGCACGCCGAGCACCGACAGCATGGGCAGAATGACCGTCTGTGCACACCGTCCGATGCAGGACACGTCATGCACCGTCGCCACGCGGGGCAGAGCGGTCACGTTTTTTTTCGGTTTCATGATCCCTGCCGATCCTCCGGCTCCTGCGTATTTTCGGGCTGTTCCGGCTGTCCTCCGGCAGGCGCGTTTTCCGCCGTTCTGGGCTTCGCCGTGTAACGGTGCGCGTTCTTTTCTCCGTCCGCCGCCGCTTTTGCCGTCTTATTCTGAGCTTTGCTGTTATCTTCCTTCTCTTTGGCGATACGCTCGACCTCTTCGACGGTCGGCTCGCCTTCCATGACGGCGGTGAACTGATCCTCATCCATCATTTCGTGCGTGATGAGGTACTCCGCCACGAACTTCACCTTATCCATATGCTCGGTCAGAATCTTTTCGGTGCGCTCAAAGGCTCTCGCCACGATGGCACGCACCTCGGCATCGATCTCGGCGGCGACCGTCTCGGAGTAGTTGCGCGAATGTGTCATGCTCATGCCGAGGAAGACTTCCTCCTGATTTTCGCCGTAGACGATGGGCCCGAGTTTTTCGCTCATGCCGTATTTGGTGACCATGCTCCGGGCGATGTCCGTCGCACGCTGGATATCGTTGGAAGCGCCCGTGGAAATATCGTCGAGCGTCAGCTTTTCACTCACACGCCCGCCGAGTAAGGACACTAATTCGTCCTCCATATCCCCTTTGGACATATAATCCTTATCCTCTTTCGGCAGATACAGCGTATAGCCGCCGGCACGTCCCGCCGGGATGACCGATATCTGATGCACCGTCTGATTGCCGCCGAGGTAATAGGACGCGACCGCGTGACCTGCCTCGTGATATGCGGTGAGCCGACGGCTCTTTTCGGTGATGACCTTGGATTTTTTCTGCGGTCCGACCATGACCTTGGTCATGGCTTCTTCCAGTTCCTTCATGCCGATGAGGCGCTTGGATTTACGCGCCGAGAGAAGCGCCGCCTCGTTGAGCAGGTTGGCAAGGTCCGCTCCCGTAAAGCCGACCGTGGTCTTGGCGATGACGGAAAAATCGACGTCGCTTTCAAATTTCTTATTGCGGGCATGGACTTTGAGAATCTCTTCCCTGCCGCGGATATCGGGATAATTGACGGTCACCTGCCGGTCAAAGCGCCCCGGACGCAGAAGCGCGGGATCGAGGATATCCGGGCGGTTGGTCGCGGCGATGACGATGATACCGTCGTTTTCCGCAAAGCCGTCCATTTCGACAAGAAGCTGATTGAGCGTCTGCTCGCGTTCGTCGTGTCCGCCGCCGAGTCCCGCACCGCGGTGACGGCCGACGGCATCGATCTCATCAATGAAAATGATGGCAGGCGACGTCTTTTTGGCGGTGTCGAACAGGTCACGAACACGTGAAGCGCCGACGCCGACGTACATTTCCACGAAATCCGAGCCGGAGATCGAGAAGAACGGCACGCCCGCTTCGCCGGCGACCGCCTTGGCAAGCAGCGTCTTACCGGTGCCGGGAGGGCCGATCAGCAGTACGCCGCGCGGAATCCGTGCCCCGAGTTCGGCATACTTTTTAGGATTTTTCAGGAAATCCACAACCTCTTTGAGTTCTTCTTTTTCTTCATCGGCACCCGCCACGTCGGAGAACAGCACCTTATTCTTATTCTCCATGCTTGCCTTGGCATGCGAGCGTCCGAACGAGTTGAGCCGCCCGCCCTTGCCGCCGCCCATGGCGGAATTCATGACAAAGTACCAGATGACGATAAAGAACACGAACATCAGGATATACGGAATCCACGATGCCCAGATGGGTGTCTGTTTGGGTGCCTTGTAGTCATAATCGGAGATGATACCGTCTTTTTTCTGCTGAACGATCAGAGGTGTGAGCTGACTGACGAACAGCTCGAAGCTGCGGAGCCGGAAGGTCTCCTCCGTGCCGTCCTTTTTCTGCACGACGAGCTCGTTGGATGCCGTGACGACAAAAGAGTCCACCTGTTCGTTCTCAAACAGCTCGACGATGTCGCTGTATACGCGCTCTTCCTCCGCTTTCTGTCCCAAAAGGAAGGTCGCCGCCGCAAAAAAGACGGCGATGAGCGCAATGTAAAAAATAATGATCTTTCCGTTGTTCTTCATCCGTTGTTCTCCTCTGAAATCCGGCCCGTGCCGGTCTTTTGCCGATATACGGCGACGCGCAGCGCCGCCTTTGCCGTACATAACGCCTTTTTGTGCGTGTCGTTCACCGCGATCCCCGGAAGAAACAGTATTTCGTTTTCATCCGTGATAAACGGCATCGCGTCGCGCTCGGCACACGGTATTTTTTCGCGCATGAGCAGGGCTTTTACCTTCTTGCTCATGCCGCCCTGCCGTATGACGTCGCCGTCATGCCGGTTCCTTGCGTAAAGTGTTCCGCCGATCTTTTCCTTTTCCAGCACGGCGCAGTCGCACAGTTCATACCCCTTCGCCGCGATCTCCCGTTCCCCGGGCGTTTCTCCGAGGCTTCCCGCGTCGCTTACGCACACGAGATACCCCGTTTCCCCGATGACGGTCATGCCGCGGGAAAGCGCATAACGGTACGCTTCCGGCTTTTTCGCCGTGCGCCGCACCGTTTTTTCGAAAAACAGGCGGTCGCCTTTTATCTTTGCCGAAATACCCTCCGGCAGACACACCTCATAGGCGCCTCCCCGCTCGCGCACCGCTTTGCCGATCAGCTCCGCAATACGGCGGACGTGGACGCTCTCCATCGGCGACGTGCCGGTGTCCCGCCTGCACAACGCTGTGAGCACGGCGTACCGCACGGCGGCATCCATGTTATACAAAGCGTAAATATCATCCGTCAGACTATTGTTTGCCGTTTTTTCGATAAATATTTGCGCCGCACGCAGACTGTCGGTACATGACGCGACCGCCTGCTCGGGGGAAGGGTTGATCTTGCGCAGAAGCGGAAAAACCTCGTTGCGGATATAGTTGCGCGTATAATCGTCCGCGGCATTGGTGGAATCCGTCCGATACGCCTGCCCTCTTGCGGCAAGATATGCCTCCACGTCCTCACGCGTCACATACAGAAGCGGACGCACAAGCGTAATGCCGTCGGCAAGCGCCCGCACGGGCGGTATGCCGCACAGTCCCGCGAGCCCCGTCCCGCGCATCAGGCGGAACAGCACCGTTTCGGCGTTATCGGTCGCGGTATGCGCCGTCGCGCACAGCCGCACTCCATATTTACGGCAGACGTCTTTGTAAAATGCATACCGCACGTTCCGTCCGGCAAGCTCGGTCGAGACGCCTTCTTTTTTGGCGATCGCCCCGACGTCCGCCCGCAGTACCTCGCACGGTACCGAAAGGCTTTCGCACAGCGTTTCGACGAACGCCGCGTCCTGCCTTGCTTCTTCGCCGCGAAGCCCGTGATCGACGTGGCACGCATACAGCCGCAGTGCGGGATAGGTCTCCCGCAGCGCAAGCAGCAGTGACACGCTGTCCGCACCGCCCGAAACGGCGACAAGCACCGCGTCGTCCTCTTTGAACATGGCGTGCTCTCTTACGGCCGTGCGCAGTTTTTCGCAAAGCGGATCAGGCGTCTTCATGCTGTTGGTCCAACGTCATGAATTTGGTATACTGCCCGTACCAGCCGAGCTTGACCTTATCGGTCGCACCGTGGCGGTTTTTGGCAATGATGCAGTGCGCGATGTTATCGTTGTCGGGATTGTCCTTATAGTAGTCGCGGTGCAGGAACATGACCGTATCCGCGTCCTGCTCGATGGCGCCCGAATCACGCAGATCGGACAGCACCGGAAGCTGATCCTTCCTGCCCTCGGGCGTACGCGAAAGCTGAGCACAGCAGATGACCGGCACTTCCAGTTCTTTGGCAAGCAGTTTGAGTGCGCGGGAGATGTCCGCGACCTCCTGCACGCGGTTGTCGATGCGTCGGTCGGACTGCATGAGCTGTAAATAGTCGACGACGACAAGCCCCAGATTCTTGACGCGGCGCAGTTTTGCCTTCATGCCCGTCACGGTGATGCCGGTGGTGTCGTCGATAAGAATCTCGGTATCGGCAAGCACGCCCGCCGCCCGGGCAAGCTTGATCCAGTCGTCCTGCGACAGATCGCCCTTGCGCATCTTATAGCTGTCGATGAGCGCCTCGCTCGACAGCATACGCGAAACGAGCTGTTCGCACGACATTTCGAGCGAGAACACCGCCACCGTTTTGCCGGTGTGCAGTGCCACGTTGGAAGCAATATTGAGCGCAAAGCTCGTTTTACCCATACCCGGACGGGCTCCGATGATGACAAGATCGCCCTTGCCCATACCGACAAGAATCTTGTCGATCCCCGAAAAATACGTCCGCGTACCGAGCGCCGCTTCGCCGTTCTTTTTGAGTTCCTCAAGCTGACGGTAGTTCTCCTGAATGATATCCCGGATATGCGAAAAGCCCTTGGTCTCGTTCTTTTCGGCGATGTCGAAGATCATCTGCTCGGACCTGTCGAGAATGTCCCGCGTTTCCCCTTCGGAGGCATACGCCATCTCGCTGATCTGTGCCGACACCTCGATGAGACGGCGGCGTACCGCTTTTTCCCGGATGATGCGCACGTAGTCCGGCAGATTCGCCATCGACGGCACCGATTCGGCAAGCACCGTCACGTACTGTTTGCCGCCCGCTTCCTCGTAAGTGCCCTCGCGGACGAGTTCGTCAACAAGGGTGACGGGATCGAGATGCCCGTCCGGACGCATGAAAATATCATGCATCGCCTGAAAGATGCGGTTATGCTGTTCGAGGTAGAAGTCCTCCGCGCGCAGTTCCGTCATGACGTCCCGCATTTTCTCGGGATCGAGAATGAGCGTGCCGAGCACCGACTGCTCCGCCTCCATGGAAAAGGGCATTTTCCGGAGGTTTTCTTCCGAAATCAACAAATCACTCATAAAGCTTAATCTTTCTGTGTGACAACGACGTTAAGTTTTCCTGAAATTTCCGGATACAGCTTGACCTCCGGCGAATAGGTGCCGAACGCCTTGATGGGCTCCGGAAGCACGATCTTTCTCTTATCGACGGTGATGCCGTGCTGTTTTTCCAGCGCTTCCGCGATATCCATCGCCGTCACCGAGCCGTACAGTCTGCCGTCATTTCCGTCCTTGACGAAAATCTTGACGACGATGCCCTCCAGCTTTGCGGCGATATCCTTAGCGTTCTGCTTTTCCACTTCTTCGCGGTGCGCCTTTGCCGCCTGTTTGTTTTTATATTCGTTGAGGATCTTGGCGTTCGCTTCCAATGCCAGTCCCTTCGGGATGAGGAAGTTTCTCGCGTAGCCGTCCGCCACTTCAACGATGGTGTCTTTTTTGCCCTGTCCTTTTACGTCCTGCGTCAGTAATACTTTCATGTTTCCGTTCCTTTCCCAAAACTGTTTTTTGTCTTCGTCGAAACACGGTTTTCATATGTCTATTATCCGCATTATTACACTTATATATAAGGATACCACACCGTCCCGCAAAAGTCAACTGTTTTTTTGAAGGGATGAGTTTCGCCGCCTGCGGGCGGCGACTTACTTTTCTCACAAAAGCAAGAACTTCATGCCAAAGGCAAGAAGCGTAAGCAAAAGCGCTTTTCTTCCGCCGCACGCGCGGGGCATACCGCGAGCGGCAGCGTGCCGCTGCTCCCATACCGCGAGCGTGAACCCGCGGTAAATTATGTGTAGAGTCCCGCGGTTAGGGGCAATGCCGCCGTTGACTATGGCGGCATTGCGCAAAAACATAAGCGCGGGTCACATACCCTTTACTTGCAGTAACTTCCCGCGCGTTGGACAGAGGCACAGAGCCGGATAGAATAACATCTTGTATAGCCCGTCCCTTTGTACATATCATGAGTATCCGCCGCTACGCTGTTGTTTGTACCATGTAAAAAATCCGTGCCGCACGGTTTGGGTAAAGCAGCGCACTTCCGTCGCGCCCGCCGCCGTTTTGGCGGGTGCGACCCCTGACCGCGGGACTCTGTGGCAGTTGTTTCCGCTCGCTCATGCTCGCGGTATGGGGGAAGCGGGACGCTTCCTCCCCCGCCATCTTTTTTCGCCACCTTTTTTCTTTTGTAAGAAAAAAGGTGGTTTTTTCCGTTTTTTGAAAAAATCGGCTTTTTCTCTTTACAAATCAAAAAAGTTATAGTATAATAGTGTAAATAAAATCGGTTTCAACAGAAAGGATCGCATCATGAGCAAAACATTGAAAATGCTTGCCATTGACCTCGGCGCTTCCAGCGGCAGAGGCATCATCGGTAAGTTCGACGGCAGCAAGATCACGCTGGAAGAAAACCACCGCTTCGACAACGATCCCGTCAACATCCACGGTTCTCTCTACTGGGATACCCTCAAACTCTTTTCCGAGATCAAGAAGGCTATCGCCTCCTGCGCTCTCTCGGACAACAAGGACATCAAGAGCATCTCCATCGACACCTGGGGCGTCGACTTCGGTTTGCTCGATAAGTCGGGACAGCTCATCGGCAACCCCTACAACTACCGCGATCCCCGTCTGACGTATGAGCTGATGGAAGAGCTTCACGCCATCATCCCCAAAGAAGAACTCTACCGCATCACCGGTACCCAGTTCCTCAATTTCAACTCGCTCTACCAGCTCTTCTCCTTCCTCAAAACACCTTACAAACTGCAAAACGCCGAAGACCTGCTCTTCATTCCCGATCTGCTCAAATATTTCCTCACCGGCACCAAGCAGACCGAGTACACCATCGCTTCCACCTCGCAGATGCTCGACGCCAAGGCACGCAACTGGTCGTGGGACATCATCGAGCGGCTCGGCTTCCCGAAAAATATCTTCGGCGACATCGTCGCACCCGGCACCTCCGCCGGCAAGCTGCTCCCGCACATCCGTGAGGAGGTCGGCGACATCAATGCCGACGTCATCGCCTGCGCCAGCCACGATACGGCTTCCGCCGTCGTCGCCGTGCCTGCCAAATCCGACGATTTCATCTACATTTCCAGCGGTACGTGGTCGCTTATGGGCAAGGAGATCCCCGAACCCATCACGAGCGACGACGCTTTCCGCCGCGACATCACCAACGAAGGCGCTACCGATCACAAGATCCGCTTCTTAAAGAACATCATGGGACTTTGGATCGAGCAGGAGAGCCGCCGCCAGTGGGGCAGAGAAGAAGGCGTCAAGCCGTCCTTCGATATGCTGTCCGACATGGCGATGGCTTCCAAGCCGCACGCCTGCTTTATCGATCCCGACGATCTCTCCTTCCAGACGCCCGGCAATATGCCGCGCCGTATTCAGGAGTTCTGCAAGAAGACCGGTCAGTATGTCCCGCAGACCAAGGGCGAGATCGTGCGCTGTATCTTCGACAGCCTCGCCATGCGCTACCGCGGTGCCGTCGAAAGCCTCGACGCTCTCACGGGACGCAAGACGCCGTTTATCAACATCGTCGGCGGCGGCACCAAGGAAGTGCCCCTCTGCAAACTGACGGCAGACGCCTGCGGACGCCCCGTCTGCACCGGCCCCGTCGAAGCGACGGCGCTCGGCAATCTCTCGGTACAGGCCATCGCCGCCGGAGAGATCAAGAACACCAAAGAAGCCCGCGAGGTCATCGCCAACTCCTTTGAACTTTCCTACTTCGAGCCCAAGGACACCGCCATGTGGGACGAAGGCTACGAGACCTTCAAGAAGATCGTGGCGCTCGGCAAAGAAAGATAAGCCGTTTATTCCGATTTCTTAAAATTTTCTACATACGGAGGGATTCACCATGACACGTTTTGAAAGTGCCAAACAAATCTTTGCTTCTTACGGCGTTGACGTCGAAAAGGCGATGGAAACGCTGAAAACGCTCCCGGTCTCCATGCACTGCTGGCAGGGCGACGACGTCACCGGCTTCGACCACGACGGTCCGCTCACCGGCGGCATCCAGACCACCGGCAACTATCCCGGAAAAGCCCGCACACCCGACGAGCTGATGGCGGACATGGAAATGGCGATGAGCCTTGTTCCGGGTGCCAAAAAGATCAACGTCCACGCCTGCTACGCCATCTTTGAAAAGGGTGAATTCGTCGATCGCGACAAGTTGGAGCCCAAGCATTTCAAAAAATGGGTGGACTTCGCCAAATCCAAGGGCATGGGGCTCGATTTCAACCCCACCTTCTTCTCGCACCCCATGGTCAAGGACGGGCTGACGCTGTCGAGCCCCGATGAAAAAACGCGCAAATTCTGGATCGACCACGGCAAGGCGTGCATCCGCATTTCCGAGTATTTCGCCAAGGAGACCGGTTTCCCGTGCGTCATGAACATCTGGACCGGCGACGGTTTCAAGGACATCCCCGCCGACCGTATGGGACCGCGTATGCGCTACAAGGATTCCATCGAGCAGATCCTGTCCGAGCCGTTCGACCGCAAGCTCGTCAAGCCCTGCGTCGAATCCAAGGTCTTCGGCATCGGCGTGGAATCCTACACCGCCGGCTCCGCCGAATTCGCTCTCTCTTTCGCCGCCACCCACGAGGGCTGTCTGCCGCTCATGGACAACGGTCACTATCATCCGACCGAGGTGGTCTCCGACAAGATCCCGGCACTTCTGTGCTTCTATCCGGAGATCGCTCTGCACATCACGCGCCCTGTCCGCTGGGACAGCGACCACGTGGTGTTATACGACGACGAAACACGCGAAATGGCAAAGGAGATCGTCCGCAACGACGCTCTCGGCCGCGTTTACATGGCACTCGACTATTTCGACGCCTCCATCAACCGTGTCGCCGCGTGGGTGATCGGTCTGCGCAGTTGGCAGAAGGCCCTGCTCACCGCGCTCTGCTCGCCGAACGAAATGCTTAAACAGTTGCAGGACGAAAACCGTCTGACCGAGCTTCTCATGATGCAGGAGGAGATCAAAACGCTTCCCGTCTGCGACATCTGGGAGGAATACTGCAACCGCTGCGGCGTTCCCGCCGACAAGACGTGGTTCGACAAGGTATCGGCTTACGAAAAGACCGTCCTTGCCGCCCGCCAATAACGCATTTACATAATTCACCCGCTTTTTACATACAATTCAGGGGTGCTGGACGAAAGTCCGGCTGAGACGGAATATTCCGAACCCTTTTAACCTGAACGGATAATGCCGGCGTAGGGAGAACTCGAAGACCGCTCCCGTCCGGAGCGGTCTTTTTTACCGGATTGTCCTTTCTGTCACGACAGGAAAGGAAAAAATCATGTCTACCAAAGCTTTTCTCAAAAAACTATGTCTATCCTCTCTGATGATCGCGCTCGCCGCCGTGCTGAGCGCCGTCCATCTTATCAAGATGCCGCTCGGCGGCTCTGTGACGCTTCTCAGCATGTTGCCCATCTGCATGCTGTCCTTACTGTACGGCGTGCGTTCGGGGCTGTTATCGGCATTTGCGTATGCGCTGATCCAGCTCATTTTCGGACTGCCCGCCGCCATGGGCTGGGGCATGACGCCCGTCATGTGGACAGGCGCCATCCTCTTCGACTATCTGATCGCGTTCACGGTGTTGGGGTTCAGCGGGCTTTTTCGCCATCACGGGCGATCCGGCAAGCTTATCGGCATCGCGCTTGCGATGGTACTTCGGTTTCTGTCCCATCTCGTTTCGGGTGCCATCTTCTTTGCGGCGTGGACGCCGGAGGGCTTTGCCAACCCGTTTTTATATTCGTTCGTGTACAACGGGAGTTTCATGCTGCCCGAGCTTATTCTGACGCTGATCGCCGCGGCACTGCTGATACGGCTGCCGATATGGAGTAAATTTGCATGAAATTGCCGCACCCGCCGAGCTTTTGCTCGGCGGGGGCGACCTCTGTTCCGCCGCCCGAAAGGCGGCAGGAAAGGGGGCCGGGGGGGGGGC
>JAZRVE010000068.1:0-8185 GCA_045598975.1 Eubacteriales bacterium
TCGATGAGCCCCTGATGCACGGGGGACAGCTTGAAGGCGTTGGTACCGATGTCGATGAGCTCTTCCTCGTTATCGGCAAACCCACCGCCCGTGCCGCCGAGCGTGAACGCCGGGCGCAGGACGACCGGGTAGCCGATATGCTTTGCCGCCTGCTTTGCCTCTTCTAACGAGTAGGTGATCTCCGACGGGATGACCGGCTCCCCGATGGACTGGCACATCTCCTTGAACAGTTCGCGGTCTTCCGCACGCTCTATGCTCTCGCCCGACGTGCCGAGCAGTTCGACGCCGCACTCTTCCAGCACGCCCGTCTTCTGTAACTGCATGGCGAGGTTGAGTCCCGTCTGTCCGCCGATACCCGGCACGATGGCATCCGGTCTCTCCTGCCGCAGGATACGCGACACGTATTCGAGCGTCAGCGGCTCCATATACACTTTATCCGCGATGGACGTATCCGTCATGATGGTCGCGGGATTGGAGTTGCACAGTATGACCTCGTAGCCCTCTTCCTTCAAGGCAAGGCACGCCTGCGTGCCGGCGTAGTCAAATTCCGCCGCCTGCCCGATGACGATAGGCCCCGAGCCGATGATGAGCACTTTTTTGATATCCGTTCTCTTTGCCATGATACATTTTCCTCCCCTATATTCAAACAACTGTTATTTTTGATATACGATCCTGCCGTCACACACCGTAAGCAGACATTCCCCGTACAGCCTTTCTCCGGCAAACGGCGTGGCACGCCCTTTGCTGAAAAAGGTCTCCGGCTCGACGGTGATCTCCTTGTTTAAGTCCCACACGGTATAATCCTCGCCGAGCGGGATGCCGAAGCGTTTTCGCGGCATTACCGCCATCGCTTCGATGAGCCGCTCCATCGGCAATACGCCCGTTCTTACGAGGCGGGTGTACAGCACGGCGAACGCCGTTTCCAGTCCCACCACGCCGAACGCGCTTCCCGCAAGCCCTTTTGCCTTTTCTTCCCGGCTGTGCGGTGCGTGGTCGGTTGCGATCATGTCGAACGTGCCGTCGAGGAGTCCCTCGATGAGCGCCTCGCGGTCCGCCGGCGAACGAAGCGGCGGGTTCATTTTATATCGGCCGTCTTCCCGCAGATCGTTCTCGTCCAGCACCAGATAATGCGGTGCCGTCTCGCAGGTGACGTCCACGCCCTCCGCCTTTGCCTTGCGGATGAGCGCCACGCTCTCCTTACAGGAAATATGGCAGACGTGATACGCACAGCCCGTCTCTTTCGCGAGGCGCAGATCGCGTTCGATGGGACGCCACTCGCTCTCGCTGACGATGCCCTTATGCCCGTGTGCCGCCGCGTAGGCACCCGCGTGGATATAGCCGCCGCAAAGGAGCGTATTATCCTCGCAGTGCGCCGCTATCACTTTTCCGAGACGTTTTGCCTCCGACATGGCGTTTTTCATGAGTTCCTCCGACTGCACGCCCTTTCCGTCATCCGAAAACGCCACGCAATCGGGCGCCACTTCGGCAAGCGCGGCAAGCGTTTCGCCCTTTTCGCCGACGGTGATGGCGCCATACGGATAGACGTTGATACGCGCGTCCCGCCTGATGACGGAAAGCTGTTCGGCAAGCGAGCAGACGTTATCCGGGACGGGGTTGAGATTCGGCATGGTACAGACCGCCGTATAGCCGCCGTGCGCCGCCGCCTCCGTTCCCGTGAGGATGGTCTCTTTATAAGAAAAACCCGGCTCGCGAAAATGCACGTGCACGTCGCAGAAGCCGGGAAATACAACACAGTCTTCGGGGAGGGATACCGTCTTTGAAAACGGCAGAGACGCCACGTCGAGCGGCGTACCCGTGAAGCAGGATTGTCCGATGATGTTTTTCATGCCGCTTTCCTCCCAATAAAAAAATCCTGTCTTTCGACAAGATCGCAACACATGACAGGCACCGATACTCCGTACCGTGCCGACTATGATTTCAATCTTGCCGATCTCTCTGTATCGACTTAAAGATCAAATTTTCTAAATTATAGCACACTCGTTTTTCTCTGTCAACCACTTTTTCTCACTTTTTCAAAAAAAATATCGGGTCACTTACCGTGACCCGATAAAATCGTATTCAATCAGAAGTTCGTGCGGAAGGTGCTGCGGTTCTTGAAAATGCCGATGGCATCGTCGATCTCGTCGTGGCTCTTCTCTTCCGGCTCGCTCTGTGCCGCGCTCTGTGCGGGTTCCGCGCTCTCGGCGGACCTTACCGGTGCCTTTACTTCGCTCTTGTTGCTGTCGAAGCCGGTGGCGATGACCGTCACGCGCATTTCGTCTTCCAGTTCCGGATCGAACGAAACGCCCCAGATGACGTTGGCATCCGGATGTGCTTCCTGTCCGACGAGGCTTGCGGCATATTCGACTTCGTCAAGTCCGATATCGGGCGACGAGGTGAAGTTGATGATGATGCCCTTGCATCCGGTGATGGAGGTTTCGAGAAGCGGGCTGGAAATGGCAGCCTTCGCCGCAACTTCCGCCTTGTCTTTGCCCTGTGCGGAGCCGATGCCCATGTGAGCAAGACCGGCGTTCTGCATGGTGGTGACGACGTCGTTGAAATCGAGATTCATGAAGGACGGCACGTTGATAAGGTCGGTGATGCTCTGTACGCCGCGGCGCAGAACGTCATCCGCGACCTGGAACGCGTTGGCAAGCGTCAGTCTGCCGGTCTCGGAAACGAATTTCAGACGTTCGTTGGGAACGATAATCATGGAATCGACGTGCTCTTTGAGATTGGCAATACCCTTTTCCGCCTGTTCCATCTTCTTTTTGCCTTCAAAAGCGAACGGTTTTGTCACAACACCGACCGTCAGCACGCCCATATCCTTGGCGAGCTTTGCGATGACGGGAGCCGCACCCGTTCCGGTGCCGCCGCCCATGCCGGCCGTGATGAACACCATATCGGTGCCGTCGAGGATCTTTTTGATATCATCCAGATTCTCTTCCGCCGCGCTCTGTCCGACGTCGGGGTTGGCACCGGCGCCCTTGCCCTTGGTCAGCTTTTCGCCGATGAGCACTTTGCCCGGAGCCTTGCATCTGTACAAGGCCTGTTTATCGGTGTTGACCGCGATGAAATCTACGTCCTTGACGTTTTCTTCCACCATGCGGTTGACCGCGTTATTGCCGGCACCGCCGACACCGATCACCTTGATTTTTGCGCCGGAATCACAGCTTGCGTCGTAATCGAAATTCATTTTTTCTTCCTCCGTTTTTATCGTCATACTTTATTTTTCAAAGCAACGGGCTATTCGCCTTCAATGACATATATTCATCTATACTATAATCGCTTTTCTTCCATTTTGCAAGAGTTTTTGAAAAAAACACTCCGTTTTAACACTTTTTTTACATTTTCGCGTCATTTAGTTGTAACTTTTGATACTGCCGACGTTCTGTTCGGCGTAAGAAACGTCGATGTATCCGTTGGCGGTCGGTCCCTGATCGTCGGCGATGCTTTTGAAGGTGCGGATCTTGACGGGATAATTGTCGGCACTGCCGAACAGCACGGTAAAGCGTCCCTGATAGGAAAAGCGCACGTCAAAGCGGTCGGAGAGATCGATCCAGTCGATCTGCGGCCACACGTTTTCCTCCCGCATAGTCGCCGTCAGCCGTTCGAGCGCTTCCTTATACGCGTCCGAGCAGGACAGAAACTCGCCCGCCACGCATTTTTCGATGCCGCCGAGCATCACCTCCGGCAGTCCGAGCGCCTCCGCCTTCCCTTTATCGGTCAGGCGTGACAGTACGCGGAATCCCTGAGAAACGACGTAATACTCATTTTCAAAGGCGAGATAGAACGACGGCTCCGCCTTTTGAAGCCGGAACACGACGGTATCCGGCAGGCGGTATCCGATGTTTACGGAATCAAATTCGCTGAGCGCGAAAACAGCCGTCTGCCGCGCTTCGCTCCTGTCAAACGAAAACAGATGCTCTCCCGTTTTCAGCCCGAGACGTTCGGCAAAATGCGTACACTCTTCCTCGGTGTACGCACCGTCCGACGAAACGAAATGACGGATGACGAACGCTTTGTCATACAGCAGAAACAGCGCCGCTCCCACGAGAAGCACCGCGCCGAGGATCGCGGCGACCTTGCCGCCCAGCCGTCTGCGGCGGCTTTCCTTTTTGGCTTTTTCCAGCGTCGTTTTTTTGCCTGTCGGCGTTTTTTCCTTGTTTTTCACGTCCATGGCTTTCATTTCTCTTTCGTTTTACGTCCAGCACATTCCGACACCAGCGAATAGATACTGTCAAGGGTGTCGAACACGCCGAAGGCTTTGACGTTTTTCTCGGTCTCGGCACGCTTCGCACCGTCGTTCACGAATAGTTTCACCGTTTCCGTCAGTTTCTCCCCCGTCAGTTCGGTCTCCTCGATCAGCTCCGCCGCATTTGCGTCTTTGAGCACTTTGGCGTTCTTATACTGATGATTATCCGTAACGTTGGGCGACGGGATGATGACGGCGGCTTTTCCCATGACGGCGATCTCCGACAGCGTCATGGCGCCGGCACGGCAGACGACCACGTCGCACGCCGCAAGCAGATCCGGCATATCGTATATGTACTTTCTTACCGTAACGCCGTCCTTTTCCAGCGTTTCTTCATCCGTCTGCGCAAAGCCCATGGCTCTGTATTTCTCCGCCTGCTCTTCAAAGCCTCCCCTGCCCGTGGCATGGATATGCATGACCGACAGCTCTCTGAGGGAAAACGACTCGATGAGCTCCATGACCGACTCGTTGACGCGCCGTGCGCCGAGACTGCCGCCGGCGGAAAGGATGAGCGTTTTGCCGTCCGGGATACCGAGTTTTTTCCGTGCTTCCGCTTTGTTTGCCATAAGCATCTTTTCCGAAACGGGATTGCCGACAAAGACGATCTTTCCGGGATCGCAGTCAAGATACGTCCGGGAGTTTTCAAAACTGATCATGACCTTGTCGGCGTACCGCGACAGCATTCTCGTCGTGACACCCGGAATGGCGTTCTGCTCATGGATGAGCGTCGGTACGCCGCGCCGCGCCGCCGCACGCACAACGGGCCAGCTCACGTATCCGCCGGTGCCGATGACAACGTCGGGTTTGAAGTCCTTTATGATACGCGCCGCCTTACGGACGGACGTAACGGCTTTGACGGCCGCGTCCACGTTTTTGGCGCTGAGCTTGCGGACAAAACCACGCACGGCGACATGGTGCATGGGATAGTGCGCATCGGCGACAAGCTTATTCTCCATGCCGTTCGGCGTTCCGACGTATTCGATGACCGCCGTCGGGTCTTCTTTTCTGATTTTATCGGCTATGGCAAGCGCCGGGTTGATGTGCCCCGCCGTGCCGCCGCCGCTGATAAGGACACGCATGATGGTTTCCCCCTTACAGACAGTATACGCGCTTTCCCGCGCAAAAAGCGTCGAACCCCGTCACGTCGTTTTTTCGACGGATGAATACTTCGACACCGAAAGCACCACGCCCATTTCGGCAAGCAGTATCATGAGCGACGTGCCGCCATAACTGAAAAACGGGAGCGAGATCCCGGTGCTCGGCAGGGTGTTGGTCACGACCGCGATATTGAGCACCATCTGGATGCCGACGTGCATGACGATACCGATAACGAGCAGACTGCTGAACCGGTCGGGTGCCCGGACGCCGATATAGATGCCGCGGTAGATAAAGAACAGAAATACGGCAATGACGATCATGGCGCCGATAAAGCCCATCTCCTCGCACCAGATCGAGAAGATATAGTCGTTCTGCGGCTCGGGCAGATACAGATGCTTCTGACGGCTGTTGCCGAAGCCCACGCCCCAGAAGGCGCCGGAGCCGATAGCGTACAGCGACTGCGCCGGCTGCCAGCCGCCGTCGAGAAGGTTATCAAACGGATTTTTCCACACGTCGAGCCGTCCCTGAGAGTGGCTCATGGTGGTGGCAAGGAAATACAGCGCCGCCGCACCGACGCCCGCTCCGCCGAGCAGGTAGCCGAGGTAACTGCCGCCGAGGAACATCATGGCAAACGTCAGGGCTGCCATGATGATAAGTCCCGACATATGCGGCTGCATATACATCAGCACGCCCACCGCACCGAGCACAGCGGCAAACGGCAGGATGCCGTAGTAAAAGCCGGGCGCCTGATGCTTCATATCAAGAAAATACACGCTGATGAGCGCGAGCACGAGCAATGCGCCCGCGAAAACAGCGCCCACGATCTTATTTTCAAACGCAAAAAACAGTGCCGCCGCCGCCGCGACTATAACGCCCATCGGCAGGACGGATTTCAAAAAGCCTTTCGCCGTGCCGCGCAGTTTGATTTTATCGGCGTTATTGTCCGCGTAGTCCGCGAAAAACACGACCAGCGCGAATTTCATCACTTCCGACGGCTGAAAGGTCGTAAAGCCGAGATCGTACCAGCGCTTGGCGCCTTTGAGATCACTGCCGAGCACAAGCACGCCGGCGAGCAGAACGAAGGAAACGACTAAAATTATTTTGGAGAAACGTTTGATGTAGTGATAGTCAAAATACCGGAACCACGCGATGAACAGCATGGCCGCAACGCCCGTGACGGCAAACAGCACCTGCTTTTTGGCAAACAGATAGCTGTCGCCGTAATTGGCGTTTGCATACGGATAGCTGGCGCTGAACACCATGACGGTGCCGAGGCACAAAAGCAGGATGACCGACACTAAAAACGGCCGGTCGACACTGCCGACGTATAAGATCCGCTTCTTGGGCTTGGACGCGGCGACGTCCTGTTTCTTTTTGTCCGCGTCGTTCGGAAAAGGCTGTGCTCCGCTCTGATTCACGTCGGTTTCTCCCTTCTGTTCCCGTTATATGGTCGGCAGGTAGCCGATACACCCGACGGCGCACACCACGAGTGCCGTCAGCGAAAAGACCGTCACGACCTTGTTTTCCGACCAGCCGCCCATTTCAAAGTGGTGATGGATGGGCGACATCCGGAAAACGCGCTTGCCGGTCAGCTTGAAGCTGATCACCTGTATTATGACCGAAAAAGACTCAACGTAATACATAAATCCCGCAAACAACAGCAAAAGCGGCTTATCGAGCACAAACGCCATGACGCTGACCGCACCGCCCAAGAAGAGCGAGCCGGTATCCCCCATAAACACCTTTGCCGGATGGAAATTATACACAAGAAACCCGAGAAGTCCGCCGATGACCGACGCGCAGACGATACTGCCCTGCGTATTGTCGGTACGCACCGACACCACGGCAAGCAGCAGCATGACGACCACGGTGATACACGAGGCGAGCCCGTCAACGCCGTCGGTCAGGTTGACGCTGTTGACGGTGAAAACGATGCCGAACACCGCGAGCACGCAGTACAGCGTCAGATTCATCGGGATGACCGTGCCGGAAAACGGAAGCGCAAGCTCCGGCGTGATGAGATCGCATTTGAGCAAGACCACGACGTACAGCACTGCCGAAACAAACTGGAACAGCATTTTCTGCGTCGGGGTGAGCCCGGCATTCTGCTTTTTGCGGAATTTGGCGTAATCGTCGATAAAGCCCGTCACGCCGCAGAGAAGCATGAAGCCGAGATGGATCAGCAGATAGTATTCTTTTGTCAAGATCGCGGCAATACTCCCGCACACGAGGATCGGCACAAGGAAGAACAGCCCGCCCATGGTCGGCGTGCCCTCCTTGGATTTATGCCAGCGCGGCCCGATGTCGAGGATCTTCTGCCCCATCTTGGCACTTTTGAGCACCGGGATGAATATTCTCGCAAGGATCACCGTTACCGCGAAGCAGAGGATCGCGGCGCCGTATTCATAATACTCCATACTTTTTCGTCCTTTCGGTCTGCATGCTCCGTCCGATCCGTATCACGGCGTCAGTCGATGCTGTCCATATGCCTGAATTCCACTTCCACAACGGTACCGGGCTTTACGACACTGCCCGCCTCCGGCGATTGCTTGAAGGCGACGGAGCCTTCCAGCTCCTCACGGTATGCGCCCTCCATCCGGACGTTGAGCCCGCTGTTGATGAGCACGCGGTTGGCCGCCGACGGGGCGTACCCGACCACTGACGGCACGGTGACGGTCTCCGCCGCTGCGACGTTATCGGAATACAGTCCGATGACGCCGCCGCCCGGGATGCGTCCGCCGCTTGGCGGGAGCTGTTCGGTCACGACGTCGCCGCCGCCGATGACTTTGACGGAAAACCCGGAATTGCCCGCCGTTTCCTTTGCGCTTGCCA
>JAZRVE010000069.1:0-5203 GCA_045598975.1 Eubacteriales bacterium
TTTTCGTGTTGACGAAAAAGTTGCAAAAAGGCAACTTGGGGGCTCGCCCCCAAGTCCCCCGACGCCGCAAATGCCGACTGCGCGCGGAGCGCTCCGTCGGGAGATTTGCGACGGATCAAGCCGTTATCACGGCGGCTCCGACACGGATTTGTACATACTCCAAACCGTGCGGCACGGATGTTTACCATAGCACAAACGGCGGCGTAGTTCCGGATATTCACGATTTGCGAAAAGGGAGGATATTGGTTAAATACGTCCCTATCCTGCTTTGTGCCTCTTTCCGTCGCGCCCGCCGTCGTTTTGGTGGGCGCGACCCCTGATCGCGGGATTCTGTGACTATGATTTCCGCTCGCTCACGCTCGCGGTTTGGGTGCAGCGGCACGCTGCTCCCCGGCAATCTTTTTTGCCCTCCTTTTTTCTCTTGCGAGAAAAAAGGAGGTTCTTTTCTTTCTTTTTCGAGAAAAAAGGAGGTCTTGCACAATCCGTCGGATTGTGGTACAATAAAGCGATAGCAGAAATAAGTTGCATAATCCGGAATTTTCCGTCAATACTCCGGTCAGAAATACCATCTGATAAAGGAGAAAAAATAATGAAACGGAAAATGATCACCATATGCCTTGCCGTAAGCGCCGCCGCCGCGTTCGTGCTGTTTGCCGTGCTCGCGGAGGTGTTCCCGCTGCAAAACGAAAAAACGGCGGACGTCTTCCGCGATACGGTGCGTTTGCGCGTCATTGCCAATTCCGACAGCGAAGCGGATCAGCAGTTGAAATATGAGGTGCGCAACGACGTGCTCGCTCTGGCAAAGGAAGTCTTCGCCGGCTGTAAGAGCCGTGAGGAGGCGGAGAACGCCGTTGAAGAGCATCGGGACGAATGGCGGAAAGCCGCGGAAGAATCGGTGAAAATGCATGGCGCCGATTACCCGGTCACGGTGACATTCGGAAAAGAAACCTGCCCGGTCAGACGGTATTCGGCATTCACCTTCCCGGCGGGAGAGTATCTGACGCTGCGCTTTTGCATCGGAGAAGCGCAGGGAAAAAACTGGTGGTGCGTGCTGTACCCGCCGCTGTGTGTCAATACGGCGGTAAACGAGGTGTACGCCGATTGCGAGACCTTTTTGGCGTACGGATTCGATAAGAAGCAGGTCGAGGAACTGATGGCGGACGGGCATGCGGATAAACCGCAGGTGCGTTCGGCTCTCGCCGACTGGGTGAGAGGTCTGTTTTCGGCGTAAGAAAAAAACGGAGGAAAAAAGATATGCTGCATCGTGTGTTCGGACTCCACGGAACGGGGAAAAGCGAGTATCTGTACGGAAAGCTGGAAGAGATCATCCGTGCGGGCAAACGCGCGTTTCTCATCGTGCCGGAACAGCAGACCGTCTCGACCGAGCGGCTTCTCATAGACCGTTTCGGCAATCCCGCCAACGCCTACGTGGAGGTCATCAACTTCAAGCGCCTCTGCAACAGGGTGTTCCGGGAATGCGGCGGGCTTGTCGGTGAGACGCCGGAAAAGGCGGCGCGGCTGCTCGTCATGGCGCAGGTGTGCGGGCAGATGGGCGACGAGCTGAAAATATACCGCACGATGGCGCACCAGCCGGATTTTGCACTCGGGCTGTTTGAGACGGTGACCGAAATGCACAGAGAAAGAATAACCGGCGACGAGCTGGATGCCGTTCTTGCGAAGGTGCAACAGGCGGGCGGCGGGACGCTGTGCGCAAAGCTTCACGACGTGGCACTCCTCTACCGCGGCTATGAGGCGTATCTGACGCAGAATCTGCCGTATACCGGAGACAGGCTTGATAAACTGTACGAAACGCTCGGCACCTTTGACTTTTTCCGGGAGTATACCGTTTTCATCGACTCCTTCTACGGCTTCACGGCGCAGGAGCTTGCCGTCATCTCCCGCATGATGACGGGGGCGAAGGACGTCTACGTGACGTTTGCGTGCGTCGGCGATAAGGATAAGGACGCTACCTTTTCCCGGTGTGTCAGCGCGGCACGGAGCCTCAAACAGCAGGCAGTGCGGGCGGACGTTGCCATTCGGGACGTTTCTTTGACGGAAAACCGCAAGCACGCCTCGTCTCCCGCCTTGAAGGAGGTCGCGGAGCACTTTTCGTTCGGCGCGCTGGCGAAAGTCGGGGGCGGGACGGATTTTTCAAAAGAGAACGGCGTGGAGATCATCGCCTGCCGGGATATTTACCGGGAGGCGCTTGCCTGCGTCGGCATCGTCTCCGATCTGCTTTCGCAGGGCGCACGTCCGCGGCAGATCGCCGTCTGCGCCAAGAATACCGGCGCGTACCGCGGGATCCTCGATCGGGAATTCGAGCGGGCGGGCATCCCGTTTTCGACCGATGTGGGACGCGATCTGGCGGCAAGTCCGTTGGCGTCGCTTGTGCTCGCGGCGTTTGACGTGTGCGAATCGGGTTGGCGTGCGGGCGATATCGTTTCGTTCCTCAAAACGGGACTTTCGGGACTGACGGACGAGCAGGCGGACGGTCTGGAACTGTATATACATACCTGGAACCTTCATACGCGGGAGCGTTACGGGAAGGAATGGCAGATGAATCCCGACGGTATCACCGAATCCGAGCCGGACGCGGAAAAGCTTGCGGCGGTCAACGCCTCCCGCGAGCACGTTTTTGCCGTGCTGGACGGCTTGGAATCGGCGCTTGCCGAGGCGAAGACCGTAAAGGAAACGGCGAACGCCGTCTATACCCTCGTCGAGGATGCCACACGCCGCACAGAGGCGGACGACGATCTGAAAGAGCAGAAAGACCTTCTGTTCCGGACGCTTGACTGCATGGTGAGCACCCTCGGCAAAGAGGAAATGACGAGCGAGCGGTTTTTTGCCCTGTTCCGGCTTATCCTAAAAGAGGAATCGGTGGGAAAGATTCCGGAATGGATCGATCAGGTGCGCTTTTCGGACGTCAGCCTCATGCGGAGCGACGGTATCCGGTACGTCATCCTGCTCGGCGTCAACGACGGAGAGTTCCCGTCGGGCAAAAAGAAGGACGGGCTGTTTGCCGATTCGGAAAAACGGATGCTGACGGCTCTCGGTATCGGCTTTGAAAAGCCGGACGAGGACAGCGCCTACGATGACGTGTTTCTGGCGTATACGGCACTGTGCTCGGCGTCGGACAGGGCGTACGTGCTGTATCAGAAGCAGACGCCGAAGGGGGAGGAAGCCTATTCTTCGGTCATCGTGCGTATCCTGCACTCCTTACTCGGCATACGGGAAGAAAATTTCGACGAGCAGGACGTGAAAGCGTATACCGTCAGCGCGGATGCGTTGTTTGAAAAATATCTGACGATGGAAGAGGGCACGGAAAAGGCGTCGGTCAAGGCGTTCCTTTCGGAAATGCCGTCCTATGCCGCGCGCATACGCGCAGCCGAGCGACCGGACGGAACGAATGAGAATCTCCGTGCGGAAACGCTGGCAAAGCTGTACGGCAGCAGGATTTCGGGCAGTTATACGAGGCTCGAAAAATTCTGCGAATGTCCGTTTTCCTGCTTCTGCCGCTACACACTGAACTTGAAGCCGGAGTCCAAGGCGGAGCTCGGCGCGGTGGAGAAGGGCAACATCGTCCATAAGGTGTTGGAGACGTTGCTGCCGGTGTTTGCGGGACGGCACGAAAAGGGCGAAAAAACCGCTCCCGAACAGCGCCGCAAAGAGGTGTCGGAGGAAATGACGCGCATTCTGGCGGCGACTTTCCCGGATGAGGCGGCGCAGGACGGTATGAGCCGACGTCTGCGGTACTGGCTCGACAAACTGACGGAGACGCTGTGCACCATCTGCGACGCACTGGAAGAGGAGCTCTCGGTCAGCCGCTTCGTCCCGGCGGATCTTGAACTGCCGCTTGCGGCGGACAGTCACGCGAAGCCCGTTTCCGTCACGCTCGGAAACGGCAAAACGCTGGTCATCGGCGGCAAGATCGACCGTGTGGACCTGTACCGGAGCGAGCACGACGGACAGACCTATCTGCGCGTGGTGGATTACAAAACCAATCGGAAGGAGTTCAGACTCGACGATATCCACGAAGGGCTGAACCTGCAAATGCTGTTGTATCTGTACGCGCTGACGTCCCGCATTTCGGAAAAATACGGAGAGGTCAAGCCTGCGGGCGTGCTGTACCGCATCGTGAAGCGGGAGAAGGAAGACAAAAATATGCAGGATGCGTACGTCGGGAGCGGGGAAGCGTCTCTGCCGAAGTGTGAGACGAACGGACTTGTTCTGCGGGACGAAGATGTGGTGATCGCGATGGATACCACGGAGAGCGGGCGCTTCACGCCGAAAAGCATTGTCAAAAACGGGAAAATTTCGGAGCAAAGCGCGTCGTTGATGGATTTGTCGTCCTTGCAGGCGCTCATGCAGGAGGCGGTCGATACGGCGGCGGCGCTTGCCGAGCGCATGACGGACGGGGAAAAGAGTGCCGTGCCGCTGATAAATGGGAGGCATAATGCCTGCGACCGATGCGATATCTACTCGATTTGTCATTTTGCTCAAACCACCAACCGAACACGGTAAAACTTTTGGAAGCGTGCCGCTTCACCCATTTCGCGCCGCGGTGCGGCGCAGGGAACGATTCAACTTTTTCGTGTTGACGAAAAAGTTGCAAAAAGGCAACTTGGGGGCTCGCCCCCAAGTCCCCCGACGCCGCAAATGCCGACTACGCGCGGAGCGCTCCGTCGGGAGATTTGCGACGGTGCGAACGATTGTCGCAGTGTCACCGCCCAGAGCACCTTCAAAACCCGAGCCGCAGGGGCTCGGGTATGTTTTTATTGTGCTAATGGCAGGGCTACTTCCGGAAATTCATGATTTGCGGAAAGGGACGATTTGGTGAGATATTGTCCTATCCCGCTTTGTGCCTCTGTCCGACGCGCGGGAAGTTTCTGTCAAGCAAAAAAATATGCGGCTCGCGCTCATGTTTTTTGCGCAATGCCGCCATAGTCAACGGCGGCATTGCCCCTGACCGCGGGACTCTGCGGCTATTGTTTCCGCTTGCTCTCGCTCGCGGATCGCCCCGCGCATGCGGCGCGGTTTGGGTGCAGCGGCACGCTGCTGGATAGGACAACATCTCGTATAGCCCGTCCCTTTGTACATATCATCAATATCCGGCACTACGCCGCCGTTTGTGCTATGTAACGCATCCGTGCCGCACGGTATGGAGTTTGTGCGTATCCTGCACCGATGCCGCCGTGATAACGAC
>JAZRVE010000070.1:0-16900 GCA_045598975.1 Eubacteriales bacterium
GGATTCCCGGCTCTTTTTCTCGGTCTTCTCCTGCGTTTTCTCATCATCAATCGACAGTTCTTCGGAAAATTCCGTCGGGATCTCTTCCGTCTCCGCGATTCGTTCTTCCGTTACGTCCGTTACTTCCGCCTCGGGCTTTGCTTCCTCGACGGGCTCTGCCGTTTTTTTGCTCTTGGAGGCTTTCTTTTTGGGAGTTTCCGCCTTGGGCTCTTCCGCAGGCTTTGCTTCGACAGCCTTTTCCTCGGGCTTTGCCTCTTCGACGGGCTTTGCCGTTTTTTTGCTCTTGGAGGCTTTCTTTTTGGGAGTTTCCGCCTTGGGCTCTTCCGCAGGCTTTGCTTCGACAGCTTTCGCCTCGGGCTTTGCCGACTTCTTGGTCTTTGCTTTCGGTTTGCTTTCGGTTTCGGGCGTTTCGACTGCCTTTTCCTCGGTCTTTACGACTGCGTTTTCTGCCTTTTCGCTTTTTTTCTTCGTCATGACTTTTCTCCTTATTCGGATTTATCCTCATTTTTCATTTTTTCTTTTTTGATACGGGCGATCTTCTGCTCGAAGGTTTCGTCGGCATCCGCATTTTTTGCCGAAAACCGACGCAGTGCCTCCACCTGCTCCTTGAAAGCCGAAAGCCCGTTGGCATTCAAGCCCGCCCGTGCACGGCGGATGTTTTCGATATAGGAGACCTGCTCCGGCGTATACGTCTCGTTCAGCTCGGCAAGGTCGCCGTTTCGCTTGTGAAGCTCAGCAAGACGCTCGTACAGCGTTCGGTCGAAGGACGTAACAAAAAGTTCCGCCGTAAGTCCGGTATCGCTGTCAAAGTATTCCGGGTACAGCATCAGCATCCCGAGGATACGTCGCTCGGCATCGCTCTGCGCCGGGTATTTGAGCGAATCGGGATTGACGGTATCCCGGTAATGCAACAGATCGCGTTCAACGGAATCATTATATTTCTTTCTGATCTTCTTGTTCTCGGCTATTGCCATATGATTCAGTTCCGCACGAATGGCATCGGTCGAGATACCGGCAAGCTTTGAGAGCCGTTCCACGTAAATCTCCCGCTTGACCTGCGACGAGACGGTGCACAGCGTCCGGCAGACCTCCTGCACCGCGGCAAGCTTATCGTCGGGATCGTTCAGGGTATGCGCCGCCAGGATACGGTTGATTTTATAGTCGATCTGACCGACGGACGCGCCGAGCAGTTTGGAAAACGCCGCCGCACCGTTCGTTCTGATGTATTCGTCCGGGTCTTTGGCACCGGTGATCTTGATGACCTTGACGTCCACTCCGACGTCCGAAAGAAGGCTGATGGCTTTCTGTGTAGCGTTCTGCCCGGCGCCGTCGGCGTCGTAGGCAAGGAAAACCGTTTTGGCATAGCGGGACACGATACGCGCATGTTCCGACGTGATCGCCGTTCCGAGGGTCGCGACCGCCCCCGTAAAGCCCGCCTGATGCATGGCGATAACGTCCATGTAGCCCTCGCACAGGATCAGTTCTCCCGAACGGGCGTATTCCTCTTTTTTCTCGCCGAGAGCCGTGTTCTTGGCAAAATTCAGTGCAAACAGATGCTTGCTTTTTTTGAAAACGACGGTGTCGGAGGAATTGAGGTATTTGGGCTTGGAGTCATCGAGCACACGCCCGCCGAACGCCACGATATTGCCGGTCGTGTCGATGATGGGGATCATGACGCGGTTGCGGAAAAGGTCATACGGTTTCCCCGTTTTCTGCGAAATGCCGCACAGCGAATTTTCGCGTATCTCTTCGACAGAGAAACCTTTCTCCGTCAGAAAATCCACAAGACCGTGGAAGGAATCCGGCGCGTAGCCGAGTCCGAAATGCGTGATGGTCGCACGCGAAAAGCGGCGTTTTTCGGTATAATAGGAAAGTCCCGCCGCCCCTTGCGGCGAAAGCAGGTTTTCATGAAAATGCCGTGCGGCGAACTTATTCATTTCAAACGCCCGCTCACGCGTCAGCGCCGCCGCCTTTTTTGGTGCGCCGAAAGAGGTCTGCTCGGGAAGCGTCATGCCGCTTCTGTCGGCAAGATACCGCACGGCATCCATGTATTCGAGGTTTTCGATGCGCATGATGAAGGTGATGACGTCGCCGCCCGACGAACAGCCGAAGCAGTGGAAATGTTCTCCGTACAGCGTGAACGACGGCGATTTTTCACTGTGGAACGGACACAGCCCCACCATATTGCTCCCGGCACGTTTGAGCACCACGTAACGCGATACGACTTCTTCAAGAGGATTGCGCATTTTCAGTTCTTCGATAAAGGCTGTCGGCAAAGGCATTTCCGTCCCTCCCTTCCGCACGGCGGCTGTTGATTATTTACTCCATTTTTTCGGGATATACAGATTTTCAAACGTCAGCACGGCATAGCGGTCGCTCATGCAGGCAAGGTAATCGCACACGGCACGGTCGCGTGAGCAGTTCTCACCGATATTCCGCCTGTATTCCTCCGGCAGACGGTCGGCGTCTTTGCTGAAATAGTCGTACAAGACCTCCAACATCGCTCCGGCTTTGACTTCCTCGCTCTTGGCGACCGGGTTAAAATACACGTGCTCGAACAAAAACGAACGCAGTGCCATGGTCGCCTCGTATATGGGCTCCTCCATGGCGACGTCGAAAATGCCGTTTTGCAGATTGTCCCGCGTTTTGCGGATCATGCTCCGCACCATGACGTCAATTCTTGCGCTGTGTGTATCGCCGAGTATTTCTTTGAGATCGCCGGGAATTTCCTTATCTTTGAGGACTCCCGCCCGCACGGCATCGTCGATGTCATGATTGATATAGGCGATGCGGTCGGCGTATTTTAAGATACGCCCTTCGAGCGTTTCCGCCTGCGCGTCGCCCGAATGGCACAATATGGCGTCACGCACCTCATAGGTCAGGTTGAGTCCTTTTCCGTCTTTTTCGAGAAGATCGACCACCCGCAGGCTCTGTTCGTTGTGCTTGAAGCCATCCGGACAGAGACGGTCAAGGATGCGTTCGCCCGCGTGTCCGAACGGCGTATGTCCGAGATCGTGTCCGAGAGACGCCGCCTCCACAAGGTCTTCGTTGAGGGAAAGCAGACGTGCGACCGTCCTTGCGATCTGCGTCACTTCCAGCGTATGCGTAAGTCTCGTGCGGTAATGATCGCCCTCCGGCGACAGAAAGCATTGCGTCTTATGCATAAGCCTGCGGAAAGATTTGGAATGCGTGATGCGATCACGATCGCGCATATATCCGGTACGGATATCATCGTCACGCTTTTTCTCGGGTTTTATGCGTCCGCGGGAATCCCTCGCATGTGCCGCAAAGGGTGACAGACGCTCCGCCTCCTGCTGTTCCAGATACTTGGTGTATTCGCTCACGCGAATCCCTCCCTTTCTGCTTTCTGATAATACTATACGCTGTAAACTGACAAAACACTTTTATTTTTTCGACTTTTCTTCCGTTTCTGCGTACTTCCCATACAAACCGACTTCTTTTTCCGTTACCACAGCCGTCACGACCGTTCCGTCGTCCGTATAGGAGACCTCGTTCACCACGGCGTTTTTATAGAGATAACTGACGGCACCGGCGCAGGCGGGATCGGAAAACGGAAAGAGGAAAGTAACGGTTTTTCTGGTTTTCGACAGTAGTTCCTCTACCTTTTCGAGCAATCTTGCTGTGTTGCGGCCGTCAAGCGCCGAAAGGCAGACGCTGTCTTCTTTTTCCGGCAGTATCGCGTCGGCGTCCGCCAAAAGATCGCATTTGTTATAGACGTACAGCCTCGGCTTATCCTCGCAGCCGAGATCGGCAAGCAGTTCCTCCGTCACCTGCGTCTTTTCCTCTGCGTTCTCGTCCGACGCATCCGCCACCACAAGCAGCACGTCGGCATATTTTACCTCTTCCAGCGTCGAGTGGAATGCCTCGACGAGTGAATGCGGCAGTTTGTTGATAAAACCGACGGTATCCGTCAGAACCATTTCTTTTCCCGACGGCAGGCGCAGTTTACGAGCCGTGGTATCAAGCGTTGCAAACAGCTTATTCTCCGACAGCACCCCGGCTCCTGTCAGATAGTTGAGAAGCGTCGATTTTCCGGCGTTGGTATACCCGACGATCGCCGCCGTCGGAATGCCCGACTTCATTCGTTTGGCGCGTTTGACACCGCGCTCTTTCTCCATTTCGGCGAGTTCTTCTTTCAAAGCCAATATCCGCCTCTGGATATGCCGCTTATCGGTTTCGAGCTTGGTTTCACCGGGACCTCTTGCCCCAACGGCACCGCTTGTGCCGCCCTGTCGGGAAAGCGCTATCCCTTTTCCCGTCAGCCGCGGCGCCGAGTATTTGAGCTGTGCGATCTCCACCTGCATTTTGCCTTCTCCCGTCAGCGCGTGTGCGGCAAAAATATCGAGGATCAGCATGGTGCGGTCGATGACGCGCACGGGTTCGCTGTTTTCGTCGCCGTCTTCGTTGAAAACGTCTTCGAGGTTGCGTATCTGCGACGGCGACAGCTCCGCATCGGCAACGGCAAGCGTAACAGACTGCGCACGGCACAGTTCCGCCATCTCTTTTGCCTTTCCCTTGCCGAAATAATACGCGGCGTCCGGCGTCGGGCGGCACTGCGACACCGAAAGGACGCGTATCTCCTGCGCGTCTTCTTCCAATGCCGTTTCCGCAAGCGCCCCCAGTTCCTTTACCGACTCGTCCGTCTGCATTTCTTCCGACGGCGATGCATATAATGCCATTAAGAGAACGGTGATCTTTTCTTTTTTCGGCAAACCCTCCACGGTAATCCCTCCACTTATTTTTCAGATTTTCAGAAACATTCACGCACAAAAGAGGTGATCGGATTGACTTTTGATGAACTCAAAGAAAAACAGGTCATCAATATCAACGACTGCAAAATTCTCGGCTACATCACCGACGCAAACCTTGACGTTTCCTGCGGGCGCATCCTGTCCGTCACCGTTCGCGACTGCAAGGGCATCCTCCCTTTCGGGGGAAACGAGATCACGATACCCTACGAAAACATCACCAAGATCGGCGACGACATTATTTTCGTAAACGTCGTAAACTGTTCCCTGCCGCCACCGCCGCAGGCAGAGCCTCCGAAAAAGCGCTTCTTCTCTTGAAGAAAACCCGACCGGGATTTTGGGCTCGGTCGGGTTTTGCTTTTTTCAGACGGAGGTCACCTGATTGTCGTAATCGGTATCCTTATCCAGAGCATATTTGCTCAATTTGCGCTTCTCAAAATACTTGACGGCGACCTGATCGAACAGAGCGTAAGACAGTACGTCCTCCTCCTGCTCCATATAGGGCGCGATCTCGGCTTTGAGCTTTTCGATCTCGGGTTTGAGGTTATCGGCGGGACGGCAGGTGATGGGCTTCTCGTCGCCGATGATCTTCTTGACGATCTCATCCGAGATGGGAAGCGGCGTTTTGCCGTATTCGCCGCGGACAAGCGCCTTGAATTCCTTGGTGACCATCTTGTAGCGTTCCTTGCCGATGACGTTCATGACAGCCTGTGTGCCCACGATCTGTGAGGACGGCGTCACGAGCGGCGGATACCCGACGTCGGCGCGTACACGCGGCACTTCTTCCAGCACCTCGTCGAGCTTATCCGACTGGTTGGCGTTTTTGAGCTGGGAAATGAGGTTGGAAAGCATACCGCCCGGCACCTGATACCGGAGCGAATTGACGTTGACTTTCAGCACTTTCGGATCGAGAAGCGTATCTTTGAGATACTTTTCGCGCAGACCGTCAGCCATTTTGGACGGTACGTTGAGTTTTTCCAGCGAAAGCCCCGTATCGTACGGCGTCCCGGCAAGCGTCGCGACAAGCGATTCCGTCGGCGGCTGAGAGGTACCCATGGCAAGCGGCGAAAGCGCCGTATCCACGATATCGACACCGGCTTCGACGGCTTTTAAGAGCGTCATGGAAGCAAGTCCGCTCGTATAATGCGTATGAAGCTGGATCGGGATCTTGACGGTCTCTTTGAGCGCTTTGACAAGCTCGAAGGCGTCATACGGTTTGAGAAGTCCCGCCATATCCTTGATACAGATGGAGTCAGCCCCCATCCCTTCCAGCGTCTTTGCATATTTGGCAAAATACTCGGTATTATAAACCGGTCCCGTCGTATAGCTGATAGCCGCCTGCACGTGTCCGCCCTCTTTTTTGGTGGCGTTGATGGCGGTTTTCAGGTTGCGCGGATCGTTGAGAGCATCGAAAATTCGGATGATATCAATGCCGTTTGCCAACGATTTCTGTACAAAATATTCGACGACGTCATCGGCATAGTGCCGATAGCCGAGAATGTTCTGCCCGCGAAACAGCATCTGTAATTTTGTGTTTTTGACATGGTCGCGGATGGTACGCAGTCTCTGCCACGGATCTTCGTCCAGAAACCGCAGGCAGGCGTCAAACGTCGCACCGCCCCATGCTTCCAGAGCATAATAGCCCACATCGTCGAGCGCGTCGAGAAGCGGCAGCATCTCCGGCGTCGACATACGGGGGGCAATGAGCGACTGATGCGCATCGCGCAGTACCGTTTCCATGATTTTTACCTGTGCCATACTATCTTTCCTTTCTTAAAACGTTCTCACCCGATCAGTGCGGGATAGTGGCGAGAAAATATCCGGCGGCGACAGCCGAGCCGATAACGCCCGCCACGTTCGGTCCCATGGCGTGCATGAGAAGGAAGTTGGAGGGGTTCTCTTTCTGTCCGACGACCTGCGAAACACGTGCTGCCATAGGAACAGCCGACACACCGGCAGAGCCGATGAGCGGATTGATCTTGCCGTGGGTGAGGAAACACATGAGCTTACCGATCATCAGCCCGCCAAAGGTGGCAAAGGCAAACGCAATAAGTCCGAGTCCCACGATGAGAAGCGTCTGCGTCGACAGGAAGGACTTGGCGTCCGCCGTCACGCCGACCGACACGCCGAGGAAGATGGTGACGATATTGCACAGTTCATTCTGCGCCGTCTTGGAGAGACGGTCGGTCACGCCGCAGACGTTGAAGAGGTTGCCGAGCATAAGGAAGCCGATCAGTGCCGCCGCATCCGGCAGGATGAGCGCGACGACCGCCGCGACCACGATCGGGAAGATGATCTTTTCGGTCTTGGATACCGGACGAAGCGTTTCCATCTTGATCATGCGCTCTTTTTTGGTGGTGCAGAGCTTCATGATTGGCGGCTGAATGATCGGGATAAGCGCCATATACGAGTAAGCCGCGATGGCGATGGCGCCGAGCAGTTCAGGTGCGAGATTCTTTGTCACGAGGATAGCCGTCGGTCCGTCGGCACCACCGATGATACCGATCGCCGCCGCCTGTGACGGCGAGAATTGAAGGCTCGCCAGAGCGCCGATGAACGCCACGTAGATGCCGAACTGTGCGCCGGCGCCCATGAGAAGCGACTTCGGATTGGAGATGAGCGGCGTGAAATCCGTCATGGCACCTACCGCAAGGAAGATAAGCGACGGATAGATGCCGAGCTTAACACCGAGATATAAGAAATCCATCAGACCGCCCTGTTCGGCGATGGTCTGCATATTCAGATGAAAATTCGGATCGGTGCTGATGAACAGTTCCTTATGGAACAGCTCGCATCCCGGAAGGTTGGCAAGCAGCATGCCGAAGGCGATGGGCAGCAGAAGAAGCGGTTCAAAGCCCTTTCCGATGGCGAAATACATCAGAACGCCCACAATGACGTACATGATGAGCGTCTTGTAAAACTCCGGATTGACGTTGCCGGCATCATAGATCATCTTATAGACGCCGGTCGTCTGCCAGAGGCTAAGTAAACTTTCTATCATGGTTTCGATTCCTCCGTCAGCCTTATGCGATCGTGAGAAGCACGTCGCCGGCGGCGACGGTTGCGCCCTGTGCGACCGTGACGGAAGAGACGGTGCCGTCGCACGGCGCCATGATCTCGTTTTCCATCTTCATGGCTTCGATGACCATCAGAACGTCGCCGCTCTTGACGGAGGCGCCGGAGGCAACGTTGATTTTCAAAATGGTGCCGTTGAGCGGCGATTCCACCTTTTCGCCGTTTCCGACGGGTGCTGCCGGCTTTGCGGCAGGTGCCGGAGCGGGAGCGGCAACAGATGCAGGTGCGGGAGCCGGAGCGGCGGGAGCGGATACGGGTGTCGTGACGGCGGAAGCGGACGTCTCTTCGACCGTAACGTCATATACGGTACCGTTTACGGTGACTTTATACTGTTTCAACATGATTATTCTCCTTTTCGTATCAGTGATAACGGGACTTATTTACGCTTTTTGAAGGATACGACGCGAAACGAGGTATCCGCTTCTCCGACCGACGCGCGGTACGCCGACACCGCCGCGGTGATGGCGGCGACGAGAGTGGCTCTGTCATCGGCAAGAACAGCCGCACCCGAGGCATCGGGAAGCGACATTTTGACAACGTTGGCTGAATCAACGGCACCCGTGGAAGCCTTCTTGCTCTTATTCTGCGGGATGGTGTAGAAAAACAGCTTCATGAGTGAAAGGATGCCCCACAGCAGTGCGAGCACGAAAAAGACGATCAGAAAGCCGAACAGCGAGTACGGAAGCGCCCAGCCCATGGCTTCTCCGAACGAGGCGAATTTTTCCGTATAATTGACCACATCTAATAATACCATTCCATTCACCACCTGTCAAAGACAACCGAATTCGGTCTTCATGGAAAGCATTTCAAGGGCGGACGCCACACGTGCACGCGTTTCCTCCGTTGCAATGACGTCATCCACATTTCCCGCATATGCGGCAAGAAGCGGTGACGAAACGTACAGCGCGTATTCCTCTTCCAATGCTTTTCGTTTTTCGAGCGGCGCTTTGGCACCGGCAAGCTTTTCGCTCCACTGCATGGCAACGCCGCTTTCCGGCTTCATAACGCCGATCTTGGCAAAATCAAGCGCAAACGTCACGTCGGCTCCCAACGCTTTGGAACCCATGACGGTATACGCAAGCCCGTAGGAAGCACCGATATACACCGTGACAAGCGCCGTCTTCGCTTTTGCATACGCTTCGGCGAGAGCAGCCGCCGCACGCGCGGTATCGGCACTGTGCACATCGCAATCGTCCCGCAGTCCTTCCGCGCCGACAAGCGTCAGCACCGAAAGTCCGAAGGCGTCGCAAAGCTTAATGAACGCCGCCGCCTTCTTCATGGCGCCCGCGCAGAGCTTTCCTTCTTTTTGCGCCGGGTTATTTGCGACCACGCCGACCGGCACGCCGCCGATAAACGCGAATGCCGTCACCATGGCGGGCGCGTGTTCCTTTTTATATTCAAAATAACTGCCGCCGTCGGCAAGCACCGCAAGCACCTCATGCGCCTCGTATGCTTTGTCCGCACAAACAGACGCCAGTTCCGGCGTGCGGCGGTCGGCAGAGTCCTCGATACCGGCATAGACCGTTTTATCGAGTCTGTTGGAGGGCAGATGCGAAAGAAGCTGTCTTGTCTTGGCAAAGGCATCGGCTTCGTCTGCGGCAAGCACGTCGGCGATCCCTTTTTTGGCGGCATACACGGCTGTTCCCACGCCGTCCTGCGCCTTATCGAACACGTCCGCCGGCAGTACGCTCATCGAGCCTTCCCGGCAGATGATATTCACGTCGGCACTCTCCGCGATCACCGCTCCGTGACCGCACGCCTTTCCGAGCACAAGGCAGATCTGCGGGATTTTTCCTTTTACATCTGACATTTTCTTCATCACGGCGCCGTATCCGCCGAGAACGTCGACGCCCTCGGCAACGCTCGCACCGAAGGAATCGAGCATCGCCACCACCGGCGCACCGTTTTTCACGGCAAGCTCGTAAAGCGAGCAGATCTTGCGTGCGCTTTCCGCCGTAAAAGCGGCGTTGACGCGAGACATATCCTGCGCATAGGCAAAGACAAGCCGTCCGTCGAGCGATCCGTAGCCGCATACACAGCCCGCATACGCTTCGGGATCGGTTGTGCCGAGCTCGTTTGCGTAGGCTTTCACGTAGGCGTTCGTTTCCACGAACGTTCCCGCGTCAAAAAAGGCGGCAAGATGCGCGTGCGCCGATTTCTTGCCGTTTTTGGCAAGCGTATCGGAGCTTTTTCTGTCGTCTAAAAGCTTTTTGGCTTTTGACAGCATTTCGCTTCTTTTCTCTAAGTCCATAATTTCCCTCCGTCGGTTGTTTGAATTGGCAATAACGATCGAGAAGTTTTCAATTATTCTGACAACTATCTCCAACTTATCCCCCATTATAAAAACATTATATACCTCCTTTCCCGATTTTGCAAGTGTTTGCGGCAAATTTTCTCAAATTTTCTTTCCGTCGCCGCCTTGCGAAATAATTAACAATATTGTCATAAAATAAGTGTTAAAAATTCGTATTTTTTGTCGTTTTCCCCTTTTCTTTTTGTAAGTATTGTGATATAATTATCAAGGTTTATTACTATAAAATTAAATTCAAGGAGGAACCATCCATGTCTAACACCATTTCACCCGTTCCGTTCAGAGGCACGGCGGAGCAAGCCAAAAAGCTTGATGAAGTCATCGCTTCTTATAAGGGACAAGCAGGCTCCATGATCCCCGTTCTTCAAAAAGCACAGGAGATCTACGGCTATCTGCCCATCGAAGTACAGAAGATCGTTGCCGACGGTCTCGGCGTTTCCATTGAGAAAGTTTACGAGGTCGTTTCGTTCTATGCCCAGTTCACCATCAATCCCAAGGGAAAGCACAACGTCTCCGTCTGCCTCGGTACCGCCTGCTACGTCAAGGGCTCGGGCGAGATTTTCGAAAAGCTCAAAGAAGTCCTCAAAATCGATGAGGGCGGCTGCACTCCCGACGGCAAGTTCTCTCTCGAAAGCTGCCGCTGTGTCGGTGCGTGCGGCCTTGCTCCCGTCATGCTCGTCGGCGACGACGTGTACGGCAGACTTACCGCAAAGGAAGTTCCCGACATCATCAAAAAATACGAGTGATCTCTTGATACCGTACCGTAAGGATTGGTTACACGATTATGAAAATTTCGGATATCTCCGCTCTTCTCAATGCGTCTGTTTTAGTCTGTCCCGAGTTATGTGAAAACGAAGTCTGCTCTGCCTGCGGCAGTGACATGATGAGCGACGTGCTCGCTTACGTCAAAAATCAGGCCGTCTTACTGACGGGACTCGTCAATCCGCAGGTCATCCGGACGGCGGAAATGATGGATATGCGCTGTATCGTCTTCATCCGCGGCAAGGAGCCGACGGAAGAAATGCTCTCACTCGCCAAGGATGCCGGTATCGTCGTGATGGCAAGCAAGCTCCGTATGTTCGAGGCTTGCGGAAAGCTCTATGCGGCGGGACTCGGCAAAACGGGAGACGAACCATGAGCGCCCCCCTCACCTTCCGCTTCAACGTTGACGGTGAAAACTTCACCTCTGCCGGCGATGCTTCGGTGCAGGTAAAAAAAGTCCTTCGTTCCATCGGTGTCAACCCCGAGATCATCCGCAAGGTTTCCATCGCCATGTACGAAGGCGAGATCAACATGGTCATCCACGCCGGCGGCGGTATCGCCGAGGTCGTCGTGGATTCCGACGTTATCACCATCATCCTCACCGACCACGGTCCCGGCATCGCAGACGTTTCTCTCGCCATGCAGGAAGGCTTTTCCACGGCTCCCGACAACATCCGTTCTCTCGGCTTCGGCGCCGGGATGGGACTTCCCAACATGAAGCGGTATACAGACGACATGAACATCGACACCGAACTCGGAAAAGGTACTGTTATCACAATGAAAGTGAACATGAGGTGACAATATGCCCTTCTACAAGCATTCCGTTCTGCTTGACGTCGAAAAATGCAAAGGCTGCACCATATGCTTGAAACGCTGCCCGACGGAAGCCATTCGCATCCGCAACGGACACGCTCAAATCGACCCGCGCCGCTGTATCGACTGCGGCGAATGCATCCGTCGATGCGAGTACAAAGCAAAAAAAGCCGATTACGACAAGTTCGACAGCATCCCGGACGGAAAATTTGTGGTGGCGCTCCCTCCTCCCTCGCTTTACGGTCAGTTTGAAAACTTAGACGACGTCGATTACCTTTTGCAGGGACTGTACGATCTCGGATTCGATTACGTTTACGAGGTCGCCCGTGCCGCGGAGCTTGTGACCGAGTACACCCGCCGTTATTTACGGCGTCCCGGCTTACACCGTCCCGTCATCAGCAGTGCCTGCCCCGTCGTGACGCGCCTCATCTCGCTTCGCTATCCCTATCTCTGTGACAACGTCATGCCGCTGATGCCGCCGATCGAGATCGCGGCACTTGAAGCACGCAAAGAGGTCAAGAAACAGCATCCCGAGCTTACCGACAGCGACATCGTAACGGTTTTTATTTCCCCGTGTCCCGCCAAGGTCAGTTACGTCAAGAACGGCTTCCTCGGCAACGGCGAAAGCAACATAGATTACGTGCTGTCGTTAAGCGAAGTCTATTTCAAGCTCATCGACGTCATGAAGAAGCAGACGACCGAAATTCCGGTCTCCCGCACGGGCATGATCGGCATCGGCTGGGCTTCCACCGGCGGCGAAAGCAGTGCTCTTCTCAACGACAAATACTTAGCGGCGGACGGCATCGAAAACGTCATAGAAGTGCTCGACAAGATCGAGGACGATGATTTTTCGGATTTGGAATACATCGAACTCAACGCCTGCAACGGCGGTTGTGTCGGCGGCGTTCTGACGGTCGAAAACCCCTACATCGCACGTGTCAAACTGCAAAACCTGCGCCGGTACCTCCCGGTATCGCAAAACCGTCCGGAGGACAACACCGACGCCATCCCCGGCGCTTACATTTCCAACGAAGCGCTTTCCTATGCACCGGTCACGCTTTCCGACGATATGACAGAAGCCATGAGCACCATGGCAAAGATTCAGGAGGTCTGCGACACTCTGCCGGGACTCAACTGCGGCTCCTGCGGCTCACCGAGCTGCCGTGCCTTTGCCGAAGACATCGTCAAGGGCGAAGCGACAGCCGATGCCTGCATCATCCGCATGCGTGAACTGCTGCATGACAAAACATCTGAAACAAAGGAAGAAACCGAATGAAGCAAACTGTTCTTTCCCTTACGGAGCTACTGGAAGCAGAGCCCCTTTCCCTGCCGGACGAAGGTCGCGAAATCGACGGTGTATACTGCGGCGACCTGTTGAGCTGGGTGATGGGACACGCAAAAAGCGACAACGTATGGGTGACGGTCATGACAAATCTCAACGTCATCGCCGTGGCGACGCTTACCGACGTTGCCTGCGTCGTGGTGACGGATGCGTCGGAAATCCCCGACGAAACGCTCACTGCCGCCAAAGCCAAGAACATCAATCTGCTTCGCACGGCTCTTTCTTCCTATGAAGTCTGTGCCCGCCTCTCACGGGCTCTGACACAGAAACCATGAACCGCTACTTTTACGATCTGCACATCCATTCCTGTCTCTCGCCCTGCGGCGACGACGACATGACGCCCGGCAACATTGCCGGCATGGCGGCTTTGAAAGGATTACAGATCGCGGCGCTCACCGACCACAACACCTCCCGCAACTGCCCGGCTTTTCTTGCCTGCTGCAAGAAAAACGGCATCGTCGGCATCGCCGGCATGGAGCTGACAACGGCAGAGGATATCCACATGCTCTGCTTATTTGAAGAGCTTGACGCCGCCCTTGCCTTCTCGGACGAGGTGGATCGTCGGCGGTATAAAATACCAAACCGTCCCGAGATCTTCGGCAATCAGCATATCCTCGACGAAAATGACGAGATCATCGGGAACGAGGAACATTTACTCATCAACGCTACGTCTTTATCCCTTGCCGACGCCACCGCGCTCGCCCGCTCACACGGTGCTTTCATCTGCCCGGCGCACATCGACAAGGCTTCAAACGGCATTCTGGAAATCCTCGGTGATTTTCCGACATATCCGGTCTTTACGGCTCTGGAAATCGCCGACAGATCCAAGACGGACGCGCTTTGCGAGACCTATGAGCTCATCCGCAAGCCGCTGAAAATTTTCGACTCCGACGCTCACTATTTATGGGACATCAACGAAGCCGAAAACTTTTTGGAGTTCGACGACGAGCCCTATTCGGGCGACCGGATTCGCAAAGAATTATTCAAGCGTCTGAAAGGAGAAACCGCATGAAGGAGTTATCGCTCAACATTCTCGACATTGCCCAGAACTCCGTCACGGCAGGTGCTTCTCTTATCGGCATCACCCTTACCGAAACCGATGAAACACTGACCATCGCCATTTCCGACAACGGATGCGGTATGTCACCCGAAATGGTGCAAAACGTCACCGATCCTTTCTGTACGACGCGCACCACCCGTTCCGTCGGACTCGGCATTCCCCTGTTCCGTCTTGCCGCCGAACAGACGGGCGGACATCTTTCCGTCGTCTCGCAGACCGCGGAAATGTCTCCGAAAGATCACGGCACGACGACCACCGCTTTTTTCTACAAAAACCACATTGATTTTACCCCGCTCGGCGACGTTGTTTCTTCGCTTCTCACCCTCATACAGGGCTGCGGCGACATCGACGTTGTCTTTACGCACAAGCGCGACGGCAAAGAAACCGTCCTGCTCGACACCCGCGACATCCGTGCAGAGCTTGGCGACATCCCGCTCTCCACACCGGACGTACTCGTCTGGATGCGCGAATATTTATCGGAACAATATAATAATGATTAATAAAAATAAGGAAGGGAAATCATCATGAAATCATTAGCAGAACTTGCAGAAATCCGTAACCGCATGAAAGACAAGGTCATTTTGCGCGAAGGCTCCAACGATATGCGTATCGTGGTCGGCATGGCTACCTGCGGCATCGCCGCCGGCGCCCGCCCCGTTCTCAACGCCTTTGTCGAGGAAGTGGCAAACGCCGGTCTCTCCGACATCGCTACCGTTACCCAGACCGGCTGTATCGGCATTTGCCAGTACGAGCCCGTCGTTGAAATCTACCAGAGCGGAAAGGACAAAGTCACCTATGTTCACATGACGCCCGAAAAAGTCAAGCGCGTCGTTGAGGAACACATCAAAAACGGCAAGCCCATCGCGGAATTCACCATCAAGGAAAATGCTTAAATAACGGAGGTATTAACAAATGATTCGTTCTCATGTACTTATCTGCGCCGGTACCGGCTGTACCTCCTCCGGAAGCGCCGCCGTCAAGGCAAAGCTTGAAGAGGAACTCAAAAAGAACGGTCTGACCGAAGAGATCAAGATCGTTTCCACCGGCTGTTTCGGTCTCTGCGCTATGGGTCCGGTCATGATCGTCTACCCGGAAGGCACCTTTTACAGCCGCGTGTCCGCTGACGACGTTCCCGAGATCGTGTCCGAGCATCTCTTAAAGGGACGCATCGTCGAGCGCCTCGTCTACAAGGATGCCGCCGGCGAATCCGTCAAGGCAGACGAGCCCGTTGCTCTCGGCGACACCAAATTCTACAAGAATCAGAAGCGCGTCGCCCTTCGCAACTGCGGCGTTATAGACCCGGAAAACATCGAAGAATACATTGCCGTTGACGGCTATGCCGCTCTCGGCAAGGTCCTCACCGAAATGACGCCCGATCAGGTCATCGACACCATTCTCGCATCCGGTCTTCGCGGACGCGGCGGCGCCGGCTTCCCGACCGGCAAGAAATGGCAGCTCGCCCGCAACCTCGTGCAGGACGGCGGTCAGAAATACGTCTGCTGCAACGCCGACGAAGGCGACCCCGGCGCTTTCATGGACAGAAGCGTTCTGGAAGGTGACCCGCACGCCGTCATCGAAGCTATGGCGATCGCCGGTTATGCCATCGGCGCATCCCAGGGCTACATTTACGTCCGTGCCGAATATCCTATCGCCGTCAAGCGCCTCGGCATTGCCATCGCACAGGCTAAGGAATACGGTCTGCTCGGCGACAACATCTTCGGTACCGATTTCTCCTTCAATCTCGAACTCCGTCTCGGCGCAGGCGCCTTCGTCTGCGGCGAAGAGACCGCTCTTATGACCTCCATCGAGGGCAAGCGCGGCGAGCCGCATCCCCGTCCGCCTTTCCCGGCGGCAAAGGGTCTGTTCGGCAGACCGACCATCCTCAACAACGTCGAGACCTACGCCAACATCGCGCAGATCATCTTAAAAGGACCGGAATGGTTCGCTTCCATGGGCACCGAAAAGAGCAAGGGCACCAAGGTCTTTGCGCTCGGCGGCAAGATCACGCATACCGGTCTTGTCGAGATCCCGATGGGCACCCCGCTTCGTGAAGTCATCGAAGAGATCGGCGGCGGCATCCCGAACGGCAAGAAGTTCAAAGCCGCTCAGACCGGCGGTCCTTCCGGCGGCTGTATCCCGGCTTCCCTCATCGACACCCCCATCGACTACGACAACCTCATCGCCATCGGCTCGATGATGGGCTCCGGCGGACTTATCGTCATGGATGAAGACAACTGTATGGTCGATATCGCCAAGTTCTTCTTACAGTTCACCGTTGACGAGTCCTGCGGTAAGTGTACACCCTGCCGTATCGGCACCAAGAGACTGTACGAAATCCTTGAAAAGATCACCAGCGGCAAGGGTGAAATGGAAGACCTCGACAAGATGGAAGAGCTCTGCAACTACATCAAGAACAACGCTCTCTGCGGTCTCGGTCAGACGGCGCCCAACCCGGTGCTTTCCACGCTCCGCTATTTCCGTGATGAGTATATCGCGCACATCGTCGACAAGAAGTGTCCTGCCGGCGTCTGCAAAGACCTCCTCACCTACACCATTGATCCCGACAAGTGCAAGGGCTGTACCAAGTGTAAGAGAAACTGCCCGGTCGGTGCCATCGACGGCGAAGTCAAGATGGCGCACACCATCAACCCGGACAAGTGCATCAAGTGCGGCGTTTGTATGTCGAACTGCACCTTCGGTGCTATTTCCAAGAAGTAAGGAGGACTTGAAAAATGGAAATGATCAACGTATTCATCGACGGGAAAGAA
>JAZRVE010000071.1:0-20537 GCA_045598975.1 Eubacteriales bacterium
GTGACGGCGTAAAAGCGTTTCCCGCAGACAAGCACGGCAACGAGCGTTGTGCCCATGCCGGCGAGAGCCGGCTCCGCCTTCGCCTTTTCGAAAACGGCGCTGTTCGCCCTTGCGAGCGCCATTTCCAGCACCGTCGGATAATCGAGCGGTGACGCGGTCTCGGGGACGAGCTCCTCCACGGCGTCGGCAAACGTCTCCGCCGCGAGTGCGCTTGCCACGTTGCCGCCGTTTGCACCGCCCATGCCGTCGCAGACAACGGCAAGCGACGCCGTCTGCCCGATCTCACGAATGAGAAAAGTGTCCTGATTGTTGCTCCGCACCTTGCCGGTGTCGGTTTTTCCGTACATGATCATGTTTTTTGTTCCTTATGACGATATGTCGATAATGTCGATAAAATGATGTAACTATGTAAATCTGTATCGGATGCGGATGGCCTTGCCGTCCGGGTAATCGGCAAGCTCGCCGACGGCGTAAAAGCCGCAGTCCTTTCCGTACAGCCGACAGAGCCCCGTCCCGTCGAACAGCGACGGCGACAGGCGGGCTTTGGTAAGATACACCTCGGCGCCGTTGCGGGAGAGACGCTCGAAAAACGGCGGCAGGGTGATGCGCGGCAGTTCGAGAAACAACGTCTCGGGACTGATAAGGAGAGCCCCGATCGCGTCGGTGTCGCCGTTTGCGTAAAGCGCTTCCAGCGTGTCGAGCATCACGGCGTCTTCGGCTTTGTAGTCGCCGCAGACGGTGCGTTCGAGAGAATCGAGGCAGGCGCCGCAGCCGAGACGTTCGCCGATATCCTGCGCTAACGTCCGGATATAGGTGCCCTTGGAGCAGGCGACCTCGATCTCGCACCGCGCACCGTCGAACGGCGTCACGACGCCGATGCGGTAAAAGGTCACGGTGCGCGCCTTGCGCTCGACCTCGACGCCCTTGCGGGCAAGATCGTACAGCTTGACGCCGTTATGCTTGATGGCGGAGTACATAGGCGGGATCTGCTCCTGTGTGCCGAGAAAACCGGCAAGCACCCCGTCAAGCCGCTCCGCCGAAAAGGCGGGCTCGCTCTGCCGTAATACATTGCCCGTCACGTCGCCCGTGTCGGTGACGAGCCCGAAGCGGATACCGGCACGGTAGACCTTGTCATGCTCCATGACGAGCGCCTGCACACCCGCCGCATTGCCCACGAGCACCGGCAGTACGCCGCACGCCATGGGATCGAGCGTGCCCGCGTGCCCGACGCGCTTGGTATCGGTAAATTTCCGGATACGCGACACGACGGCGTGACTGCTCATCCCACCCGGTTTATAGACGTTCAAAATTCCGTTCATGTTCCGCTCCCGTCAGTGTATATCGGTGCAAAAGAGATGAAACGCTCCTTTTGCCGGGCTCATTCCGGCATTTCTTCGCCGATCGCCGCTTCTTCCGCTTCGGTTGTCTCCGTCGCTTCTTTTGCTTCTTGGTTTTCGTTTTCCGCCGAGGAAAGTCCGTTGAATTCCTTTTTGCCGCCCTTGATATGCCCGATCACCGTGACGGCGGTGCGGTCGAATACCTTGGGAGAAGCATCCGGGGCGGAATCCAGACGGACGTGCAGGGTGCCTTTGAGGACGTTGGCGTCCACGACGACGCCCCGGCCCTCCGGTGTTTCCACGAGCGCACCGTTTTTGGGCGTGCGGGCGTTTTCCTCTTCGTAGGTCTTTTCCTCGTAGCGTAAGCAGCACATGAGCTTGCCGCAGGTGCCGGAAATTTTGGCGGAGTTGAGCGACAGCCCCTGATCCTTCGCCATCTTGATGGAGACCTGCGCGAAATCGCCGAGAAAGGCGTTACAGCAGACGTTTCTGCCGCAGACGCCCATGCCGCCGACTAATTTCGCCTCGTCGCGCACACCGATCTGCCGCAGTTCGATGCGGGTGCGGAAGATGGCGGCGAGCTGTTTGACGAGCTCGCGGAAATCAATGCGCGTTTCCGCGGCAAAATAGAAGACGAGCTTGGAATTGTCGAAGGTGTACTCGACGTAGACAAGCTTCATGGCGAGCCCCAGCTCTTCCACCTTTTTCTTGAAAATATCCGCCGCGTCGTCTTCGAGCGCCTTGTTGGCAAGATACTTTTCGGTGTCGGTCCTGGTGGCGAGCCGCTTGATCTTTTTGAGCGGCGGAACGACCTCGCGCGCGGGCACGGTGCGGTTGGCGATGGCGGTGTAGCCGTATTCGTTGCCGCGTGCCGTTTCCACGATGACGGGCGTGCCGAAGGCGATCTTGTTGCCGTCGGGATCGAAATAGTATATTTCCCCCGCCTCGCGGAAGCGGATGCCGACGATCTCATAAGAGGCCGGCTGGTCGTCCGGCGCGTTGTCCGTGTTTTCCGCCGTCATCCCGTCCGCCGGTGCGGCAAGCGGCGCTTTGGCACGCCCGAGCCGCTTTTTCTCTTCCGCCGCGATCTGTTCGGCAAGCGGCACGGCGTCCTTGTATTTTTCCTCTAACGACAGCTCTTTTTCGGCGCCCGTCAGAATGGGCTCGTCGGTGTCGCGCGAGAACAGCCCGCCCGCAAGCGGCTTTTTCGCCGGTCGGTAGCCCGCGGCAAAATCGCGGGACAACTGCGAAAGCCCTTCGGAGCGCAGTTCGTTGTTATTATTACTGTTGTTGTTATTGTTGTTTCCGTTGCCGCGTCCGCGTTTGCCGCCGCGGTGATTGCCGCGACCGCCGTTTCTGCCGCCGTTATTGTTGTTGCCGTTGTTCCCGTTATTGCCGTTGTTGCCGCCGTTGTTGTTTTTGTTGCCGCCCTGCGGCTTGGCGGAAGGAGCGGGAGACGCCTGCTGTGCGCCGGCGTTCCGGCTCTCGTTCTGCGACTTTGCATCGGTGCGGTCGCCGCCCTTACCGCCGCCGCGGTGTCCGTGGCGGGAACGATGTCCCGCATGAGAGGCGCCCTGATTCTTTTCGCCGGCAGACTGCCCGCCGCCGGGATTGCCGCCGTTGCCGCCGTTGCCGGGATTATTGCCGCCGGCAGAAGAGATGGTTTTAGCGGGAACGATGCCGCTTGCGGGGGCATCGCCGTTCTTTTTCTGTTTTGCCGGGAAGGACAGCATGAAGCCCTTTTTGGTGTTGATGGTGCTGTCACCGTCGGCAGACGTATTGGGTGTGATGTTTTTCGGCTTGTTATTCATAAGATCGACCGTATTTCCTTTCGTTTTTTTCACGGTTTTCAGAGCAGATGCTCCGCGAGATGCGCAAACAGCGCGTTGGTGCTTAAATTCCACCGGATGCAGTCCGTCATGTCGTCGTACGCCTTTTCAAACAGCTCACAGCTGGCGACGGCGCGTCTGACGGAACAGCGCGTGCAGATCTTCCGGAAGCGTTCCCCGTCCGGCAGTACCTCCGCCCTGCCTGCCGTCGCTTTATACACCGCTATGTTGCGGGCGTACAGTTGAAAGACGCGGAAAAATATCCTTGCTTCCTCTTTTTCTTCTTTTTTGCGGGGAAACCGTGTGATGACGGCTTTTTCCTCTCCCGCGTAATACGCCTCCGCCGCTTCGAATGCCTCCATGAGCACCGAAGCCGGCGCCGATTCCTCATAGGTCTCCCAATACGCGCACAGCGCGTCCTCGTGCTCTTTCGGACTGCGTTCCGGAAGAAAGGCACGGGCGAGCGACCGGTAATAGTCCCGTTCCCGCGTTTCGCCGTATAAGATCAGCGTGCGCGACAGAACGGTGGGCAGGATGCCGCTTTTGGAGGGGGCGGTGAGCAGAATGACCGCATGCGCAGGCGGCTCTTCGAGAAATTTGAGCAGTGTGTTCTGTCCCTGCTCGTTCAGGTCCGAAAAATTCTCGAAAACGTATACCGTTTTGTCCGCCTCGTGCGGCGCCATCGCCACGTTGCCGCACAGCGCTTTGAGATCGTCCGCCTTTGCCGTTTTCCCGTCCGTGCGGATAACGTCGGGATGCGTGAGCGAGCGCACCTTGCGGCAGGCGTCGCAGACGCGGCAGGGACGACCGTCTTCCCGCAGGTCCGTGCAGACGAATGCGCACGTCTGCTCCGAAAGAAATGCCTCGCGCACCGTGCGCGCAGGTGAGAGAAACAGTACCGTGCGGCTTATGTCGTGCGGCAATACGGGTATCGCTTCCGGAGGATACGCCGCCGCGTGACTGCGGGAATCCATATTTCCTTATCCATCCTTTCTTTAAGAATTTTATGCAAAAATCATAATCCGAACAACTGCGAATCGGAGCTGTACGCATGACAGACGGCGGCGGCAAGCGCGTCGGCGGTGTCATCCGGGTGAGGCTCCCTGTCGAGGTTCAGAATTTTTGTCACCATGTACATGATCTGTTTTTTGTCGGCGCGTCCGTAGCCCGTCACCGCCTGCTTGATCTGTAACGGCGTGTACTCGAAGACGGGTACGCCCAGCCGCGTCACGGCGAGCAGTATGACGCCGCGCGCCTGGCTGACGTTGATGGCGGTCTTTTCGTTGGTGTTGAAATAGAGCTTTTCGATGGAGACCGCCTGCGGCTTATACGTCTGCGTAAGCTCGGTGATATTGTCGAATATCTCGCACAGCCGCTTTTCCACCGGGATGCCCGCCTCCGTCAGCACGGCGCCGTAGTCGATGGGGGTAAAAGCGTTCCTTTCGTAGCGCAGGACACCGTACCCCACCGTGGCAAGCCCCGGATCGATGCCGAGTATGATCATACGCCCTCCGACTTGCTTCCGGACAGACTCTCCGGCATAAGAGCAAGCTCGCGCATACGCTTTTCGACGTACGGTCTGAGATCGTCCGGTCCGAGCGCGTCGGCGGCAAGGACGTCGGTGACGTACTTGGCGTATTCCAGATCAATACGGGTGACGAGCTGTTCGTCTTCGTCAAAAAGCAGGACCTCCGCCTCGCCGACGTCGGCAAGCCGCACCGTTTCGACGCGAAGGAACGTGTGACGCCGGGCAACGACGGCAAGGGTACGGATAAGGGTGTCGGTATCCGACGTCAGATCCGCGCAGTCGGCGAACAAATGATACAGGGACGTGTCGCTCCGCACCTGACAGCCGCCGATCGACGAGACCGTCTCTAACCCGATCCCGATGAGCGCGTCAAGAGAAAAAACCTTGTCCGGCATACTGTGTCCGCGTGCCATGGGAACGCCTCCTTTTCCGTTTTTCGTTTTTGTTATCAGAATGTTTTTTCGATTTACAGACACGTCCGGGCGAGCGTCTGCATATAGGTCTCCGCGCGGCAGTTGAAATCGTACTGTCCGGCGGCCGTCTTATCTTTTTTGGCTCCCGACGCCCGTGAGGCGACCGGCATGATCGCCTGCCCGCGTGCCCTTTTCAGCAGCGCCGCCGTTCCGGCATCCTCCCGCCGTGCGAGAAGCGACGTGTAGGCGACCGGCTCCGACAGTCTCTCCCGTGTAACGCCGAAAAAGGCAAACAGCAGCATCCGGCGGATCTTGGCATCGGTAAAAGCTTTGCTTCGCAGTTTTTCCGTCAGCTCCGCGTACGAACGGCTTTCCCTCGCCGCGCGAAGAATGCGGTTTTCCGCCCCGTGCGGGATCTCGGCGATGCCGGCAAGATCGGCAGGCGTTTTGACGGGCAGCGATAAAAACAGCATTTCATCAAGCCGCCGCTTTGCCGTCCGATCGACCGGCGGCAGGACCGTCCCTTCCGGCAGATAGCCGAGCGAAGCGGCTTCCCTCTCGGAAAGAAGAAGTTCGCGGATAACGGAGGACGAGGCGGTATGCCCGGCTATCCCGCCGCCGTGCGCGGCTGTGCGCCTGACGGCAAGGGGAATGAGCGGACTTTTTCTTTTGCGGATAGCTTTAAGGTATTCGACGGCAAGGATATCGTTCGGCAGGCGCAGCCGCGCTTCCGCGCTTGTGCCAAGCGCGTCCCGAACGCTCTGCGTTCGGGCGGCGGCGTAGGAAAGCGTGGGATCGCACTTCTGCCGGGCGCGGATATCGGACACGGTCTGCGGACGAAGCAGATAGTCCGCAATGCTCCAAAGCAGAGGCAGATCACCACTTTCCGAGCCGAAGGCCATATGCGAGCACAGCCCACTTTCGGTGAGGATCTTCACCCCCGCTTCGGCAAATCTCTCGGCACCCGACGCGCAGTACGGGAACGGAATTTCCAGTACCGCCGACGCGCCTCCCGCGATCGCCTGTCCCGCGCGAAAGGCTTTATCGAACAGGGCAGGCTCACCGCGCTGGGTAAAGGTGCCGCTCATGGCACATACCACCGGCAGTCCGAGCGTCTGTTTCACGGTGTCGATCAGATAGGCGTGCCCGTTGTGAAAGGGATCGAATTCGCAGACGATCCCGCAGGCGCTGTCACTCACCATTCGTGATCGGCAATGCGGCGGCGGGTGGTGTCGGCGTCACCGACGTACACACGGTACCAGGTGATGAAAGCGAGGATGAGCCACAGCTTCCGGTAATAGTCCGCGTCGCCCTTTCGATGGGCTTCCAGCATCCGCATGGCTTCCTCTTTGTTGATGTACTCGTCGGCATACGGCGAACGGATGATATCGCGTGCCCAATCGTACAGCTCGTTCCGGAGCCAGACGCGCACCGGCACCGGGTAGCCGAGCTTGGGGCGCATGACCGTTTCGGGATTGACGAGATCGCGGAAGGCGTGGCGCAGGATGTATTTGGTAGTGCCGCTTTGCAGCTTGTCATCGTCGCAGAGGATGCGCGCCGCCTCAAAGACCTCGCGGTCGAGATACGGCACCCGCGCTTCCAGCGAGTGCGCCATGGAAAGACGGTCGCCCTTGACTAAAATATCGCTTTTCAGCCAGGTGTTGAGATCGCAGTACTGCATTTTGGTAAGCGTGGAAAGCCCCTGCGCCCCGGCGTAAATCTCTTTCGTGCGGTCGGTGAAGCGAACGGACGGATCAAATTTGCGGTAGACGGCACGCTTTTCTTCTTCGGTGAACTGGAAGGCGTTGCCGACGAAGCGCTCTTCGACAGGCGTCGTACCGCGCAGTAAAAACTGCTTGCCGCGCACCGACTCCGGCAGGACCCTGGCAAACGCGTGCAGCGGCGAAAGGACAAACGGCGGCAGACGGGAGAACTTATCTGCGGAAAGCGCGGTGCGGTAAACTTTGTAGCCGCCGAAAAACTCGTCGGAGCCCTCGCCGGACAGCACCACCTTGACGTGCCTTGCGGCTTCCTCGCAGATAAGATAGATGGCGACGACCGACGGGTCCGCCATGGGCGAATCGAGATGATACATGACCTTGTCGTATGCCTGCAAGAACTCTTCCAGCCCCGCCACCCGCTTGATATGCTCGACGTCGAGATGCGTGGCGATGGCGGTGGCGTCGTCGATCTCGGAATACTCCTTGACGCCGAAGGCAATGGTGAACGCCTTGATGCCGGGACAGAGCTTGGAAGCGACGGCGGTGATGATGGCGGAGTCGATGCCGCTCGACAGGAAAGAGCCGACCGGCACGTCGCTGATCATGTGTGCCGCGATGCTGTCCTCGACCGCCTTGCGCAGTCTCTTTTCCTTTTCGTCGAAGGAGATGCCGGGCTGAGGCTTGAAGGAAATATCGACGTACGGCGTGCTCTTTACGGGCTCGCCGGCATGGAGGACGGCGTAATGCCCGGCAGGCAGTATCTTGATGTCGGGCGTGACGGTATCGGGCTCGGTGACGTACTGGAAGGTGAAATAGTGCTGTAAATACTCCGAATCGACCGAGTAGGACGGCATATGGCTGTCAAACAGGAACGCCTTGAATTCCGAGGAAAAGACGACGCCCTCTCCGTTTTCGCGGTAGTAAAACGGCTTGATGCCGAAGGGATCGCGCCCGAAAAAGAGCGTGTTCTCCTCGCGGTCGTACAGCACGATGGCAAACATTCCGCGCAGTTTGCGGATAAACGTCTCGCCCTCTTTCTGATAGAGCGTGACGATGGTCTCGATCTCGGAACGGGTGTCGAAGGTGTAACCTTCTTTCATGAGATCGTCGCGCAGTTCGAGATAGTTGTAGATCTCGCCGTTGAAAATACCGGTAAAGCGCCCCGTCTTATCGGTAAAGGGCTGTACGCCTTTTTCAAGGTCGATGATGCTGAGCCGGCGGAAGGCAAGTCCGCACCCGCCGTCGAGAATGAGCTTGTCATCGTCGGGACCGCGGTGCCGGATGCACTCCGACATCTTTTCGAGATCCTGCCTGTCCTGTTCCGTATAGGGCTGATTTTTGAAAAAACCGACAAAACCGCACATATCGTGATCGCCTTTCTGTCAAGAAACTTCGGACGGTCATGCGTCCGCAATATGCCGGGCACAATACCGCCGATTTTATATTTCATGTTATTATAACACATAATTGTTACGAATCAGTCAAAAAAGTTAATATTATTTTAAACAATATTTGAAAATTTGTGGTATACTGTTGACAGAGAAGGTATCAACCGTCGGAAACCCGACCATGAAGAGGAGGAAAATTTATGAAAAAACTGATTTACTGGATCGGCACGTTCGCAACGGTCGCCGCCCTGTTCGCCGCCTTTGCCGTCATGCTCAAAAAACTGAAGATCTCCCTTTCCATCGAGGGCATCGACGATACGCTCGGTGAGGAAGAGGAAGAAAAGGACATCGACGTTTCCTTTGAATCCGAAGAATCCGAAGAGCCCGAAGCGGAAGACGGCGGGGAAGCCGAACAAGAGGATGCTCCCTTTGCCGAAGCGGAAAAGACCGTGGAAGAAGCGGTGGAAGACATGCTGAAAGGCGAAGACGCGGCGGAAAAGGAGATCGAGGTCGAGATCCTTGCGGGAGACGACGGGCCGACCGCCTGAACATTCGGAAAGTAAAAAGCGCCCGGTCATCCGGGCGTTTTTGTCAGATGATCTTATTTTTTTGAAAACGGCACGAGGAGAAAACGACATGAAAACAAAACGCATCCTTTTGGCGGCACTTGTGTGCCTGACACTGCTCACCATCGCCGTCGGCGCGGCGACAGATGGATATTATACCTATTCCGTCACAAAAGACAAAGCAACGATTACAAAAGTGGATGCTTACATCAGCGGAGACGTCACCATCCCCTCCACCCTCGGCGGGTATCCCGTGACGGTCATCGGAGAGGAAGCATTCCGGGACTGTTCCAAACTGACGGGCGTCGTCATTCCGGACAGCGTAACAGGTATCGGAAGATATGCGTTCTCCGGCTGCGACAGGCTGACAAGCATCACTCTTCCGGACAGCGTCACGTTCATCCAAAGTCATGCGTTCTCCGATTGCAGCGGGCTGAAAAAAGTCACCGTCGGAAGCCTCATCAGAACCTGTAAAATTCCCGAGCTCTTTCCGGACTCCTACCAGACGATCACAGACATCGTGCTGACAGACAGCGTGGCAGCCATCGATGCCTATGCGTTCTCCGGCTGCGCCGGGCTGACTGATATCACCGTTCCCAACAGCGTGAAAAGCATCGGAGAGAGTGCGTTCTACAAATGCACCGGGCTGAAAAGCATAACCGTCGGAAGCGGCGTGACGAGTATCGGAACTCAGGCATTCTTCGGCTGCGACGGGCTGCAAGACGTCCGTATCACCGACCTTGCGGCTTGGTGCAACATTGATTTTTCCGATTCCTGTTCCACTCCGTTTTATTACGCGAGCAATCTGTACGTCGACAACGTCCTGATTACGGACCTTGTGATCCCCGACGGGACAAAGAACATCAAAAAGCTTGCGTTCCAAAAATGTATCGGACTGACGAGCGTCACCATTCCGGACAGCGTGGAAACCATCGGGGACTACGCGTTCAATTTCTGTTTCAATCTGACAAGCGTCACCGTCGGAAACGGCGTAACGAGCATCGGAGAGCGGGCGTTCTACGACTGCACCGGGCTGAAAAACATCTGTATCACCGACGTTGCGACTTGGTGCAACATTGATTTTTATGATTGTTATTCCAATCCGTTTTCCTATGCAAACCATTTGTATGTCAACAACGTACCGACCACAGACCTTGTGATCCCCGACGGCGTGAAGACCATCAAAAAGTATGCGTTTCAGGATTGGTACGCTCTGACGAGCGTCACCGTCCCGGGCAGCGTAACGAGCATCGAAGAGCAGGCGTTCTTCAACTGCCACAGTCTGAAAGACGTTTATATCACCGACCTTGCGGCTTGGTGCGGCATTGATTTTTATGACGTGCATTCCAATCCGATATACTATGCAAGCAATTTGTACGTCAACGGCAAACCGGTCAAGGACCTTGTGATCCCCGACGGCGTAAAGACCGTCAAAAAGCTTGCGTTTGCCGGCTGTACCGCCACAAGCGTCACCCTCCCGGGCAGCGCGGAAACCATCGGAGACAGGGCGTTTTACAGATGCTTCATGACAAGTGCCACCATTCCGGACAGCGTGACGAACATCGGAGACCATGCATTCTACGACTGTAATAACCTTTCCGACATCTATTACACCGGCACGAAAGCCGAGTGGAATTCCATCGAGGGGCTTTACGATGCCGAAATTCCTTACGGTACCGTCATCCGTTTTCAATCGCGCGGCGGCGTAATCAACAGCATAGACCTTGTCGGGGATACCGTGGCGGTATCCGTCCGGAGCGCCGGCGGCGTGCAAAAGGATTTATATGTCGCCGAATATGATGCCGTCGGCAGACTGATCGCCGTTGTCAGAAAATCGCTGACCGCAGGCGACAACGAATGTGAGTTGCCGCTCGAAGACGGATGCGCATCCGTCAAGGCATTCGTCACGGACAATGCCTTTATCCCGTTGTGCGCCGGCGCCGAATGGACGGCGCAGAACTGATCTTCGTGATCCCCGTAGAAAATTCACTGCCAGAAAGAAGGGTGCTTCTTGACCGTCGTTATCCGGACCGCCTCCGTATACGGCATTGACGGCCTCGTCGTCGACGCCGAGTGCTTCACCTCCGGCAATATGCCGTCCTTCCGGCTTGTCGGGCTTCCCGACGCCGCCGTCAAGGAGGCGTATGACCGCATCAAGGCCGCCATCCGCTCAGTCGGCATCCCCTTTCCCATCACCGCCATCACCGTCAACCTCGCCCCGGCGGACAGACTCAAACAGGGCACCGGCTTCGATCTCGCCATCCTGCTCGCCATCTTAAAAAGCACCACCCTCTCCTCTCTCGATACCGACGGGCGCTGTTTCATCGGCGAGCTGTCATTGACGGGTGAAGTCCGCCGCGCCGTCGGGGTACTGCCCATGTGCCTCGCCGCCAAGAGCGCCGGCATGAAAGAGATTTACGTGCCGCTCGAAAACGTGCGGGAGGCCGCCGTGGTAGAAGGCATCGACGTGTACGGTGTGGACAACGTGGCACAACTGCTTGCCCATCTGACGGGCACGTTACGGATCGAGAAAACGCCCTGCGAAAACCCGGCGCTGTTTGCGTCGTCGATCGACGGCGTGCCGGATTTTTCCGAAGTAAAAGGGCAGGAGAGCGCCAAGTTTGCGCTTGAAATCGCCGCGGCGGGCATGCACAACGTCTTGCTCATCGGACCGCCCGGCACCGGCAAAAGTATGCTCGCCAAGCGCCTGCCCGGCATCCTGCCGCCCATGACCTTTGAGGAAGCCGTCGAAACGACGCGCATCCATTCGGTCTGCGGCACGCTGATGCACGATACGCCGCTCGTAACGGCGCGTCCCTTCCGCTCGCCGCATCACACCATGTCCTCGGCGAGCCTCGTCGGCGGCGGACGCAATCCCATGCCGGGCGAGATCTCGCTCGCACACAACGGCGTGCTGTTTTTGGACGAACTGCCGGAATACGATAAAAACGCCACCGACGCCCTCCGTCAGCCGCTCGAAGACGGAGAAGTGGTCATCACCCGCGTCAATGCGCGGATGCGCTATCCCAGCCGCTTTATGTTAGTTTGCGCCATGAATCCCTGCAAATGCGGCTACTACGGCTGTGAGGGACACACCTGTACCTGCTCGCCTCTTGCGCGGGAGCACTATCTTTCCAAAATTTCCGGTCCCATTCTCGACCGTATCGACATCCAGATCGAGGTGGGACAGCTTTCCTATCAGACGCTCAAAGACACAACGCCCGGCGAAACGAGCGACGTCATCCGCCGCCGCGTCGAGAGGGCACGCGAGCGCATGGTGAAGCGCTATGCCGGCACCGGTATCTTTGCCAACGGTCAGCTCACGCCCGCCATGATCAAGGAATACTGCGCGACGGACGCCGAAGCGGACGGACTGCTTGCCGCCGCCTTTGACAGGCTCGGGCTGTCGGCACGCGGGTACCACCGTATCTTAAAGCTTGCCAGAACCATCGCCGACATGGAGGAAAAGGACGTCATCGAGAAATCGCACGTGGCGCGAGCCGTCCAGCTCCGCAGTCTTGACCGCAAGTATTGGAGCAATACGGCGCCTTCCGATCGGTAAGAATCGGTAAAAAACAGATATAAAACGGCGGCGGCTTTTTCGTCAAAGCGGCACGAAGTTAACAAAAAATCCACAGAAAATTATCGGTTTCCCGTGGAATGCATAAAATTGTCGGCAACACCCGAAAAACACCGTATCCTGCGTCGAAAAATTGCCGTTTTCTGTATATCAAGCGTTTGTTCGGTCTACATAATTTCGGGAAATTATCCCTTCTTTTTTCCACCGCAATTGTGGATAACCCTGTTGACAATGTTCATAACTTTTGAAAATTTGCTTGATTTTGACAGATTTTCGTTTTTTCGACCGTCTTTTTCCTCTTTCGACAGACCGATGACTTTTCCGTAAAAGCGACAAAGTTATGTCAACGAAAATCCGGCAAAAGTTATGCATTTTAGATGCAAAATCATAGAATATTTATTCATTTGCTTTTTTGAAAGGACACCGTATGGATAACCCTCTTGTTTTTCACAGTCATTCCGAGACCGAGACCGAGCAGTTCGCCGCGCGCTTTGCCGCGGACGTGCTGAAACCGGGGGATTTTCTCGCCTTTTTCGGCGATCTCGGCTCGGGCAAGACCGCCTTCGTGCGCGGCGTCGCGGCACATTTCTGCCCCGGCGTGCGGGTTTCCAGCCCTACATACGCGTTAGTCAACGAATACCGCGGGCACGTCCCGGTGTTCCACTTCGATCTGTACCGCATCACCGACGACGACAGCCTGTACGCGACGGGATTTTACGACTATTTCGACCGCGGCGGCATCCTGGCGGCGGAGTGGTGCGAAAACATCCCGTTTGCTCTGCCGGTGCCGCGCTACAATGTCGTTTTCGAGAAAACGGGAGAAACCGAACGTACCGTCACGGTGACGCTGTTCGACGGCTCGTTTCCGTGATGCGGGAAACGCCGTTTTTCAACCCGTCCGAATTATCTGATTTATCGTGAATTTAGAAAGAAGTCTTTACCATGAAAAATAAAAAATTAATGTTTGTTACCCGTACCGCTATTTTCATTGCACTGCTCGTCGTCGTGCAGTACGTCACCTCCACCATGGGACAGCTTGTGACCGGCAGTGCCGTCAACTTTGTCCTCATCGCCGCCTGCCTGCTCGTCGACTGGAAGAGCGCGCTCATCATCGCCGTGCTGTCGCCGTTTGCCGCGAAGATGTCCGGTATCGGACCCGCGCTTTTGCCCGTCGTCCCGGTCGTTGCCGTCGGCAATGCGGTGCTGGTCTTCGCCTATGCCTTTCTCATGAGTGAGAAGGTCAAACTCCCGCAATACGGAAAGTGGTCGCTTGCGGTCGTTTCGGCGGCACTTTTGAAATACGCCGTGCTGACGCTTGGCGTGCTCAAAGTGGTAGTGCCGCTTGCCGGCGTACCGGCGCCCATGGCGGACAAATTATCGGTCATGTTCGGCGTAACGCAGTTTTTCACGGCGCTCATCGGCGGTGCCCTTGCCACGCTGATCGTTCCGCCCTTGAAGAAGGCGCTTGCGCGAAAATAGAAGAAGCCTACGGCTTCACCCATACCGCGGCAACGTGCCGTTGCATCCATACCGCGAGTGTGAGCTCGCGGTATGATTATGTGTAGTGTCCCGCGGTCAGGGGACACGCCCGCCAAAACGGCGGCGGACGTGTCGCAAATCCATAAGCGCGTGCCGCATGTTTTTTGTTCGCAGAAACTTTCCGCGTGTTGGACAGAGGCACAGAGCGGACAGAACAACATCTCACCGAATCATCCTTTTGTCCATATCAGCAATATCTGGCACTACGCCGCCGCTTGTGCTATGTAAAATAACCGTGCCGCACGGTTTGGACTATCTGCCAATCCTTGTCGGAGTCGCCGTGATGCCGCCTCGCACCTCCGCAAAACGTCTTCCGTTTTGCGGAGAGGGGTTCCGGGGCTGCTCCCCGGCAATCTTTTTCGCCCCCTTTTTTCTCTTGTGAGAAAAAAGGGGGCATTGTTTTCCCCTATCAGGGGCAGTAGTGTTTCCTTACTGTTTGCGATCGACCACGATCGAAAGCGCCGCGTCGGAAATTGTAGCCGCGTCCGGCGTCAGCGCGTCAACGGTAAAGCTGAGCGTCGAAGCGTCAGGCACCGTCAGCGTAAAGGTGTTGGCGGCATTGGCACGCAGATCGTCCGCCGTGGTGGCGTCGATCCGGCGCTGTTCGGACAGCGCTGTGCCGTTAAGGGTGGGGACGACCTCGACGGTCGCGGGCACGTCGGTGTTGCCTTCAAACGAGTACGAGACGATATAGGTGCCGGCAGGCAGCGTGACGTCACTGCCGTTTGCCGTGATGGTGCCGCCGTTCGAGGTGTCAACGGCGGTCAGCGCGATGGGCGTGTCGGTCGCAAAGGTCGTCGCCGTCTGGATGAAGCTTGCAAAATCATTGACGGCGGCGGCACCGGTCGCACCCGTGGCACCGGTCGCACCGGTTGCACCCGTGGCACCCGGAAGTCCGGCAGGGCCGACAGGACCGACAGGACCGACGGGACCGATAGGACCCACAGGACCCGTAGCGCCGGTTACAACGACCGTCGGACCGGCAGGGCCGGCAGGACCCGGTGCGCCGGTAGGTCCGATAGGACCCATAGGACCCCTGGGACCCACAGGACCGGGACAGGGCGGCGGGCAGGGCGGCGGCGGACAGGGCGGCGGGCAGGGACGGCAGGGAAACAGACCGTATGCGCCGCCTACGCCGGAACAGCCGGTTTGAGCGCCGCCCACACCGGAGCAGGAAGAAAACGGAGAAACGCCGGAACGGCATCCGGCGGACGCACCGCCGACACCGCCTCCGTGACAGCATCTGTCAGGGCACGAATAAAAGGGAGAAACGCCGGAACAGCCGGTATTGACACCGCCGACGCCGCTCCCGTTGCATCCGCAATTAGCCATAGAGCTTTTTTCCTTTCGTATAAAGTGGCGGGAGGATATCCTTCCCGTCGCTGTATCCTATGCAAAACACGTCTGTTTTGTCAACAGACGGAATATACTGCGGTAGGAGAAAATCAATTTTCAAAAGGAGTGCCTGACACATGACTCTGACGCTATGCATGATCGTAAAGGATGAGGAAGCCGTCCTCGGACGGTGTCTCGACAGCGTGGCGGGCGTGTGCGACGAGATCGTCATCGTCGACACCGGCTCGCACGACGGCACACGCGGCATCGCCCGTGCCTACACACCGTGCGTGTACGACTGCGCCTGGTGCGACGATTTCGCGGCGGCACGCAACTATTCGTTCGCCAAGGCGACCGGCGACTATATTCTGTGGCTGGACGCCGACGACGTCGTAGACGAAGAAAACCGCGAAAAACTGCTTGCTCTCAAACAGACGCTCGACGAAAAGACAGACGCGGTATTCATGAAATACGCCGCCGCCTTTGCCGCGGACGGCACGCCGGGTTTTCTGTACGAACGGGAGCGCATCGTGCGCAACCGTGCGGGATTTCTGTGGAGCGGCTTTGTCCACGAGTGCATCGAGGTGCACGGGAACGTCCTTCACGCGGACATCACGGTGTTCCACAAGCCGCTCCCGGATCGCGTGAAGGATCCGCTGCGCAATCTCAGGCTCTACCGGGCGCAATTGGAAAAGGGTGTCCGGCTCAACGCGCGGGAAACCTATTATTACGCCCGCGAATTGCAGGACTGCGGCTACACGGAAAAGGCGGCGCAGACGTTTGAGGAGTTTCTCACCATGAAAAACGCCTACTTTGCCGACCGTGCCGGCGCCTTTCTGCGGCTGTACACGCTGTATGCCCCGACAGATCCCGAAAAAGCCCGTGAAAAACTGTTTGCTTCCCTTTCCTGCGGAAGCGCCAACCCGCAGACGCTATGCCTTATCGGTGACGAAAACAAGAACGAAGGACGGTATGAGCAGGCGATCTTCTGGTACCAAGCCGCCCGTGCCTGTCCGAAGGACTATCGGGCGGAAGGCTTCGTCGTGCCGGACTACGAGGATTTTTACCCGCTCGTGCAGTTGTGCGTCTGTTATGACAGACTGGGGCAGACAGAAAAAGCGCGGGAATATCATGCGCTTGCCGCCGCGATCCATCCGGACGATCCCGCCGTACTGCACAACGAGACCTATTTCGGAAGCGTGCCGCTTCACCCATACCGCGAGCGTGAGTGAGCGGGATAATTATGTGTAGAGTCCCGCGATCAATGGCAATGCCGCCGTTGACTGTGGCGGCATTGCGCAAAACCGTGAGCGCGTGCCGCATACTTTTTGTTCGCAGTAACTTCCCACGCGCCGGGTAGAGCCGCAAAGCCGGATAGAATAACATCTCCCCCAGCCCGTCCCTTTGTACATATCATCAATATCCGGCACTACGCCGCCGTTTGTGCCATGTAACGCATCCGTGCCGCACGGTTTGGAGTTTCCGCGTGTCCTGTACCGATGCTGCTGTGATACCGTCTTGCACCTCCGCAAAACGTTTTCCCGTTTTGCGGAGCAGGGGGTCCGGGGCTGCTCCCCGGCAATCTTTTTTGCCCTACTTTTTTCTCTTGCGAGAAAAAAGTAGGTTCTTTTCTTTTCTTTTGTAAGAAAAAAGGAGGCACTTTCCCCGAAAAACTTGACAAACAGACGGAAACGGGTATAATAATATAGGATGTCCCCGTAGCTCAGCAGGATAGAGCGTTCGCCTCCTAAGCGAAAGGTCGGCGGTTCGAATCCGCCCGGGGACGCCAAAAAGCCGGATTCCACCATGGGATCCGGCTTTTTCCGTTGCCCGCTTCCGGGGTGATGTTGCTTTGCCGCACCGGGATCGTCGCCTGTCCGCAAACACGCCGGGAAGGCGTTTTTTGGCGGAAACGGCGCGTTTTTTCGCCGCAAGGAAAGCCGTTCGCAAAAAAGATGTGCAAAATCATGCTTTTCTCTTGCAATCTGCGTTTGTTTCGTGTATAATATTTACGAGCCGTGAATCGGAAGTCACGGTGAGACCGTTCTGCTTTTTGCCGGCTTTCCCGCAAACGGGAACAAACCGGATACACTTTGTTCGGAGGTCTACTGTATGTTCGTATATACCAAACTTGCCGAAGCGGCGCTGCTTCCGATCGGTATGTCCGTCCTGTTTTATTTTTTGCAGGAACGAACGCCGTTTAAGAAGGTCCCGTATTACGTCCGCCAGATCGTGATCGGCATCGTGTTCGGGCTCGCTGCCGTGTGCGGAACCGAGTTCGGTGTGGACGTCGGCGGCGCCACCGCCAACGCACGCGATGCGGCACCGCTCTGCGCCGGTCTTATTTTCGGTGCGCCCGCCGGCATCATTGCCGGTCTTATCGGCGGTGTGGAACGGTGGTTTGCCGTTCTGTGGGGTGCCGGGATGTTTACCCGCGTCGCCTGCTCCATGGCGACCATCCTTTCCGGCTTTTACGCGGCGTTCTTACGCAAAAAGATGTTTGACGACGATATGCCGGCGTGGGGCATCGGACTTGCCTCCGGCATCGTCATGGAAGTCACGCACCTGACCATCCTGTTCCTCACCAATCTCGAAGAGGTCGCCAAAGCCATCGAGATCGTCAAGATCTGCTGTATTCCCATGGTCTTCTGCAACAGCCTTTCCGTCATGTTCTCCATCTTAATCATCTCGCTTCTTAAAGGCAAGCGTCTCGCCAAAACCGACAAGATCAGAAGCCTGTCGTATAAGTTTCAGGTCGGGCTTCTCGTCGCCGTCCTGATCGCGTATCTGTCCTCCACCGTCTTTATGTTCGCCGTTCACACCGGCTTTGCCGAAAACGACGCCAACACCCTGCTCGCGCAGAACATCGCCGACGTCAAGGCCGATATCAGCGACGCGTCGGATGCCAATCTGTTAGAGCTCGCCGAGGCGATCGTTGCCAAGTGTCCGCCGGACGCTTCCCCGGAAATGTTGGCGGAGTTCTGCCGGGAATATGACGTGGCAGACATCAATTTCGTCGACAAAAACGGTATCATCACCAACTCGACGCATCCCGACTTTTTCGGTTTCGATATGTCATCCGGCGAGCAGGCCGCCGCGTTTCTGTGTCTGCTTAACGGAACGCAGACCTACGTGCAGTCCTATCAGCCGCTTACCTACGATCCGTCCATTTCCCGCAAATACGCGGGCGTTGCTCTGCCGGACGGCGGCTTCGCGCAGATCGGCTTTGACGCCGAGCGCTTTCAGGATGATATCGACCAGCACATTTCCAATCTGACGCAGAACCGTCACGTCGGCACCTCCGGATATATCCTGATCGCCGACTACGCCGGGAATCTGGTCGGAAACCGTTTTTCCGGCTCGCTCGCCGACGCCGGGATCGACCTTGAAGGCGGAAAGTTCAAAGAGGATTCCCGTTTTCAGGCGACGGTGTTCGGAACGCTGTGCTACTGTATGTACGAAAACGCCGAGGGGTATAATATCGTTGCCGTCTGCCCCAAGGACGAGATCTTACGCGGACGCGACATGGAGACCTACCTCAATTCCTTCATGGAGGTCATCGTCTTCGCCGTACAGTTCGGGCTCGTCTTCTTCCTCATCAACAAGTACGTCGTCCACAACCTCCATTCCGTCAACGATTCGCTCGACAAGATCACGGCGGGCAATCTGGACGAGAAGATCAATGTGCGCGACATCGTCGAGTTTGACGATCTTTCCACCGACATCAACGCCACCGTCGACGCCTTGAAGGGCTACATAGCGGCGGAAGCGGCGCGCATGGAGAAGGAGCTGACCTTCGCCAAGAGCATCCAGCACGCGGCGCTTCCCGTCGTATCCACGGCGCTGACGGGACATCCCGAGATCGACCTGCACGCCACCATGGACACCGCCAAAGAGGTCGGCGGCGACTTCTACGATTTCTATTGGGTGTCGCCGACAAAGCTTGCTGTCCTCATTGCCGACGTATCCGGCAAGGGTGTTCCCGCCGCCATGTTCATGATGCAGTCCAAAACGCTCATCAAGAGCTTTGCGGAGACCGGTATTCCCATTAACGAAGCGTTTGTCAAAGCCAACGACGCTCTGTGCGAGAACAACGAGGCGGGTATGTTCGTGACGGCATGGCTTGCGGTGATCGACACCGAGACCGGGCACGTCGAGTACGTCAACGCCGGACACAATCCGCCGGTCATAAAGCGTGTGGGCGGTTCGTTTGAATATCTCAAAGGCAAAGCGGGATTCGTGCTTGCCGGCATGGACGGCGTGATGTACCGGACACAGTCGTTTGATATGAACAAAGGCGACGTCTTGTATCTGTACACCGACGGCGTCACGGAATCCACCGACAGTGGCAATCAGTTGTTCGGAGAGGACAGACTGCTTGACACGCTGAACGCCGCCGCGGGAGCGTCCATGAAGGGTCTGTGTGCCGCCGTCAAGACGGCGCTCGACGAATTTGTCGGCGAAGCCCCGCAGTTTGATGACATTACCATGGTAAGCGTTGCCTTACGCAATCAATAAGTACAGGGAGGTTCACACCGTGAAAGAACTGAAACTTGAAGCTACCGTCGAAAACATCCAGACCGTTACCGATTTTGTCGATGCCGAGCTGGAGTCGTTCGACTGTCCGATGAAGGCGGAAATGCAGATCAACATTGCCATTGACGAATTGTTCAGCAACATTGCGCACTATGCGTACAATCCCGACGTCGGACCCGCAACGGTACAGGTAGAGGTCGAGCAGGACCCGCTTGCCGTCATCATCACGTTTATTGACAACGGCGTACCGTACGATCCGCTTGCCAAGGAGGATCCCGACATCACGCTGTCTGCCGAGGAACGCGGCATTGGCGGGCTTGGCATTTTCATGGTCAAGAAGACGATGGATTCCATCTCCTACGAATACAAGAACGGTCAGAACATCCTCACCATCAAAAAGAACATATAAGGCGGCGTGCCGCTACACCGATATTGCGCCGCGTTGCGGCGCAGGGGGAAACGATTCAACTTTTTCGTGCAGACGAAGAAAAGGAACTCCTTTTTTCTCTCGCAAGAAGAAAAGGCACTCCTTTTTTCTCTCGCAAGAAGAAAAGGCACTCCTTTTTTCTCTCGCAAGAAAAAAGGAGTGCAAAAAAGTGCGCTCGGAGGTTCCCTCCGAGACCCCCGCGTCGCAAATGCCGACTGCGCGCGGAGCGCTCCGTCGGGAGATTTGCGACGGTGCGAACGATCGGTGCCGTGTCACCACCCATACTATACAAAAAACCGAGCCTTGCGGCTCGGTTATGTTTTTATTGTGCAAGCGGC
>JAZRVE010000072.1:0-12855 GCA_045598975.1 Eubacteriales bacterium
AAATACTGGATAAAATGGGTACAAATACGCCTGATTTACACTCTGTTTTCAACTTTTTTCGATTCTTTACAATTATTGCCCCTAAATGCAGAAAAGCAAGTCTTCTTTTTGCTTGGAAAACTTGCTTTGTCTACAGGCTGAACCGAGCCCTACGGCTCGGTTTTATTTTTTTGTACTAACGGCGGGGCTACTTCCGGAAATTCTCGATTTGCGGAAAAGGATGGTCAGTGAAATACGTCCCTATCCGGTTCTGCGTCCCTATCCGGCGCGCGGGAAGTTACTGCAAACAAAAAGGCTTGCGGCACGCGCTCATGGTTTTGCGACGCGCCCGCCGCCGTTCTGGCGGGCGTGTCCCCTATCCGCGGGATACTACACATAATTATACCGCTCGCTCACGCTCGCGGTATACACGCTTTGCGTCAGCGGGCAGAGTAAGCTGTCAAGCGCGATAAGCGATACCGCCGCGCCGTCGGCAAACCCTTCGACCGGGAGAAGCCCCGCCATGCCGGGCACCGTGAGCACCGACACCTTGACAAGCCGCCCGTCACTGTCCGCGGCATACAGCACCGCCGTCGCTTCCCGACCGCTGTCATTGGCGCAGGCAAGATACGTTTTGCCGTCCTTTTCAAACGCCGCAAGTACGTGAAATTCTTTCTTCGCCATACTGCCGACGTCGAGCAGGACCGGGTTTTCCGTCACCGCCGCGTTGAGATCCATCCCCGGCGCGACGCCGGTGTGAAGCATGCCGTCCCGCTCATACAGACCGGCAAGGAACCCGTCTCCCGTATAGGTGTAGCACTTTCCGACCGTTTCGCCGTCCGGCGATACCGCGTACACGGCGTACGGCGTGTTGATATACAAAAATCCGTCATAATACCCGAGTCCCGCATACGTGCCGTACCACACGTAGCCGCTGTCCTGCATCGGCCAGTACTCCCGTATGGTATACAGTGCCTCGGTCGTTCCGGCATAGGCATTATAGTGATACAGCGAGCCCTGCAAAGCGGCGGTATCCACGTAGTACCACTGCCCCGCCCGCACGACGATGGGTGAACGCACCTCGTTCCAGAAGGCGCTGTCGTACTCTTCCCCCGTTCCGTCGAGCGGCACGTAACCGAAGTGCCGTGCAAGCGCTCCGTTGCTCTTTAAGAAAAACTCGTGCGATACCGAGCCCACCTTATCCGGCGTCGGATCGTCCTGCGTCACGTCCACGTGATACCATTTGCCGTCAAGCCCGACGGCGTTCCAGACGTGATTCATCTCGTCGCTCGCCACAAAGCCGCACGGAATGCCGAGCCGTGTCATGAGCGCGTAATAAGCGTTGCTGTATCCCTGACAGACCGCCATGTGGTCGAGCAGCACGCTCTTCGCCGTGTCGTTCCTCTCCACGGCGCCCATCGTGTCGTACTGCGTTTCGAGCGTCAGCCTGTCGTGCAGGATCAGCGCCTTTTCCAGATCGCTCATGCTGTCGTCCACCGTCAGAAGAAGCCGGTTGATCGCCTCGTCGATCGCTTTCTGCGTCTGCGCGATGACCGCCTCATCGGTCTCATCGTAGCTCGGCTTGATGGCGATCAGCCGATGCGTCCCGATCTCGGAGGAATAGCGCATGGCGTAGGGATCGACGTAATAAAGCCCCGGGTCCTTGAAGGTCACAAGTTCGAGCACTTCCTGCACGTAATCGACGTCCGCCCTGCTGTCGGTCAGCGAAAAATCCTCCACCGAAATGGCCGCGTCCCGATTGATAAGTCCTTTTCGGATACGGCTTTCCAGATCGTCCGACGAAAGGGTGCCGATCTCCGTCGAAATGCCGACGTTCGTCGAAATGCCGACGTTCGTCGGCAGATAGTTTCTCGTCAGTCCGGCGGAAATGCTCACGCCTTCGGTACACGTCTGTGCCGCGGCGGCAAAGCTCACCGTCAGAAGGACAAAAACGGATGCAAGCAGGGGCCTTATGGGTTTCATACCACTCACTCCTCTTTTTATTTCAGTTCCTCCAACCGATACCGGCTGAAAAATTCTTTTCCGTCAAGGTAGGCAAGCGCTCCCGCGTCGGTCGTGAAACGGAATCGCAGATAGTAGGAACACAGCATCTGATACTGTTTTCCGGTCCTGCTCCTATGGTTGATGCCATACTTGCCGTCGCCGACGATGGGATGCCCGATAGACGAAAGATGCGCCCGGATCTGATGTGTCCGCCCCGTGACGAGCTCCACGTCGAGCAAGGACTTGTCCCCCATCTCCCCGACCACCTCGTACCGCGTGACGACCGTCTTGATGTCATCGTCGTACCGCACGTGTTTCGACCGTTTGAGTTCCTCCCGCGTATGCGCGATATAGACGCGGTTTTCGGCACGGTCTTTATAAAGATAATCGTGCAGCGTCGCGCTTCTTTTTTCGGGAACGCCCCACACCACGCACCGGTAATGCTTTTCCAGTTCCCGATCCTTTATCTTCTGATTGAGCACGGCGAGAGAAGCCGCGTTTTTGGCGGCGATGACCAGCCCGCAGGTGTTGCGGTCGAGCCGGTTGCACAGCGCCGGGGCAAACGAATTCTGCGTCTGCGGCTGATACGCACCCGTTTTGTACAGATAGCCGCACAGCCTGTCGACGAGGCACACCTCTCCCGTCCCCTTGCGCTCCTCGTCCGGCATATCGCCGTGCACGAGCTCGCCCTGCGGCTTGTCGATGAGGATGACGTTTTCGTCCTCGTAGACGATCTCCCGCTCGGAAAGCGTCAGCGCCGGATCGTCCCATTTTTGAGCTTTTTCCGCTTTTCGGGCGTCCTTTCCCTCGAAAAACTCGTCCTTTATGTACAGCGTCAGCACGTCTCCCGCCTGCAAGCGGTCGGACGGCTCGGCTCTTTTGCCGTTGAGCTTGATCTTTTTGGTGCGTAAGCTTTTATAGACAAACGAAAGCGGCATGGTCGGAAAGACCTTGACAAGAAAGCGGTCGATCCGCTTATCCGCGTCGTTTTGTCCCACGGTGAGGGTATGCACGGTCTTCCTCCCTTCCTTTCTTCCGTTTTTCTCTCCTGAAAATAAGCAAAAGACGGTCTGCGACCGTCTTTTGCATTTTTGTTATTTGCGATTTCACCGGGGAGCCGTGTGGCGCCATGAAAAACCCTGCTCACGCAAGGGTGGTGTCCCGTTCGGAAAAACTTTTGCTACCAGCGTCTGCTGTTTTCCGGTCTTGTTCCGCCGTGTTTCATGCGGAGAGCAGGAAAAAGCGGGAGGTCTGCACGCTTTCCCGAAACCAAAACGGACTCCGTTTCATTCATGTGGGTTTATGAAAGCGACCATCACGCACTTCCCAGCGAAAAAGCCTTCGGCTTTTCCGCTGTCAGTATGCCCGCAAACGGTCTTATTGATTCTCGGGTTCCTTTTGTTCCTCGTCGTAGTCGATCTCCGACATAAACTCGTCTTCAAAGGCATCCGCCGCTTTGTCAAATTCCTCGTCGTCCTCGATGGTGACAAGGATCTCCTCGTCGTTTTCGTCCTTGACGACTTTCAAGATGACGTATTCTTCCTCGTTGCCGTCTACCGGAACAAGTGCCACGTATGAATTTTCGCCCAGTTCAATGCGGCCGATAAATTCAAAATCGCTTTCGTTGCCGTCTTCGTCCGTAAGGGTGAAGACTTCTTCTTCATATTCAAACGTTTCGTCTGCCATCGTACTGTTCCTTTCCGAGCGTACTCTTACAGTCACTCCACTTGTATTGTATCGTATTTTTTTCATTCTGTCAAGGGAATTTGCATAATTTAACGGTTTTTTCGCACGACAAAAGCCTTTCCGTTTCGACTTTTTCCGGCTTATTTCTTCTTTTTCGCCCGCGTCTTTACGTCGTCCCAGTATGCCTTTGCCTTCTGCTCGGTCTTGTTTTCTCCGTAAACGTAGTACACGCGGTCTTTGATATCCTCCGGCAGATAGGTCTCGGCGACGTAGTGATCGGGATAATCGTGTGGGTAGCGGTACGCACGGTTTTTATCCGCCGCCGGCTGATTGGCGTCGCGGATAAAATCGGGAATATGCATCCCGTGTCCGCTTTTCACGTCCTTCGCCGCGGCGGCGTACGCCATATACGAAGAATTGGATTTGGGAAGCGTCGCTAAAAAGACAACCGCTTCCGCAAGCGGGATGCGTCCCTCGGGAAGCCCGAGCTGGACGGCGTTGTCACAGCACGCCTTGACGACGACGGACGCCATGGGATAGGCAAGCCCGATATCCTCCGACGCGATGACGAGCAGGCGGCGGATGGGGGAAAGCAGATCGCCCGCCTCCAACATTTTGGCAAGGTAAAACAGTCCCGCATCGGGATCCGATCCGCGGATGGATTTCTGGAACGCCGACATCAGGTCGTAATGCTCGTCGCCGTCGCGATCCATTTTCAGCGCGTAGCCCGATATGCTCTGTTCGGCAAACGCTTTCGTCATGTTCTCGCCGAGCGCGCTGTAACACAACTCGAACGCGCCGATCGCGCGGCGCACGTCTCCGCACGAGCAGGCGGCGATATAGGCGAGCGTTTCCGCCACCTGTGCCGGGATCTCCGCATCCGCCTCTTTTCCGGCGGCAAGGCGGTAGGCACGGTGCAGGGCTTTTTCGATCTCCGCCGTTTCGACGGGGTGAAATTCGAACACCGAGCAGCGCGACAGCACGGCGGGATACACCGAAAAATACGGGTTGTCGGTCGTCGAGCCGATGAGCGTGACACGCCCGTCTTCGATAAATTCCAACAGGCTCTGCTGCTGTTTTTTGTTGAAATACTGTATTTCGTCGATGTACAGCAAGATGCCGTCGGCGCCGAAGACGCCGCCCGTTTCGTCGAGCACCTGTCGTACGTCGGTGAGAGAAGCATTCGTGGCGTTGATCTTACGGAGCGTCATACCGGTCGACTTTGCCAAGATATTGGCGACCGTCGTTTTACCGGTGCCGGACGGTCCGAAAAAGATCATGTTGGGCACCTTGCCGCTTTCGAGCACCTTGCGGAGCAGGGCGTTCTCGCCGAGTAAGTGCGCCTGTCCGACCACGTCGGAAAGGCTTTGCGGACGGATCTTGTCCGCCAGCGGTGTTGCCATGAAAACGCCTCCTTTGCTGTACTTTGTTTGCTTTACGGCTCTTCCGCGTTTCCCGTCGCCTTAATAATCCGCCTGCAAGATCTCGCCGCGGGCAAGGCGGGAGAATTTGTCGGAAACGTCGGTGACACAGGCGCGGTTGACGTAAAATTCGCTGACACCGTTGAAGGTAACGGCGTCGCGCGTCGTGGCAAGCAGGGTGAAGGTATACGAGAAGGTCTCGCCGAATTTGGTCTTTACGGTGAACGACAGTTCCTCACGCGCCCCTTCCTTCGCCTGCGTATCCGAATAGCCCTCCGCCTTGACGGAAAGCAGTGCCATATACAACTGCCGGAAGGAGCCGGTATCCACCGCAAGTCCCGAAAGAGTTTCCGTCACGGCAAGGTCTTTGCCGCTTCCCGAAAGCAGATAGTCCGCCGTGCGCTCGGGCGTGGTGACGGTCACTTCCTCCACGTTTTCGATATTGATCTGGAAGAGATTGGGATTGATGAAATCCATTCTGTCGCACGCGAGAAACGGCACGGCATCGAGCGGCAGCGTAACGATGGCGTCGGTATACGGCGCGTAGGCATAGTACACCGTCTGCCCGTTCCCGTCGGCAAAGGAAGCGCCCGTGATGAAGGAATACGTCACGCCGCCGCAGGTATACGAGACCTCGTTCGTCGGCGCATCCAGCCCGTAGAGCGTAAAGATCGCCGCCCGCTCCTCTTCGGGGTACGACGAAACGTCGGTCTCCACCACGGAGGAGCCCGTCGGGTTTTCCAGACACAGCAGAGCGTCGTAGTAGGTCGTCAGCGAAACGGCGTATTCGGCGGGATAGGTAAGTCTATGCATATCGGCGCGTCCGGTGCCGGTACGCTGTTCTTCGGGGATCAGCACGCTGTCGAAAAACAGCTCGCCGTTTTTGCGGACGGAAAAGGCTTCCATATACTGACACTCCGACTGCGTAAGACTTTTGGCGAGCAGGGGCGTGAAAAAGTCGTTGCGCCCGTAGAAATAGATATCGGCGTCGGTCGGGATGACGTAGACGTACGGACGGTCGGCGTCCTTGGCGTAGTACATATCCTCCGACACGATCTTGCACCCGATGAGGATGCGGTGCACGGTGCCGTCGATTTCGGTGACGGTGACGGCAAGCGGCGAGCTCTGTTCGTCAAGACCGAACGGTGCGAGCGCTTCCTCCGTCTCGTAGGTCTCGTCCAGACGGCTCTGCGCGAGCAGGACGCACGACTGCACTTTGAGCGATGACACGAGTTCCGCTTTATAGAGCATCTTCTCGGCACCGAGGAAAACGTAGGTGCCGGTATTTTCGTCGCGGCGGAGCGTATAGGTGCCGTCCGGCGACGTTACGGTGACGCTTTCCAGTTCGTCGAGCGCGATCTCGGGGTAGAGATAGGGCGCCGACACGTAGGAAAGCGGCTTTTCCCCCTTGAAGATGATCTCGCCCTCTCCCGCCTCGCGTGTGACGGCGGAGCCGTCGGCGGCGGTCACGCGGTATTCCAGCACATCGCCGACCTCGTCGCAAAGCGGCAGACGCAGTTCATAGCCTCCCGCGAACAGATTGAGGCACAGATACACGATGCCGAGCACCAGCGCCGCCGCGGCGAGGATCAGAATGATCTTTTTCTGCCTTGTCAGCACGGTCTGTGCGCTGGTCGCCTCCGGTTTATTTACAGTTTTCATGCTTTTTTCCTCTTGATATAAACATAAGTTCCGATGCCGGCGATGATAAGCGGCACCAGCACGGCGAGCAGCAGCAGATACCGCGTGAATTCCGTCTGCGTGACGGTGATGGCGGAATCCTCCGCGACCTTATATTTGATGCCCGTCACCGCGGAGGTGTTGCCCATGACGGCAAACGCACTGCGGATGATGTCGCCGTTTGCGTAGCGCTGATCCTCCACGAAATTGAGGAAATCCACCGAACCGCAGAGCAGTACGTTTGCGCGTCTTTCCTTGTTGTCCACGTATTTCCGATACGTCGAAAGCGTCATGACGGGGGTATACGGGGCGTTTATCGCCTTGCCCTCGACGTTCGCCGCCGCGTTTTTGGAGGTGGTATAGACGGGCGAAACGCTCTTCTGCCCGTTTTCCTCGAACAGGATGCCGAGCGCCGCCGCATTGCCGAACACGGTGTTCTGCGCACCCGTGGAAGTCACGGCTTTATGGATCTCGGCGGCATAAGAATCGCCGTCGACCGGCGTGCCGACAAAATACAGTCCGTACGGATCGAGCGCATGGTCGGCATCGTCCGTCATGACGCTTCCCGGCGCGTAGGCCGTTCCCCAGTCATCCGACAGGAAGCCGTAAAATTCCGTAAGATTCGGCGTGTCGGGACCGACGAACACCATCAAGTTGCCGAACGAGCCCGTGAGGTAGGTATTTAGGAGCCCGATCTCGTTGACGCGCCCCTCCAAGCCCTCGGAAATGCCGGTGTAGTCGTATTTCGGATTGCAGATGACGAGCAGGTCGAACGCCGACAGCTCTTCGTCGGTGATATTTTTGAGATTGATCTCGGAGACCTCATAGCCCTGATCGTGGAGTAAGCTCTCCATGCCGCTTCGCTTGTCCTCGCCGTGTCCCGTGACGAACGCCGCCTTGCGGACGTTCGCGGTGGCGGTCTGCATGATGGCGCCGGTGATGCGGTTTTCGCCGTCGTAGGCAAAGAGTGCGCCGTTTTCGTCGAACTTGAAGAATCTTGTGAGCGGGTACACGACGTACCGCTTGGTCTCGGGACAGTTCACGATGACAGACGTCTGCGAAACGGTGTCGGAGCCGGTCTTTTTGTAGGCGTTGAAGAACAGCGGATCCTTGATGCAGTCGTGATACTGAATGGTGACGCGTGCGCTTGCCGAAGCGTACTTTTCGGCGAGGCGTCTTACGTACAGAAGCGATTCGTTATCGGCGACGCGATCCTCCGACGCCGCGAAAATGATCTCGATATGGCGTGCGTCCTCCGCGCCGTCCGTCCCGTCAAGGGAAGCAAGCACCGAAAGGGACGCGTCCGACAGCGTGTAGATATTCTCCTGCGTCAGATCGAGGTACAGCCCTCCGTTTTTATCGCCGACAAAGGAAAACACGGCGTTGAGAAGCAGTACCACGACCGAAAAGATAACGGTGAACGCGATGGCGGTCGAGCCGTACTGGAAGCGGCGCGTGGAAAGAAATTTCATCGGTTTTTTCATACTGTACACGCTCCTTCCTTACGCCCAGCGCCGTTTTTCGTAGACGCGGATGGTGAGAAACAGAAAGATGACCGCAAGGCTGACGTAATACACCGCCGCCGTGACGTCGAACACGCCCTCGGTAAACGGGTAGAACCGGTCAAACACCGAAAACCACTTGATGACCGTGCGGATGACGCCGTTACCGATGACGGACGGCAGAAGGCTGAACAGAAACAGCAGGACAAACGCGCCGATGGACGACACCGCCGCGACGATCTGATTCTCCGTCAGCGCCGACAGGAAAAGCCCGATGGCGATGAACACGCCGCCGACGAGCAGGATGCCGAAAATACAGCCGAACACCGTCGGCAGATTGAGCTTGCTCAACACGTCCTCCTTGCTCTTGGCAAGCAGATACAGCACAAGCGTGTTGAGAAGCGACGACGCGAGAAGCGTCCCGGCGAACAGCGTGAACGCCGCGAAAAACTTCGCCGACACCATGCCGAGAAGGCTGACAGGCGACGTCAGCACGATCTGTTCGGTCTTGCTCTTGCGCTCCTCACTGAGAAGCTTCATGGTAAGAAGCGGGATGAGCACGATGAACGAGACGAGCATGATGATGAAATATCCCTCGGTCGCAGTGGTCTGGCTCAAAAACGTAGTCAGCGAAAAAACGGCGCCGGAGATGGCGAAAAAGATGGCGGCGAACACGTATCCCGTCGGCGTGATGAAATAATTGAGCATTTCTTTTTTGTACAGCGCTCTCATACGTTATCCCCTTCCTTTCCCGTTTTGTCACCCGTTTTGTCGAGCACCGAAATGAAGACATCTTCGAGATTGGCACCCACCGGTTCAAGACCGATCATGTACAGCCCGTTTTCCGCCACCGCCTTGAAAAGCGGCTTGCGGATATCGGCGTCGGGCTCCGATTCAATGAGATAACTGCCCGCGTCGGCGTCCTTCTGTTCGAGGTAGGCGACGTCGGCGACGCCCGGGATGCTTTTGACAAGCGAGATCACCGCCTGATAGTCGCCGGTGATCTTGGCGACGTGCTTGCGCGCACCCGTTAACACGTCAAGCTCGGCGGTCGATGCGTCTGCGACAAGCTTTCCCTTGTTTAAGATGATGACTCTGCCGCACACCGACTGCACCTCCGGCAGGATGTGCGAGCTGAGTAAGATGGTGTGCTTCCTGCCGAGCGCCGTGATGAGATCGCGGATCTCGATGATCTGAATGGGATCGAGCCCGACGGTCGGCTCGTCGAAGATGAGCACGTCGGGATTGCCGACCAGCGCCTGCGCCATGCCGACGCGCTGACGGTAGCCCTTGGACAGATGCCCGAGCGGACGTTTGTACACGTCCTCGATGCGGATAACCGAGCAGATCTCGTCGAGATGCTTTTTGCGGTCAAGCGTGCATTTTTTGAGATCGTATACGAAGTTGAGGTATTCCTTTACCGTCATATCGAGATACAGCGGCGGATGCTCCGGCAGAAAGCCGATGTGCTTTTTTGCCTCCATGGGGTTTTCGAGAATGTCGATCCCGGCGATCTTCGCCGTGCCGCCCGTCGCCGAAAGATAGCCGGTCAGAATGTTGAGCGTCGTGGATTTTCCGGCACCGTTCGGCCCCAAAAACCCGACGACCTCCCCCTCATGAATATGAAAGGAGATGTCGTTCACGGCATAATTCGTCCCGTACTGTTTGACAAGATGGCTGATTTCGATCATACACAGTGTCCTTTCCGTGTTTTTGTCGGCAGTATACCGCTTTTATCTGATTTTATCTGATAGGCAGATGAACGCCCGATGACGTTTCCTTGCAGAATTTTCCCTGATAACTCTCCCGCCGTGCCATTTCCCGGTCGATAGCGTTGAGCAGCTCGAATTTCCGGACGCTCCACAGCGGCGCCACAAGCTCCGAACGCGCCCCGTCGCCCGTCAACCTCTGCACGACGACGTCCGGCGACAGGATTTCCAGCTCGTCGCATACAAGGTTTACATACTCTTCTTTTTCAAAGACGGCAAGCTTTCCCGCCCGGTACAGCTCTTCGCAGACCGTGCCGCGCAAAACGTGCAGCATGTGCAGTTTGACCGACCACGGTGCGAGTGCCGAGACGGTCTCGACGCTGTGAAGCATATCCTCTCTCGTTTCACCCGGCAGTCCGTTGATGAGATGCACGCACACCGCGATGCCGCGCGCCGAAAGTGCTTCGTATGCCCGCAGGAACTCATCGTAAGTCGTCTGCCGGTTGATGCGCTTTCCCGTTTCGTCCGATACGCTCTGCAAGCCGAGCTCCACCGTTACGAATGTCCGCCCGTTCAGCTCCGCAAGGTAATCGAGCACGTCCTCCGGCAGACAGTCCGGACGCGTCGCCACGCTGAGTGCCGCCACGTTTTCCTCGGCAAGCGCCGCTTCGTACAGCGTGCGCAGACGTTCAAGCGGCGCATAAGTGCCCGTTCCCGCCTGAAAATACGCCATGTACCGGGTGCTTTTCCACTTGGCGGCGAGCTTCTCTTTCACAAAGGCGAACTGGCTCGCGATATCCTCCGCCGGATCGCCCGCAAACTCACCGCTCATCTTTTCCGAGCAGTAGATACAGCCGCCGCAGCCCTTTGTGCCGTCGCGGTTGGGGCAGGTAAAGCCGCCGTTGAGGGTGATCTTGGCGATCTTGGTGCCGAATTTTTCCTTGCAGAACCGGTCGAGCGTATAATACCGCTTTTCGGTCTGCCCGTGTGCCGTTTCCGTCATAGCAACTCTTTATAGACCGCGTTCTTGGGCACGCCGCGATCCTTGGCGCACGCCTTGATGGCGTCCATGCGGGCAAGTCCCTGCTTTTCGTAAAAGGCAACGTGCTCCTTCACCGTCATGTCCTTGAAAAACGCTTCGTCGTCGCGCTTTTTCGGTGCGCCCTCTAAAATAAGAACGTATTCGCCGCGCGGCTCTTTTTCTCCGATATGCTCGGCAAAAGAAGACAGCGTGCCGAAATAAAATTCTTCGTTGATCTTGGTCAGTTCCCGTGCCGCGCATATTTTTCTGTCGCCGAGGGCGGAAAGCAGTTCGTCCACCGTCTGCGCAAGCCGGTGCGGCGCTTCGTAAAAGATGACCGTCTTAGGCTCGGCGCCATAGCGGGAAAGCACCTCCGCCCGCTCCGCCTTTTCGGTCGGCAGGAAGCCCTCGAAGCAAAACCGTCTCGACGGGAAGCCCGACGCCGACAGCGCCGTCACAAAGGCGCACGCACCGGGAAGCGGTACGACCGGGATACCGTGCTCACGGCAGTCCCGTACAAGCATTTCGCCGGGATCGGAGATGGCCGGCGTTCCGGCGTCCGTTACCAAAGCGGCGCTTTCGCCGCCTGCGAGGCGTTCGAGAATCTTTGCGCCCTGCACACGCTTGTTGTGTTCTTCATAGCACACAAAATTCTGTTTGATCTGATACAGCGACAGCAGTTTGCCCGACACGCGGGTGTCCTCCGCCGCCACGAAATCCACGTTTTTCAACACCGACAGCGCCCGTTTCGAAATGTCCGCAAGATTGCCTATGGGCGTCGGCACGAGATACAGCGTCCCTTTTTCGACGTCGTTTGCCACCGCGTCCGCCTCCTTACGCCTGTCCGTCCGCGTCCGCCGCGTCTGCCGCGTCCGTTTCGTTCCCGTCGAGCGCAAGCTGACCGGGCACGTTCCCGTCTTCCTTTTTCTCGCCGAGAAGCAGTCCCTCTTTTTCCTGCGCGATCTTACGCGAAAATTCGGCAAGCTCGGGCACGTTGTTGAGGTCGTTCAGGCTTTCGAGCCCGAACGTCCGCAGGAAAACCGGCGTCGTGCCGTACAGAAGCGGACGTCCCGGCACGTCTAAATGCCCCTTCTCCTCGATGAGCCCCTTATCGCACAGCGACAGGATGACCGACGGCGACTCGATGCCGCGCACCTTATCGACAAGTGCGCGGGTGGCGGGCTGATTATAGGCAATGATGGCGAGCACCTCCAGCGCCGCACGCGAAAGCGGCTGATTGCGCCGGATCTCCAACGTATTGCGCACGATGGCGGCGTACTCGTTCCGGGTGACGATCTGGGCGTAGCCGTCGAGCACGACGACTTCCAGCGCCGAGTCCCGATAGCGCGGGATCATGGCGCTCAATATCTTCGGGATGAGCTTGACGTCCGCCCCGATGGCTTCCGCCAGCTTTTCGAAGCGGATGGCACTGCCGTAGGCAAACATGGCCGCTTCCGCCGCTTTTACATAGTATTCTTCATCGTACATCAGTTCCGCCTGATACACTTTTTCGTCCGCCACGGTCTTTCTCCTTACGTTTTCACACAATTCACCTTTTATAATATATAAGTATAACACACTTTCTTCCGTTTTGCAAGTGTTTTATCCGTTTGCCCCGCGTCCGCATTGTAGTGCGTGAATTTCCAAAGTAAATCCCACATTGGAATTTACTTTGGGAATTCACAACGCAGACGGCAAAACCTACTTTTTTCAAAAATGTATGTGTTAAAATGATGTGAGCCAAAAAGAGAGGAAGTTACTTGCAAGATATGGTATAATGGAATCATCACAAGACCAAAAACCATATCAAGAAGGAACTTCCCATGAACATTATAGCACAAGAAGCTCGAAAA
>JAZRVE010000073.1:0-3614 GCA_045598975.1 Eubacteriales bacterium
TCAGACAGGCAAAAGTAAGCCCGACCTTCATTCTCATTTTAGCCGTGCCTATCATATTCGTATAACGAAAACCATGGTGCTCTTTGGCTGTGCCGAAAAGTCTCTCAATGGTTTCTTTTCTTTTATCATACAAATCTTTGCCGCCTACTGTATGGCGTAAATCTTCACATATTTCTATGTAATCTTCCCATATATGCCGTGTTACTGCTTTTACATGATTCTTGCTTTCCGTACACTTAGACAGATATGGGCAGCCCTCACAGTCTTCCGGACAACTTTTGTATACATTCTTCAAGTATTCTGCTGAATATCTGTTCAAATATGTCTGTTCCCGCAAATCTTCTGCTGTAATTCTTTCCGAAGGTTGAAAAGTGCGAAACCTTATCTGTAAAGTCCAATCCCAAAAACCAGCGGTATGCCATGTTTACTTCTATTTCCTTTATGGTTTGTCGCATACTTTTGATTCCTTGTCGAAGCCGCTGTGATAACGCATGGCACCTCCGCAAAACGTTTTCCCGTTTTGCGGAGAAGGGGGTCCGGTGCTACTCCCCGGCAATCTTTGATCTCCTTTTTGAAAAAAAGCAGGTTCGTTTCCCCTGCCGCCCTACGGGCGGCAGAATAAGAAATGCGCCCGCCAGGCAAGAGCCTGGCGGGCGCATCAAAAATCATTCACGCAAGTGCTTTTTCCAGCCATACCGATCCGATGTTCAAGGCGTCGGCAAGGGTTTTGCGCTCGACTTCGTTGAGGATCTTCTCCGGCTTCATGACAAGCGCCGGATCGGTGCTCTGTAACTGCACCAGAATGCGGGAGGGCAGTTCGACACCGCCGTCCGTCGTGTTTTCCAAAATGGTCAGAACGATCATGCAGGCATTGTAGGGCTCGCCGTAATAGATTTTATTGGCGTTGCGCACAAGCGGTCTGCCTTTGTAGGTAAGAACGTCGTCCATGATGTGCTTCCTTTCGTGTTTGTGTAAGTGCCGCGCTTATTCGGAAAGATAGCTGGAAACGAGGATTTTGAGCAACTCGTCACGGTCAAGCTTGGCAATGATGGCGCGGGCGTTGTTGTAGTTGGTGATGTAGGTCGGGTCTTCCGATAAAATATAGCCCACGATCTGGTTGATGGGATTGTAGCCCTTTTCTTTGAGCGCCGTATAAACGGTCGTCAGCGCGGTTTTGGTTTCGAGCTCCTTTAATTGAGAGATGGAGTAGGTAACGGTCTTCCCGTTGTTGTTTTCGGTCATACGGCTCACTTCCTCTTCGATTTTTCTTTATTATACCGCCATTATGGGAAAATAGCAAGGCTTCCCGCTCGGATTTAACATTATTGTAACACTTGAAAAAAGCTCCGGTCTTCCGAAAAAAGAAAACTTCCCGCCGAAAATGAAAAATGTGATGATTTTTCTCTTTACAAAGAGGAAAAAATATGGTATAATCATGGAAAATCATCGGGAAAACTTGTCCGGATTTGTGTAATACCTTTGATGGGAAAGGGATGTTTGAAACATGAAAAGAGAACGGATCCGCCACATTTATGAGGACATGGCGGCATATGACGGCAAAACGGTCGTCCTCGGCGGCTGGGCACGCAACCTGCGCGACAGCAAGGCGTTCGGCTTTATCGACCTGAACGACGGAAGCTGTTTCAAGGGCGTGCAGGTGGTGTTCGAGCGCGAAAAGATCGGAAACTACGACGAGATCGCCGGGCAGAACGTCGGTGCGTCGCTCGTGGTAACGGGAAAGGTCGAGCTGACGCCGGGTGCCAAACAGCCGTTTGAGATCAAAGCCGACGCCATCGCCGTGGAAGGCGGATCGACGCCGGATTATCCCATCCAGCCCAAACGCCACTCGCCGGAATTTCTGCGCGAGCAGGCGTATCTGCGTCCGCGCACCAATCTGTTTTCGGCGGTGTTCCGTGTGCGCAGTGAGGTGGCGTACGCCATCCATACGTTTTTCCACGAAAGAGGCTTTGTGTACGTTCACACGCCTATCGTGACGGCGTCCGACTGCGAAGGCGCCGGCGAGATGTTCCGCATCACGACGCTCGATCTCAAAGACGTGCCCGTGACGGAGGACGGCAAGGTCGATTTTTCCAAGGATTTCTTCGGCAAGAGCACAAACCTCACGGTGTCGGGGCAGTTGGAGGCGGAGACCTTCGCGCTGGCGTTCGGCAACGTGTACACCTTCGGACCGACCTTCCGGGCGGAAAATTCCAACACGGCGCGTCATGCGGCGGAGTTCTGGATGATCGAGCCGGAGATCGCGTTTGCCGATCTGAACGACAATATGCAGCTCGCGTGGGACATGATCCAGTTCATCATCCGGCACGTGCTGGCAAACTGCAAGCAGGAGCTTGACTTTTTCAACAGTTTTGTGGATAAGACACTGCTTGACAGGCTCAACGCGCTGGCGGCAAGCGACTACTGCAAGGTGACCTACACCGAGGCTGTGGACATCCTGAAAAAGAGCGGTGCGGAGTTCAAGTATCCCGTGGAATGGGGCTGCGATCTGCAAACCGAGCATGAGCGGTATCTCACCGAGCAGGTCTACGGCAAGCCGGTGTTCGTCATCGACTATCCGAAGGAGATCAAGGCGTTCTATATGCGCCTGAACGACGATAACAAGACGGTCGCGGCGATGGATCTGCTTGTGCCGGGCGTCGGCGAGATCATTGGCGGAAGCCAGCGTGAGGAACGGCTTGACGTATTGCTTGCGCGGCTCAAAGAGTGCGGCATGAAAGAGGAAGACTACTGGTGGTACATCAACCTGCGCAAATACGGCGGCACCAAGCATGCCGGGTACGGGCTCGGGTTTGAGCGGATCATCATGTATCTGACGGGTGTTGCCAACATAAGAGACGTACTGCCATATCCGAGAACTGTGGGAAATGCTGAATATTGATTAAAGAATGTTGCGCCCGCCGGGTAACCCCGGCGGGCGCAACTCCTTTTCCCGTCCCGCTTGCGGGACGGGAAGAAGCGTGCCGTCCAACCATATCGCGCCGCATGCGCGGGAAGAACGATGCAACTTGGGGGCTCGCCCCCAAGTCCCCCGACACCGCAAATGCCGACTACGCGCGGGGCGCTCCGTCGGGAGATTTGCGGCGGATCAAACCGTTATCACGGCGGCTTCGACATAGATTGGCAGATACTCCAAGCCGTGCGGCACGAATGGTTACATCGCACAAACGGCGGCATAGTGCCGGATGTTGCGAATATGTACAAAAGGACGGGCAATACGAGATGTTATTCTATCCGGCTCTGCGTCCCTATCCCGCGCGCTGAGTTTCTGAAAATTCTTGCCATACCTGCCCGCGTCAGATAGAGGCACAAAGCCGGATAGGGACGCATTTAACCTACATCATCCCTTCCCGCAAACCATCAGTTTCCGGCAGTACGCCGCCGTTTGCACCATAAAAACATAACCGAGCCGCAAGGCTCGGTTTTTTTGTATGGTGTAGTCGGTGACACTGCGGCAAATCTTTTCCTCCGCCGCAAAGATGCGGCGCATGCCGCCTTTGCGACGCGGGGGGCTCCGGGGCGGCTCCCCGGCAATCTTTTTGGTACTTTTTCTTTTGCAAGAAAAAGTACATCGTTCTCCCCGCGCCGCACCGCGG
>JAZRVE010000074.1:0-3396 GCA_045598975.1 Eubacteriales bacterium
TCCCGCCGCCGATGCCGGTGCCGCCGAGATACTCATAGCTGCCGGTGCCGCTCGCTCTGTCGGCGTACACGATCGCCGTGCCGGTGCCCATGCTGACGACGATGCCCTTTTCGAGTCCCGAAACGAACAAGCCGCCCCGTCCGACGCTTTCAAATTCCGAAAGCGAGCGCGTCTCGATGCCGTATAGTTCCTTTTCGACGTACATGGAACCCACGCCCGTGACCCACACGCGGCGGATATCCGAAAGGGCGATACCGTTGGAAGACGTGAATTTGCCGAACGCACCGTAGACCGCCGTCAGCTGATCACTGCCCTTGACGTACAGCGGCGAGATATAGCTTTTCGGATTTTCCGAATCGAAGCCGACGATCTTGGTCGTGCTGCCGCCGATGTCGATGCCGAGTATCTTACTCATGACTTTTTTCCCCTTCCCTTTTTGAACGCCGAAACGATGGTGCAGATCGCCGGCGACAGGATGAGATTGACGGCAAGCTCCGCGATGAAATTTAAGCCGGCACAGCCGATCACCAAAAAGGAAAGCACCGTCGATCCGCCCGCAAAATTGGCGGCTATGGTGTCGTAAACAAGCGCCAGTGCGCCGACGATAAACAGCCCCGTATTGATGATCGGTGCCGCCGCCGCCGCCGCGAAAACGGCAAGCGTGCGGTTTTTCGCCGCAAGCACCTTATATACGAGCGCCGCTCCGAGCCCGGCAAACGATGCTTTTCCGAGGCAGAGAACGGTCGTACCGAGCGGATGCGCATTGAACAGCACCTGCGTAAAAAAGTCACTGCCGTTGATACCGGCAAACAGCGTCATACAGCCGAACAGAAAGCCGAGGAACAGCCCGCCGCCGGTATCGGTCACGATGCCGCCGATGACGATGGGGATAAGAACGAGGCTGACGCTTGTCGGGCCTATATGGATAAAACTGCCGATAAGCTGAAACACAATGACGATCGCCGCAAGCACGGCGAGCTTTGTCAGCCGCCCGGTCTCTTCTCTTAATTTCATACCGTTTCACGTTCCTTTCCGTATTTCCGTTTCCTTAATTCGCTTATTCCTTATTTTTCCAGAACGGCAAGCAGGTCCTCCGCCGTCATATCCTCCGTCACGGTGTGGCGGTACAGCCGCCGCAGCGTACCGGCGTCTCCGACTTTTAAGTGATTTTTCCCGTCGCACCGCGTCGTGAAGGTCATTTCGATGCCCTGCGACGTAAGGATCGCTTCCGCTTCCTCCCACGCGATGCCGTGCGGGTAGGACAGCGCAAACGGCTCCGCCGCAAGCTCGCGCGCGAACAAGTCCTTCATCTTTTCGCAATCCGTCGTCAGCGCCGTGCGATACTGGTACAGCGTTTCGTCCTCACGCATGAGAACCGACTCGCGCAGGTTCTCCGGCTCATCGTACCAACCGTTCTGATGCATATCGAAGGTGTGCGACTGGATCTCTATCAATCCCGACGCCAGCATCTCCTCCGCCTCCCGCTTTCCGAAGTGCGGATGCATGGCGATCCCCGTATCCTTATACGAATCCTTTCCGAACGACACGCCGATGACGAAGATGGCCGCCTTCATGTTTCTTTCTTTCAGAAGCGGGAACGCTTCCGTATAATTGCTCGTATATCCGTCGTCAAACGTCACAAGCACCGGCTTTTCCGGCAGCGGTTCTCCGTCCTTGACGAAGGCACGCATCTGCGCAAGCGACACGGTGGTATACCCCGCTTTTTCAAGCGCCGCCAGGTGACTTTCCATGCGCGTTCGCGAAATGACCGCATCCCCGAAGCCCACTTCGGCTACGTGATGATACAGCAAGATCGGCACCTCCGTCTCGGTTTGATCCGACAGGTATGCCGCCGCCTCGACGGTCGCCGCGTTTTGCGTCCCGGAAAAGTACAGCAGGGCACGCATGAGCGCATAGGAGACCGACACGTACAGCAGGATGATCAGTACATTCAGCACGAGTCTTGCTTTTTTGGTCATGCCGTCTCTCCTTTCGCCGCCTTTTCTTTACCTATTTGCCCGTTACTTATCCGTCACGCGACAAGTGTACGAACCCAGAAAAACGCGATCACCACGATACCGAGAATGATGCGGTACCAGCCGAACACTTTGAAATCATGCCGTTTGACATAATTCATCAACAGCCGTATCGCGAGCATCGAAACGCCGTACGCGACTGCCATGCCGAGCAAAAGCACCACGATCTCGGGTGCCGACGGCACGGTATCGCAGGTGAAGATCTTATATCCCGAAACGCAGAACATGATCGGGATGGACAGAAAAAACGAAAACTCCGCCGCGACCGTCCGTGAACAGCCGAGCAGAATAGCACCCAGAATGGTCGCACCCGAACGCGAGGTGCCCGGAACGATCGCCAAGACCTGAATAAGCCCGATCAGCAGTGCTTTTTTATACGAAAGCGCGCTTATGCTTTTGACCGTGGACGGCTTTTGGTGTTTTTCCGCAAAAAGAAATCCGACGCCGTACAGAATAAGCATGACCGACACGACCTGCCACGTTTCGATGCGATCCATCAGATCATTGACCAGAATGCCTATGACACCCGCCGGAACCGTCGCCACCAGGACCTTATACCACGTCCGCCAGGTATCTGCCTTTTGTTTTTCATTCTTATCGGACGAAAAAGGATTGAGCTTTTGAAAATACAGCGTCACGACCGCAAGTATCGCACCGAGCTGGATAACATACAGATACAGGTCCGACGATGTAAAGCCCTCGTTGCCGATAACGGCATTGAGGAGAATCATATGCCCCGTCGAACTGATGGGCAGCCATTCGGTGATGCCCTCCACAAGTCCCAGCACGAGGGTTCTCAGCAATTCAATGATCATAGTGTCTTTCTCCTTATACGTTATACGTTTATTTATTCACAAAATACAGAAGATATTCGGTATTGCCGCTTCCGCCCTTGATGGGCGATCCGACCGTTCCTTTATGGGCAAGTCCGTACGTCTTTGCTTGGGCGATCGCGTTATCCACGGCGTTTTTCCGTGCTTTTTCGTCCCGCACGATGCCGTTTTTGCCGATGTGCGCCTTCCCCACCTCAAACTGCGGTTTGAGCAGGGTGACGACCGCCGCACCCGGTGCCGCGACAGCCGCGATGCCCGGATACAAAAGCGTCTGCGAGATGAACGACACGTCCATCACCACCACGTCCGCCGCGTTTCCGTCAAGAAGCGTCCTATCCATAAATCTGGCATTGACGCCCTCACGCGAGATAACGCGCACGTCCTGCCGCAGTGTCCCGTCGAGCTGATCGTGCCCCGAATCGACGGCATACACCTTCGCCGCGCCGTTTTGCAGCAGGCAGTCGGTAAAGCCGCCGGTCGATGCGCCGACGTCGAGACACAGTTTTCCCGCGACGTCAACACCGAAC
>JAZRVE010000075.1:0-11726 GCA_045598975.1 Eubacteriales bacterium
GGTCAGTGCTCCCGCAAGGTCAATCTCACCGCCGGCGTCTTTATACGCCGTCAGGAGTGCAGCACCGACCATGATGTGATGCTCCGGCCCGTGCATGTGGCAGAACGGAAGCGCCATCATTTTATTGAGGATCTCCACGGGATTTTTTGTGGTTTCTGCAAGGCAGACACCGAAGATACTGTCGATGCCTTTGGTATGGCACTCGTTGCAGACATAATGACCGTTTACGCATCTTGTCTTGCTGAGTTCTTTTTTATGGCAGATCGCGCACTCCATCAGGATATCTTCGTTCAGATATTCCAGCGGGGCTTTGCAGATGAGGCATTCCTCTTTCATCGAATCACATCCTTTGTTCTATGCAATTATATCACAAAATGCTTGAAATCTCAATACAGGCATAAAAAATGAGTGGATATAACCTCAAATCCGTTACATCCACTCGATATGGTTGCTTCGGTGCGATTTGAACCAACGGTCTCGCTGCGGCTCGGTCGCCTCGCGGCTCTGACAGTCCGCCGGACTGTCATTCACTCCCGCTCGGAAGCTCGCTTTGCTCGCTGCCTTCGGGTTATTCGCCATTAGGCCCATAACCCTTTTGCCGTGCGCAGATCTTATTCTGCAATGAAAACGCCAAGAGACGCACCGGGCGTCTCTTGGCATTTTGGTTGCGGAGGAAGGATTTGAACCAACGACCTTCGGGTTATGAGCCCGACGAGCTACCAGGCTGCTCTACTCCGCGATACAGAAGATGTGTGGTGCCGGAGACCGGGCTCGAACCGGTACGGGATTTGAGTCCCACGGGATTTTAAGTCCCGGGCGTCTGCCAATTTCGCCACTCCGGCTTGTCGAGCAATACCGCTCCTCACATCGCTTGATTATTATATCATTATGAATCCGGTTTGTCAACCCTTTTTTCCACTTTATTGGGAATATTTTTTCGACATTACGCGCCGATCGGACGGGAAAAAGCGAAAAAACAGGCGAAAACCTCCGTATCCGGCGATTTTCGCCTGCTTCTTCCGCAAAACCGTTTCAGTCCTGCACACGTGCGCCGAGAAGTTCGACGTTTTCCCGGTAAAACGCCTCAAACCGTCCTTCGTCCAGCGCCTCGCGTATCTTTTCCATCAGCGTGTTGTAAAAGTAGAGGTTGTGTAAGACGCATAAGCGCATCCCGAGAAGCTCGCGTGCCTTGAAGAGATGCCGCACGTAGGCACGGGAGTACCGCCGGCAGGTAGGGCAGTTGCAGCCTTCCTCCAACGGGCGGGGATCGTGTTCGTATTTGTTGTTGTTGAGGTTGATGAGCCCCTTGAAGGTGAACAGATTGCCGTGGCGGGCGTTGCGGCTGGGCATGACGCAGTCGAAGAAATCGACGCCGCGCCGCACGGCTTCGAGAATGTTGACCGGCGTCCCGACGCCCATGAGGTAGCGCGGTTTGTCGACCGGCATATACGGCTCGACCGCTTCGATGATATTGTACATTTCGTCCGCCGTTTCGCCGACGGCAAGTCCGCCGATGGCGTATCCGTCGAGGTCGAGCTCGGAAATGCGTTTCATGTGATCGACGCGCAGATCGGGGAAGGTACAGCCCTGATTGATGCCGAACAGCATCTGCTTGGGGTTGACGGTGTCGGGAAGCGCGTTGTTTTTCGCCATTTCCTCCTTGCAGATATGAAGCCAGCGCGTGGTGCGTTCGCAGGCGGCTTTGGCGTAACTGTACTCGGCGGGATTGGCGACGCATTCGTCAAATGCCATGGCGATGGTGGAGCCGAGGTTGGACTGGATTTTCATGCTTTCTTTGGGACCCATGAAAATGCGCTTGCCGTCCATGTGGGAGGCGAAGAGGACGCCTTCGTCGCTGATCTTGCGCAGAACGGCGAGCGAAAAGACCTGAAAGCCGCCGCTGTCGGTAAGGACGGGACCGTACCAGTTGAAGAACTTGTGCAGACCGCCCTGTTCCTTGATGAGCTCGTCGCCCGGGCGGACGTGGAGGTGGTAGGTGTTGGACAGCTCCACCTGACATTTGATCTGCCGCAGGTCTTCGGTGCTGACGGCGCCCTTGACGGCGGGGGAGGTGCCGACGTTCATGAAGACGGGTGTCTCGATGACGCCGTGCGGTGTGAGAAAGCGCCCGCGGCGGGCGTTGTTTTCGGTTTTGAGTAAGATGAACATGGTGAAAAAGTTCCTTTTGTTTTTATATGGGAAAAGCGGTGGCTCACGTTCTGCCGAACAGCTTTTCGATGCGTTCTTTGGTGTATTCGATGAGGACGGGACGCCCGTGCGGGCAGTAGAGGACGGCGTCGTTGTCGAATATCTCGTGGATGATGCGCTCGTTGTCGGCGTCGGTGAAGCGGTTGCCCGCCTTGGTGGCGGCCTTGCAGGCGGCGGTGAAGAGGGCGCGGTCGAAGATCTCGCCGGCACTGCGGGTGTTGCCCTCGGCGAGCTTGCCGGCAAGGAAGGTGAAGACGTCCGCCACGTCGGCGGGATCGAGGGAGCTCGGCAAAGAGCGGATGAGATAGGTGTCACCGCCGAATTCCTCGCAGTCGAAGCCGATGCCGCGGAAATAGTCGCCGAAAACGGAGGCGGCGTGGAACTCCGGCGGCGTCAGATGCACGGGGACGGGTTCGAGCAGATATTGGGAATCGTTGTTGTCGGCGGCGTGCTTGATGCGCTCGTAGAGGATGCGCTCGTGTGCGGCGTGCTTGTCGATGAGATAGAAGCGGTCGGCGCGCTCGACGAGCAGATAGGTGTGGAAGATCTCGCCGACGTAGCGCGTTTCGATGAGATCGCCGGCGCCGAGGATGGCTTGCTGCTTTTCGACTGCCACTCTGACGACGGGAGGATCGAACGGATTGACTTTCAGAGAGGGGACGTCCGGCGCAGACGGCGGGGGAACGTCCGTATCGGGCAGTTTTTCCTGCGGCGGGGGAGGCGGAGGCGCGTTGCCGGCATCCGGCGAAACAACGGGAGCCGGACTTTGTGAAGCCGGCACGGCGTGATGCACGGCAAGCGGCACGTTTTCGGTGATTTTGAGGGACGGCTTGATTTCCGGTGTCTCAAAAACGGGCGCATCGGGACGGGAAACCGCGGAAGCGTGCGGGACAGGAGCGACAGGAGCGATAGGGGTGACAGGGGCGGCAGGCGTAGCGGGAGCGGGCATAAAGGGCTCTTCCGGCTCGGAAAGCGGCTTTTCCCTGTCGCGGATGCCGCGGGAAAGTGCGTTTTTCACGGCAAAAAAGATGGCGTCGAAGACCTGCCGCTCGTCGGAAAACTTGACCTCGAGCTTGGCGGGGTGGATGTTGACATCGACAAGTTTGAGATTGAGCGAAAGAAACAGCACGCACGCCGGGAATTTCCCGGTCGGGCAGAAAGCGCGGAAGCCTTCTTCCAGCGCCGCCGTCATGGTGCGGCTCTTGATGTAGCGCCCGTTGACGAAAAAGTTCTGCATATTGCGGTTGGGGCGGCAGCATTCCGGTTTTCCGACAAAGCCGCTCACCGAGAGCCCCGCGTACTCGTAACCGACCGAAAGGAGCGCCGAGGCGAATTCCTTGCCGAGGCTCGCGTAGACGGCGTTTTTGAGATTGCCGTCACCGGGGGTGCGCAGTTTGACGTTGCCGTCGGAGAGAAAGGTGACGGCGATGTCGGGGCGGGAGAGGGCGAATTTTTCGCAGACGGCGGCGACAGCCGTGGCTTCCGTCGTGTTCTTCTTCAAAAATTTGAGGCGGGCGGGCGTGTTTTCAAAGAGATTTTCGACGATGACGGTGGTGCCGTCGGGGCAACCGGCGTCGTCCGGCATTTCGGCGTCTCCGAAAGCGCAGGAAAAGACCGTGCCGACGGCGTCCTCCCTGCGCTTGGTGAGGATGCGCAGGCGGGAAACGGCGGCAATGGCGGCGAGCGCCTCGCCGCGGAAGCCGAGCGTGCCGATGGCTTCGAGGTCGGCGCCGGTGCGGATCTTGCTCGTCGCATGGCGTAAGACGGTCTGTGGCACGTCCTCGCGTGCCATTCCGTAGCCGTTGTCGGTGACGCGGATGAAAGAGATACCGCCGTCCTTGATCTCGACGGTAACGGCGGAGGCGCCTGCGTCGGCGCAGTTTTCCATCATTTCCTTTATGGCGGAAGCCGGTCGTTCGACCACTTCACCGGCGGCGATGAGATTGGCGGTATGTTTATCGAGTACGTGGATCACGCCCATGGCGACACCTCCCTTGAAACTTTTTTTCAGTATATCATAGTTTTTCGGGAATTTCAAGAGTTACTGCGAAATCTCCCATTGCCGCTTCGCGGCGGTGCGGGACGGTATCACGGCGGCTTCGGCAAAGATTTGCACAAGCTTTTAACCGTGCGGCACGGACGGATTACATGGCACAAACGGCGGCGTAGTGCCGGATACTGATAATATGTACAAAAGGATGGGCTATACGAGATGTTATTCTATAATAGGGACGTATTTAACCTGCACCGTCCTTTTTCTGTAAATCAACAATTTCCGGAAGTAGCCCGACCGTTAGCACAATAAAAACACACCTGAGCCGCAAAGCTCGGTTATTTGTATGTGCTCCTATCGGTGATGCTGCGGCAAATGTCTGATCCGTCGCAAATCTCCCGACGGAATGCGGAGCATGGAGTCGGCATTTGCGGCGAAACACCCAAAAGCGGGTAAAGTTGCACAAAAAAAACTCGAAAAATTGTGAGGGACGCCGAAAAAAGCGGGGCAGCAGATATGTTTACAATTTGTTCATTGAAAAGAAAGACGAAAAAAGGTACAATTATCATCAGAATAAAATAAGTGCGGTATTGCCGCACGTAGTGGGAGAATGAGGAATATGCAAAAGAACAGAAGATTTCTTGTACTGTCGGTCGTCATCCTGACGGCATTCGTGCTTGCCATGGCTGTCAGCGCGGCCGAAATCGAGATTTCGACGGCTGAACAGCTCATGAATGTCACGCTCGGCGACAGCTCCGTTTCGTACATCCAGACGGCGGACATTGATCTGTCCGGTGTCGACTTCAAGCCGATCGGCACGCAGAAGACACCCTTCAAGGGCGTCTACAACGGCAACGGATACACCATTTCCGGCGGTCTGATCTCGGCACCCGGTGCTTCGGCGATCTTCGCCTACACCGACGGCGCCAAGATCCGTAACCTTACCGTCAGCGGTGTGACGGTCGACGCCGCAGAGTTCTTCGGCGGCATCGTCGCGAAGGCAGGCGGTTCCACGACTGTCTCGGACAGCACGTTTGACGGCAAGTTCGTCATCCCGTCCGACCTTACGGCGGCGGCTGTCTGCGGCGGCGGTATCGCCGGTTGGGCAGATGCCAAGGCATCCATCGAAAACTGTGTTTCCACGGCGTCGCTCACGGTCGAAAAACCGCAGTTCGTTGTCGGCTTCGGCGGTATCGCCGGCGTCAACCTCGGCATGATCAGCGCCTGCGAGAACAAGGGCAATCTGACGACATCCTCCGAAAAGTACCTGCTGATGCTCGGCGGCATCGCCGGTGAAAACGCGGGTGAGATCGGCGGCTGCTTCAATTACGGGGAACTTTCGGCAACGGTGCTTGCCGACGGCGCGTTCGCCTTTGTCGGCGGCATCACCGGCTACAATAACGGCGGCAATCTCTCCCGTACGCAGAACAGCGCACCGATTTCCGGTATCGGCAACGGCGCGTACCCCGCATACGTCGGCGGCATCGCCGGTTATAACGCAAACGGCTCCGTCCGCATTTCCAAGAATACCGAAAACATATCCGCCAAGGATGCTTTCGCCGGCGGTATCGTCGGTGTCAACTTCGGCGATCAGGGCGAAGCGGCTCTTGTCGACTGCCTCAACAGCGCTTCCGTTTCCGGCGTCAACTCGACGACCGGCGGTCTTGTCGGTGACAACGTCACGTCCGACAGCCTTTCGAGCGCGGTTTCCATCATTTCTTCTCTGGCACCCAAGTCCGGTAAGGTCTCGGGCGTCGAAGAGGGGAACGTCGGCACCAGCACGGTGACCAACGTGTTCGTCAATAACGTTGCCGGCAAGAGCACGCTTGATGCCTTGAAGTCGGCAAAATCCTATACCGGTTTTGAAAACGAAGCGTGGATATTCCAGCAGATCGGCATCCTGCCCGAGCTCGTCATCGTCAAGGATCCGACCGAGGCGGAGATCCTGCCGGCGGGCATCAACACGACCATCGGCAAGTTCGCATACGTCGTTTACAATCCGGGCAACGCCAAGGTGGCTTCCGTCGTCGTCGTCAATAAGGACGCGGACGGCCGTGCGCTCAACGTCAAGATCGCTTCCGACGTCAAGCTGAACGGCACCTACACGCTCCTCACGGGCGAGATCACCGACAAATCGACTGGCGCACGCATCCTTCCGTTCGAAGACCTGAGCAAGGTGAAGCCGTCCGAAGCCCAGGCGGCGGATATCGAGTTCTGATCGGTTTCCGGAGATCACGAAATCAATAAAAGGAAAAGAGAAAGTCGGATCGGCTTTCTCTTTTTTGTGTATTTGAACGATTTTGCCGGGAGAACGAAACAAAATTTGCTAAAAATGCCGATTTTTGAAAAAAGTCCTTGACTTTTTGTGAAAAAAAAGTACAATAAGATTGTATATCTTTGCTGACGTAACAGAAACGTCAACACGGAAAGGAAGACACAGTATGAGCTTGAAAAACTGCAAAGAAGTGGAAACCAATAAGGTGGAGATGAACATCGTCATTGCCAAGGACGTGTTCGAAAACGCCATCAACAAGGTTTTCAACAAATCGCGCAAAAGCATTACCATCCCCGGCTTCCGCAAAGGCAAGGCGACCAGAGGACTGATCGAAAAATTCTACGGAAAGACCGTCTTCTATGAGGACGCGCTCAACGAAATACTGCCGACCGAGATCGACGCGGCTGTCAAGGAGACCTCCTACCGCATGGCGGCAATGCCCGAAGTGACCGACGTTGATTTTGAAGGCGAGGACGGCATCACGGCAAAGGTGACCTTTGTCCGTTATCCCGACGTCACCGTCAAGGCATATAAGGGACTCAAAGTCGAAAAGATCACCGTCAAGACGGAAGACGCGGAAGTGGACGCGGAACTGGAAAACACCCGCAAGCGCTATGCGCGCACCATCGCCGTGACTGACCGTGCGGCACAGAACGACGATACCGCAACGCTCGACTACGAGGGCTTCTGCGACGGCAAAGCCTTTGACGGCGGCAAAGCGGAGGGGCATAAGCTCAAACTCGGCTCCGGCACCTTTATCCCCGGCTTCGAGGATCAGATCGTCGGCAAAAAGGTCGGCGACGCATTCGACGTCAACGTGACCTTCCCGAAGGAATACCATGCAAAAGAACTCGCCGGAAAGGAAGCCGTTTTCAAGTGCAAGCTCAACGCGCTCGAATACGAGGAACTGCCGACGCTGGACGACGAATTTGCCAAGGATGCTTCGGAATTTGAGACGTTTGATGAATATAAGGCAGACGTCAAGGCTAAAATAGAAAAGAGACATGACGCGGAAGCGGAAGCAAGACTGGCGACCGACCTCGTCAGGGCACTCGCCGAAAACGTGGAAGCCGAGATCCCGGACGCGCTCATCGACCGCGAAAAGGAGAACCTGTTGCGCGAATACGACTATCAGCTCCGCAGCCAGGGGCTCAGCCTTGATATGATCCTCAAATACACCGGTATGAAGCTGGAAGATATCAAGGAACGCTACGGCGAACAGGCACTTCTCAACGTGAAGAAGCAGCTTGCCGAGGAAGAGATCGTCAAGGCGGAGAAGCTCGACGCAAGCGACGAGGAGATCGAAGCCAAGTACGAAGAAATGGCGAAGGAATTCGGCATGAAGGCAGAGGACGTCAAGGCACGCATCGGCAAGGACGATCTTGCCTATGACATCAAGAGCATCAAGGCGTTCGAGCTCGTCAAGGAAAAAGCCAAGATCACCGAAAAGACGGTCACGGCGGACGAGTGGGAAAAGATGAACGCGCCGAAGGAAGAAAAAGAAGAAAAGGCAGAAAAACCCAAGAAGACGACCAAGAAAGCCGTGAAGGCCGCAGTCGAAGAAGCGGAAGAGCCCAAGAAGAAGGAGACTGCCGCAAAAGCCAAGAAGACGACGGAAAAGCCCGCGGCAAAGCCTGCGGCTAAAAAGACTGCCGACAAGGCGGAAGCGCCTGCCGAAAAGAAGCCGGCTAAAACCGCGGCAAAAAAGCCCGCGGCAAAGAAGAAGGATAACGAATAAGCGTTGTCCGACATCGGGCAATAACGGCAAACGTCCTGCGACAGTCGCTTCCGGGCGGCTTTCGCAGGCGTTTTTCACGAAGAGCACCCCGAAAAAACGTATCAAACAGAAAAACAGAAAGGAAGAAAGCGTATGGCACTCGTACCAATGGTCGTGGAGCAGACCAACCACGGAGAACGTTCTTATGACATTTATTCGAGACTTCTGAATGACCGCATCGTATTTTTGGCGGACGAAGTCAATGACACAACGGCGTCGCTCGTCGTCGCCCAGCTTCTGTATCTGGAAGCGCAGGACCCCGACAAGGATATCTCGCTGTATATCAACAGCCCCGGCGGCTCGATTTCGGCGGGCATGGCGATCTATGACACCATGAACTACATCAAATGCGACGTTTCGACGGTATGCGTCGGCATGGCGGCAAGCATGGGAGCCTTCCTGCTTTCCTCTGGCGCCAAGGGCAAGCGTTTCGCGCTTCCCAACAGCGAGATCATGATCCATCAGCCTCTCGGCGGGATGCAGGGGCAGGCGGCGGACATCAAGATTCACGCCGACCATATCCTGCGTATCCGTGACAGACTCAACAAACTGCTTTCCGAACAGACCGGCAAACCGCTCGATATCATCCGGCAGGACACCGACCGCGACAACTTCATGAGCGCGGACGAAGCCTGCGCTTACGGGCTGATCGACAAGGTCATCACGCAGAAGCAGTAAAAGCGATCCCGAATCAACCGATAGTATCCGAAAACATCCGAAAGGAATGCCGATGCCCGGAGCGCCGAAGCGGCGCTCCGCATCCGGTACGGAGGACACATGGCAGAAGAATTTGAAAACGGCGAACTGAAATGCTCGTTCTGCAAAAAGAGCGAGAGTGAGGTCGGCGGATTGATCAAGGGACCGGACGGACTTGCCATCTGCCGGTACTGTGTGGACGTCTGCAAGGATCTGTTCGTCGATCTTGACGAATATGAGCACCGAAACGATGACAAGGAGCCGGAACTGACGGCGGAAAGCCTTCCCAAACCCTCCGAAATGAAGGAAATGCTGGATCGCTACGTCATCGGGCAGGATAAGGCAAAGGTGACGCTCTCGGTCGCCGTGTACAATCACTATAAACGCATTCTGCAAACGAAAGACGAGGAAGGCGAGGTCGAACTGCAAAAGAGCAACGTACTGCTCATCGGCCCTACCGGCGTCGGCAAGACTATGCTTGCCCAGACGCTCGCCAAGCTTCTCAAAGTACCGTTTGCCATTGCCGATGCCACCACGCTTACCGAGGCGGGCTACGTCGGTGAAGACGTCGAAAATATCCTGCTTCGGCTGATCCAGGCGGCGGATTATGACGTTGCTCGCGCCGAAAAGGGGATCGTGTACATCGACGAGATCGACAAGATCCCCCGCCGGAGTGAGAACCGCTCCATCACGCGGGACGTGTCGGGCGAAGGTGTACAGCAGGCATTGCTGAAAATTTTGGAAGGCACGGTCTCCAACGTACCGCCGCAGGGCGGACGCAAGCATCCCAATCAGGAATTTATCCAGATCAACACCGAGAACATCCTGTTCATCTGCGGCGGCGCTTTTGACGGCATCGAAGCCATCATCGAGAACCGCCTCGGCAAGCAGGGACTCGGCTTCGGCGCTGACATCAAGACCAAGGAACAGCGCCGCAAGAGCGATATCCTTGCCTCCATCGAGGCGCACGATCTCGTCAAATACGGGCTTATCCCGGAGATCGTCGGGCGTATCCCGCTCATCACGGCGCTGACGCCGCTTGACACCGAGGCGCTCGTGCGTATTCTGACCGAGCCCAAGAACGCGCTCACCAAGCAATATAAAAAGCTGTTCGGCATGGACGGCGTTGAACTGGAATTTTGCGAAGACGCTCTGCGGAGCGTGGCGGAGCTCGCCGAAAAGCGCAACACCGGTGCGCGTGGCTTGCGCGCCATCACGGAAGGGATCATGACGGAGCTCATGTTCTCTCTGCCGGACGACGCGGACGTCCGCAAGGTCACCATCACAAGGGACGTCGTGGAAAACGGCGCCGCACCGCTCATCGAACGGCGGAAAAACAAGGCATAAGACAACCGACGCGCAAAGGAAACGGAAACACAGATACTATGAATACAGCTATCCTCTATTATCACAAACCCAAACGAGTCGCGGAAAACGTACCGCAGACGGCATTCCCGGACAACGGGATCAACGTAAAATCCGCGGCGGCGCCGGTCGAGAAGTGCCGTGTGCCGGAAGCGAGCATTTTCAACTGCACGGCGAACACCCTTCGGGGCATGGGGCTTACCGGAAAATACGACGGCTTCCTCTACATCTGCAAGGCGGTGGAGGCGATTTTGAAAAGCGATGAGCCGCCGCACTTCCAGAACCTGTATTTCGACATCGGAAAGGCGTACGGCGTCAATTCGTCGTCGGTGGAGCGAAGCATCCGCTACGCCATCCGCTATATCCGCCGTGCCGGCAATGAAATGCGGCGGGACGCTCTGTTCGGAACCGGTGCGGAAAACGAGAAAAACTATGCGAACAGCCGTTTTCTGACCATACTTGCGGCAGACGTGTTCCAGAAGCTCACGCTGTTGGAAACGGAAGAAGTACAACCGACGGCGTAAAGCGGACGGAAAAGTTGATTGTTTATCATTTATCTATATGGCGTACATAAAACGGCGTTATACTGAACGCAAGAAAAAGCAGGAGGACAAAACGAATGTATTATTTGGAGGGCGCGGCAGCGCAGGCAGAGGCAGGCGGTCTTGCGGGAGCATGGACCATGCCGATCATGCTGATCGGATTCTTGGCAGTGATGTATTTCTTCATGATCCGTCCGCAGAAGAAGCAGGAAAAGCAGATCGCGGATATGCGCAACAGTCTGATGGTCGGTGATGAGATCACCACCAACGGCGGGCTTATCGGGCGTGTCGTACATATCAAGGATGACATTGTGACCATCGAAACGGGCGCAGACCGTACCAAGATCAAGATCCGCAAATGGGCTGTGGCGACCGTTGACAAGAAGATCGACGCCAAGCCGAATGTTCCCAAGGGCGGTTTCAAGGTGACGGGCGTCAAGAAAGCTGACGAAAAAGCCGACGACGGCAAACCCGAACTCAAATGAAACCTGTGGCTTCACCCATACCGCGCCGCTTGCGCGGGGCGTTCCGCGAGTGTAAGCGAGTGAAATAACTGTTTCAGTGTCCCGCGGTCAGGGGCAATGCCGCCATCCACGCGGGCGGCATTGCGCAAAGCCATGAGCGCGTGCCGCGTATCTTTGATTTGCAGTAATTTTTCGCGCGCCGGATAGAGCCGCAGAGCCGATTAGAATAACATCTCGTATAGCCCCTCCTTTTGTGCATATCAGCAATATCCGGTACTACGCCGCCGTTTGTGCTATGTAATCCACCCGTGCCGCATGGTTTGGCGTATCTGCAAATCTTTGTCGGAGCCGCCGTGATAACGCATGGCACCTCCGCAAAACGTCTTCCGTTTTGCGGAGTAGGGGG
>JAZRVE010000076.1:0-50786 GCA_045598975.1 Eubacteriales bacterium
TGTATCTGATTTCTCTTTTCCTGTTCTTTTGTCAGCATTTTTCCTACCTCTCTTTCTCCTTTATTATACCATATTCTCTCACTCTTTTCTATACTTTTTCATAAAAACAAAGCCCCTTTCGGGACTTTGTCTACTGGCTGAACTCACCACTTGATCGTGGTGAGTTTTTTATTATTTATCAAACCGTGAGCGCAGTCCGTATGAAAAATCATTCGTTAAAACCGTGTCGATACTGCCGGCGAAAGCGTTTGCTATGTCTTCCGGCTCATCTGCATAGTAGAGATTACAGATAAGTCCCGCATCGTGCGCTTTCTTTATCATGGCGTCATCATAGTGGGGCGTGCAGAACTGCACACGCTCACATCCGTAGCGAACGGCACGCTCGACAACAGCGCCCGGCTGTGCGGGATCCTGCCTGCAACATAGCGAAATATGCGGTGCTGTGCGGTGTGCCTCTTCAAGCAAGGCGTCATCCGAGATGGTCAGGTATGCGTGATGCTCGCAGTCGTACTTTTTGAGAAGACGCAGAACGGACGCAAGCAATTCGCTTCCGTTGCCGCAGTCGGGAGAAAGACCGAGATTCATGACGGTGTGGCAGGAATACTTTTGAAGCACTTCGTCAAACGTTGCGATCGGGATGCCCCGGAAGGCTTCGCTAAATTTGCTCCCAAAATCAAGTTTTTTTACTTCCGTAAGCGTCATATCACTGATTTTTCCGTTTCCGACGGCGGTACGGTCGACCGTTGCGTCGTGTAAGAGCACCGGGACACCGTCCTTTGTTATTCGCACGTCGAACGCCACCTCGTCCGCCCCCGCGGCGATGGCGTTTCCTATTGCGTACAGCGAATTTTCCGGCGCCGTCTTCCCCATTCCCCGATTGGCACACAGCCGCGGATACAACATCTGACGATCAGTGCGGGAAATGGCACTGCCGGACGGCCGGTATTTGTACGGGCGTCTGCCGTCCTCGATATAGTGGTGATGCGCGGCAAGCGGATTGCCGAACCCAGCCGGTTTGAGGAAGCGTGCGTGCGGATCAAATTCCGCCGTGCCGAGTCCGACGTCGTTCATCATATTGACAAGGACGTCGCCCTTCGGCGAAACGATAAGTCCCGTGCCGCCGACCGGCGAATCGGCACCGAGGCTGACAGAGGAACGCACGACGTAGGCGTTGGTATTATAGGCAAGAAATTTCGACATGGTCACGAGCGTGTCGTGCGTATCACTGCGCTGATATGCACAGACAATGATAACGTCGGGATCGTACCGCGCAATACTGGCATAACTCTCGTAAAAATAGCAGTCATAGCAGATGAGAAAGCCGTAGCGCACCCCGTCGATGGTGAGGATGGTCGGCTCCTCATGCTCAAAGGTATACTCCTTATCCAGCTCATAGACGTTCATTTCCGACGGGATGAGGTGCTGTTTGAAGTAGGTGCCGACAAACTCCCCTTCTTTGGAATACGCCATGGTGGCATTGCGTAGTCCGGTCGGCGTCTCATAGACACCGTTGATAAAAACGGTCGCCTTGCATCGGATCGCCGTTTCTTTGACCTTCTGCATCAGACGATCGTTATAGGTACGGTAGGAAGCAAGCATCTGCTCCTTTGTCGCCGCATAACACGGCGTATTGGAATACTCCGGCAGGACGATGACATCCATGGTGTCATCGCACTTATCGAGAAGCGCCAGTTCCTCGGCAAACAGAATATCCGATTTGTCTATATCCGCACAATAGCGGGGCTGGATGATACAAGCTTTCATGAATAACCTCAATTTCTGTATTCTAACGTGTTCTGATGTTCCCAAGCCTTTCAACTACGGTGTTATATTAGCACGGATTTAAAAAATAGTCAGGATTTAGTCAAAAAAAGGAATTGTGCAAGATCGACAAGTACATTCTTTATTTTTTTGCGTCGATATCCGACCGTGGCGATCGAAAACACGCTATCGGACATCCAATACCGTCAGCGTATCCCCCACCACGCGGAAAGAAACGTTTTTCCCCGCATAGGAAAAACCGTAGATCCGCTTGGGATCATGCTGATAAGACGGACGGGGATCCTGTGCGAGGATTCCGGTCAAGCCTTCAAGAAAAGCAGGAGAAAAGGCATCCGAAACTGCCTTTTCATATTGCACTTTCAGCGCCTTATCGAACACCTCCGCGGCAAAGCCGCCCTCGGCATCCGGGTGGCTGTCGGTAAACGGCAGATACGGCTTGATATCATAGATCGGCGTGCCGTTTACGAGGTCTGCGCCCGCAACGCGCAGTACCGTTCCTTCATTCGCCGTTTTTTCCACACCGACAAGGCGCACGCAGGAAAGCCCGATGGGATTCGGACGATTGGGCGAGCGGGTGGCAAAAACGCCCATACGCTTATTGCCGCCGAGACGCGGCGGACGCACGGTAGGCGACCATTTTCCCCGGGCTTCGTTGAGAGAAAAGCCCCACAGCAGCCACAGATGCGAATAGCCTTCAATCCCTCTGACGGCATTTTCGTCGCGGTACGGCTCGTCAAAAACGATACGCGAAACCACGTCCTCAGTCAATCCGCTCTGACGCGGCACGGCAAATTTGGAATCATAGCCGCCGTACAGATGCGCGATGACGTGCAAAGAAAGCCCGCTCATATCAGATCAAACGCACAGACGCCGCCGTGCAGGGTGTTGACCACGATTTCCGGTGCACCGTCGCCGTCAATATCGGCGACAAGCGGTTCTCCCATGGCGCCGTTATGGAAGGAGCCGACTTCTTTTGCAGGCGGAAGAGGCGTCTTGGAAAGCAGTTTCCCTTCATAGTTTACGATATACAGCGAGCCATCGACACATGACGGGAACGACTGCTGTTCATCGTAGAAGGAGGTGAAAATGACCTCGTATTTCCCGTCTCCGTCAAGATCGCGGCAGACAACGGGAGAAGCGTATTCATACAGTGCCGACGTGCGTTTGGTGAGACTGTACGGCCATGCATACGGCTGGACTTTATTGAGTGAGAAGCACTCGACACGGCCGTTATAGGAATTGAAAAGAATTTCCGTCATGCCGTCACCGTCAAGGTCGCAGACGGTCGGCGTCTGACAGACGCCGGACACTAGAAATTCGGGGTGTGTGACAAGCGGCTTTCCGAGATCGGTCGGCAACACCTGCCAGTCGGCGTCAAGTGCCGCGTTCTGATAGCGTGTGCGGTCGGTGTTGAAGATGCACACCGTCATAAACAGCGACGAATCATACAGGTTGGTATCGTTACGCTCATAGACAAGCCCCGGCACGACGATCTCGGTTTTTCCGTCGCCGTCCACGTCAACGATGCGGGAAACGGCATGACTGAACGAAAGTTTGTACAACTCTTCCCTGTCAAGCACCCTGTTGCCGATCGGCCAGCCGAAGCCGCCGTTGTCGCCGCGCTGTTCGACGGCATAGTCCTCATAGGTACCGATATGCGCCCAGTTTTTCCGACCGAAAACCGCGGTATTTGCTTCAAACGGCGTACCGTCCTCACGGTAGACGCTGACAAATTCGGTATCCGTCGGCACTACGATTTCCTTTTTGCCGTCGCCGTCCAGATCGCCGACTGCGATATTATCCATGAACACGCCGTAGGCAAAGCCTTCGATCCCATGCAGATTCTCGCGCAGTTGCGGCCAACCGTTACGGACATTTCCGTCATGGTTGAATACGTACACGCTTTGCGGCGTTTCCGCGCCGTAGCCGACAATGATCTCGCAGAAGCCGTCGCCGTCGAGGTCCTCCGCTTTCAACGAACGTGCGGATGCCGCGATCGGCGTCTGCGGGAAGCCGCTCTTGAAGTAGCCGTTTGCATCCAGCACGCTGACAAGACCGTTGCCGTGCACGGTGATGATCTCCGGGCTTCCGTCGGCGTCGATGTCCCGTACCACGGGACTGCACCAGGTATGACCGACGCTCTTGCCGAATTCCGCAAACGGCTCCGAACGGTCATGCCCGGAATTGACATGAAATTTCAGATTTCCCGTTGCGGCATCAAGTACGGTTATAGAATAATTTGAGAAAACGAGTTCCTGCGTTCCGTCGCCTTCGAGGTCACAGAGCACGCAGGAGCCGTAGTAACCTTCTTCCGTCCACAGCTTCTGGGTGCCGGCATTCGCGTATTTCAACACCGGCGTCAGCGCCGCCGTGCCCAAACCGAGCAAGGCCGACGCGGCAAGAATTGCCATAAGGCGTTTGAGCGTCTTCATGTTTTCACCCCCTATTTTATCGGGGAAGCGAGACGATCTCGCTTCTTCCGTACGTTACGTAGAGCGCCGACTCACTGCTTGCGAAAAGCACCATGAGACGGACGTTTTTCTTGTTTTCAAGACCGTACACCGTCAGTGAGTCGATATACGTTGCCGGATCGTACGATACGTAGATCGGCTCTCCTTTGGCAAAACGGATACTGCCGTTTTGCGTGATCTCAACGGGGATCAGCTCGTCAGAAGACGTATAAAAGACGTGAATACCGTATTCGCCAACTTTATCTGCAAAAACAAGCTCCACCGCATCGAGATAATCATTGACAAGAGCAAACGATGCCGTTTCGGGGACATCGGCAAAGCGTTCCGACAGCAGGTCTTTTGTCACGGTATCGTCCAAAACCGACACGATAGCGGAACGGGACTGCATCACGTATGCCTCACCCTCACTTGACGTCGATACGACCGAAAGCCGCACGTTTGTCTCATCGGAAAGCCCGTACACGTACAGTTCCTTGACGTATCCGGCACCGCTGTTATCGGGATAGTACGAAGCACCTTTTTGAAACGAGGGCGCATTTTCCGCACCGGGTGCATAACGTGCAAGCTCTGCCGGAAACTTCTGCGTATCACTCGTATAAAACACACGCAGACCGTAGTCGCCCAGCATGACGCTCGGAATCAGCACGATACGTTCTTTATCATCACGAAGAACCTGCAATTTGCACAGGGTATCCGGCACGGCGGAAAAATACTTTTCAAGTGCCCTGTCTTCCCCGCCGCCGAGTCTGTTAAAAGTTGCGGTATCGAAAATGCGTTCATGTAAGAGTTTTTCGGCAAGCGTGGAGGACGAGCGTTTCCGGTTCGACCGCAGAGCGGCAAGGCAGGAAACCATCATATCCCCTCGCAGCAGTGCCCCCTCGTCGGCGACCGTTCGGGGCAGGAAACCGATCTCTTTGGCAAAGCGCGGCGCATCATCGTAGGCAAAATCGCCCGCCGCATCGTCATAGCCGAGCACCCGCAGCAACATGGTGCAGAACTGCTTGACGGAAGCCTGCTCCTCCGAGCCGAAAAGCGTATCCGATACGCCGTTTACGAGATAATTCTCATACAGATATCCCACGCAGTCGGACGCCCAATCCGGCACGTCGCCAAACGGGTGCGGATTCTGCTGATACTTCGCTTTCTGCTCCTTTCCGAGAAGGCGGGTAACGGTAACGGCAAGCTCGGCGCGCGTGGTATAGCTGTCAAGATTCATGCCCTCTGCGGAAAAAGCGTCGGAATTTCCCTTCATCATGCCGACGTCAAACAGTACGTGCGCGGCGTCAAGCTGTTCTTCCGTATAGGCAAACGCCACAAGGCAGAACGCGAAAACACAGAACAGTACCGAAAGGATATTTTTGCAATGCTGCATATGGTCATCTCCCATCAAAAATCAAAGAAAAAGGTATGCCGCGCTAAAAAACGTGAAGCATACCTTTTTTGTATCAGCCTTTCAGCTTTGCGTTGTTCTTCATGCGCTGGACGTTGGAAAGTTCTGATTTGCGAAGCCGGATGGATTTCGGCGTGACTTCGATAAGCTCGTCGTCGTTGATATATTCGATGGCTTCCTCCAAGCTGAAAATGACCGGCGTGACAAGTCTCAGCGCTTCGTCCGCACCCGCCGAGCGGATGGCGGTCAGATGCTTCTTCTTACAGGTATTGACGACGATATCGTCCGTTTTGGGCGATTCACCAACGATCTGTCCTTCGTAAATATCCTGCGACGGCACGACGAACATAACACCGCGCTCCTGAGCATTGAAAATACCGTAAGTAGTCGTTTTTCCGGTCTCATAGGCAATAAGGGAGCCTGTTGTGCGCTTGGGAATCTCACCCTTATACGGCGTATAGCCGACAAACAGCGAGTTGATGATGCCCTCGCCGCGGGTATCGGTCAAAAATTCGTTGCGGTAGCCGAACAGACCGCGCGTCGGGATGCGGAAGGTGACGTTGGTACGGTCGCCGTGCGGCACCATATCCATCATTTCGCCCTTGCGTCCGCCGAGCTTTTCGATGACGGTGCCCACAAATTCCTGCGGCACCTCGCAGGACACTTCTTCAAGCGGTTCCTGCATGACGCCGTCGATCTCCTTATACAGCACCTTCGGGGCGCTGACCTGAAATTCATAGCCCTCACGGCGCATGGTCTCGATGAGAATGGAAAGGTGCATCTCGCCTCTGCCCATGACACGGAAGTTTTCGCTCGATGTACCGTCCTCTACGCGCAAGGACACGTCTTTGAGCAGTTCGCGGTAGAGCCTGTCGCGCAGATGACGTGACGTACAGTACTTTCCTTCCTGCCCGGCGAACGGCGAATCGTTGACCGAGAAGGTCATTTCCAGCGTCGGCTCGGAAATCTTGACGAACGGAAGCGGCTCAACGGCATTGACGTCGCAGATGGTGTCGCCGATGGTGATGTTTTCAATGCCGGACAGACATACGATGTCGCCCGCGGTAGCTTCATCAACGTTGTTCTTTTTGAGCCCTTCGATAGTAAAAAGGTTTGCCACCTTGGCACGGTACGGCTCATGCTGATTGTGATGATCGCAGATGATGACGTCCTGATTCTTTTTCAAGACACCGCGTTCGATACGACCGGTCGCCATTCTGCCGACGTAATCGTTATAGTCGATGGAGGACACCAGCATCTGCACCGGTGCGTCCATATCCACTTCCGGCGCCGGAATGTGGTTGATGATGGTCTCGAAAAGCGCTTTGAGATCCGTTTCGGTGCCGTCGGGCGACATGGAAGCCGTTCCGTTTCGTCCGGAGCAGAAAACGACCGGGCTGTTGAACTGATCTTCCGTAGCATCAAGCGCCATGAACAGTTCCAGCACTTCGTCTACGACCTCGTTGACACGCGCTCCGGGACGGTCGATTTTATTGACGACGACAACCACGCGATGTCCGAGTTCAAGTGCCTTCTGCAAAACGAAACGCGTTTGCGGCATGGTGCCCTCAAAGGCATCGACGAGCAGAACGACGCCGTTGACCATTTTGAGGATGCGCTCCACTTCCCCGCCGAAATCGGCGTGACCGGGGGTGTCGATGACATTGATCTTAATGTCTTTATAATGAATGGACGTGTTTTTGGCAAGTATGGTGATGCCTCTCTCACGTTCGAGATCGTTGCTGTCCATGACGCGGTCGGCAACCACCTGATTTTCACGGAAAGTACCGCTCTGTTTGAGCATTTCGTCGACGAGCGTCGTTTTGCCGTGGTCGACGTGCGCGATAATGGCGATGTTTCTTAAATCGTTACGAATCATAGTTTTCCCCTCTGTTAAGAATTACAACGGATTATTTTATCACAAATTCCGCCGTATGGTGCGAAATAAGCGCATTGTTTACCTTTTGTTTACAAAAAACACGCGGTTCAAGATCATCCCGCCGAGCACACACGCAAGCGCTTCTTCCAGTGCCGCAATGCCGACGCTGACGAGCCACATATTTTCCGGCAGTCCGTAGGCGAATCGCCACACGACCGGCAGGATCAGCGCATTCGACAATACCGGCATCCACAGCGCCGCAAACGGGTGTTTACGCAGGAAGTAGACGCCATATGCGCCGATGAGCGTCGCAAGGCTTCCGAAAGCGATGTCCGTCGGCGGGCAGCCCGTGACAAGATTGGCGAGAACACAGCCGATAAACAAGCCTATCGGCATCTGCGGCTGATATAAGCACAAAAAGTACAGACATTCCGAAAAGCGCAGTTGTACCATGCCCGCCGACAAGCCGAAAACCGATGACAGCAACGTGAGCAGAACGTAGATCGCCGCGATCAGCGACGTATGGGCAAGCATGCGCAGAGAAGAGGATCGCATACGGGTTTCTCCTTAGTTTTGATTAACGTGAGGAAGGTTTCGAACTCACCGTGGCTCATTTACCGCGAAAACAGAGCAAGAACGAGCGGCGGCAGGAGCCAGAAAAGCTGATAGAACAGAATGACGATCGCGGACATACCGGACGCGATGCCCGTAAAGATGAGCGCCGAAGCAAGCACAAGCCCGATAAACGCACCAACACAGGAAAGGATGAGATTGGTTTTATATTTTCCTCTTAAACTGTCCGCCATAAGGAAGCATTTGAGATAATTATGGATGGAGGAAGCCGAGAACAGACAACCGTCCGCCGTTTCCGCCACGCGACTGATCTCCTTGGTATCCTTGCGGATAACACGGATAGGATAGCGGCTGTTTTTCAGGCAGTTTGTGATAAGCGCGTCGTCGATACCGGGGTCCGTCGTATGGATGCCGATGCAGATGCCCGCCTCATAGAATTTTTTGAGAAGCGGCTCAAAGAAACGGTTGAGCGTGTAGCGAATATAGAATTTGGCGCACAGCTCGCCGTCCTGAACGTACCAGAGAATGCTTGTCAAGGAGCGCATTTCGTTTTCGTCGGCGTCATCGACCGGGACGTCGATGCCGAACAGATGCAGATAACTGCTCCTGCCGACCAAAATGTCCTTTTCTTCCACCTTGACATGGATGCCGTCGGCGGAAGTCTCGATGAGAGTGACATCGGAGGAAGATACCGGCTCGTCAACGGAGCTTGCGAATATGTAATTGAGCGGTCCGCCGATCTTCTTGAAGATTCTTGCCATGTTGACGATAGTCCTGTCAAGCGGCACCGTTCCGTACGGCTTGATATTGGAAACCTTCACGGCTTTCGGCGGGAACACCTCGGTATCGTCAAAGGAAATCGCGCCGCAGTTTTCATAGTTGTCGCAGGCGGCTTCCCCGACGAACGTGCCGTGCAGTTTTCCGGCACGGAGAAAGGCGGCGAAAAACGGGAAAGCAGACGTAGCAAGAAAACTTATGGGAGCGGCGAACAGAAAGGCGGTCACGCCGCTTGTGACGGAAGAATAAACGTCCTTTCCGAAAACGAAGGTCAGAACCAGCGTGAACAAGAGCGAGACAGCGAGCATGACATAAGAAACGATACCGCTCCGAACAAACACCTTCGGCACGTCATGGGAATGCTTGACAAAATCGCTCGCCTCGGCAGTACGGGTGACAGACGCCGCATAGCAGTCTTCGTTCATGTACTTGGCGAATGCGGTATATTCGGCCGCAAGATTGCCGAGGCGCACCGTCGAAAGCTTGACGGACGGCGAAACGGCAAGGGCAAACGAAGCAAACCGCGTATAGCTCTTGATAAAGGTGTTGACCGACAGCACAGCGAGGGCAAAACAGCCGAGGAAGCAGTACGTGCGCAGTACATAGGACTGATACGCCACAAAGTAAGAGAACACGGCGTGCAGAAACACGACTGCCGTAACGAGCACCGGCACGCTTTCCGGTGCCGGACGCTTGACGGAAAGTTTGGAAAAGCCGCGGATCAGCCCGTCAAAGTTGAGTGCCACGGAGATCATGAGCAGTTCGATCGCCGTCATGACGAACACTTTTCCGTACGGGCCCGATTGCATATACGCTTCAAACGGAAGCCCGGCGGCGTGTCCGATCTCGATCCAACAACACAGTGCCGTCGAAATAAGGGACAACAGCAGAAAGATCGCATGTTTTATGACATCGGCACGGAATTTGGCGAAGAAGGTGTTCTTCTGCACGGGCGAATCGTATTCCGCCGAAAACGGATAGCGGTTTTCTTCCTCCTGCACGATGGGCGTTTCCGCCGTATTAGTGGTGGTCGCATCTTTCGGTTTTATCATATCCATGATGCGCGTTTTTTTGACATTATCATTCTGGGAAGACGAAGACTTGCCGCTTTTTTCGCCGTCTTTCAGAACGTTCAGCAGTTTTTTCATGGCGTCCCGCTCCGGCACACCGTTGTCAGCTGATTCCGCCCCTTCTTCTTCGGCAAAGTCGTCGGTATCTTCTTCAAGAACCTCATCGGCGATTACCCCGTCTTCTTCGATTTCTTCCGGTTCTTCTGATTCTTCGGTTTCGTCGCTCTTGGCGTAACTGTTCATGGCGTTTGCATGGATGGCACGGATCTTTGCTTTGATGGCATCGGCGTCCTGCTCTACGCGGATCGGTTCGACATCATCATAAGTCACGGCGTTATCCTCCTCGGCAGAGGCGGCAAATTCTTCCTCGGTCTGGCCTGCGGCACCGTCATCACCAAATATGTTCTTCCAATCCTTTCCGGATTGCTTTTCATTTTTTCCGTTCATGCGCTGTCCCTCTTTTCTTTCTTATTCCGCTTTATTGCATACGTTGGCGCACCGCTTCATACAACAAAACGGCGGCGGCGTTGGATACGTTAAGTGAATTGACTTTTCCCCTCATGGGAAGAGAAACGATATAATCGCAGTTTTTCTTGACAAGCTCGGATACGCCGGTATCCTCCCCGCCGACGACGATAGCACACGGCACGGTAAAATCCGCTTTATCATACGGCGTGCCGTCCGCTTCCGCGGCAAAGATCCACAGCCCGAGTTCCTTTAACTTCTTTATGGTTTCCGTCACGTTGGTGCATTTTACCGCCGCAAGGTGCTCCACCGCACCTGCCGACGCTTTGGTAACTGCCGGCGTGATGCCCGCCGCACGCCTTTTGGGAATGATGATCCCATGCGCGCCGGCTCCTTCCGCCGAGCGGATGACGGCACCGAGATTATGCGGATCGGATATGCCGTCCGCTATGACGATGAGCGGCTTTTCGCCGCGATCCTTTGCGATCTGTAACACGTCCTCCACCGAAACGTATTCCTTTTCGGAGGCAATGGCTACGATGCCCTGATGCTGTTCATAACCGCAGAGGGCGTCGAGCTTTGCCTTTTCCACTTCGATGAGCGGAATGGCGCGTTGGAGCGCTTCGGCGGCAAGAACGGTAACGGAGCCTTCCCGTGCGCCCTTCTGGATAAATATCTTCTCAATGCTTCTGCCGCTTTTGAGAAGCTCTCTGACGGCATTTCTGCCGGGAACGGAGCCATTGCAAAGCGGTTCCTTCGCGTCGTCGCTTCCGTCGTTATACGGTCGCTTGCCTACATCGCGCGAGGGCTTGCGATACGGCTTTGCGGCATCGGCGCGCTTGTTCTTATGATCGTACATATGGATACCTCGCGATACAGAATTACATATATATGGATATTGTAACACAAACAACGCATTTTGTAAATAGTAATTTCAAGAAAAGATGCAAATTTCTTATAGTTTTTCGAAAATAAAATTTCTTGACAAAAATCAAGAAATCGGCTATACTGTAAGAAACGTGACGGACAGCTGCGCGTATCACGCCGAAAGGTACATACGTGAGGAAAGTCCGGGCTTCTCAGGACAAGGATAACAGATAACGTCTGCCGAGGGAAACCTTAGGGAAAGTGCAACAGAAAAGTACCGCCGTATATACGGTAAGGATGAAAAGGTGAGGTAAGAGCTCACCGGCGTACAGGCAACTGTGCGGCCGTGTAAACCCTATCCGAAGCAACGCCCGCGGAGTGCCGCATTTTTTTGCGGCGTGTCGTCCTGCACATTCCGCCGGCGGCAAAGAGCCCTGCGGCGACGCAGGGACAAGATAGATAGCTGTCGCAAACAGAACCCGGCTTATCGTCACGCTCTGCCCGGGGTGAAAGCAATTTCACCCCTTTTTACTTTATTTTGAGGAGGACATCATGCGGATACTTGGCATCGACTACGGAGACGTGCGCGTCGGTCTTGCCCTGTCGGATGAGACGGGCTTTTTAGCAAGCGGTATCGGGACCGTCACCATTTCGGGAATGCGCGACGCCGTAAGCAAGATCGCTTCCGTCATCGCCGAGCGCGGTGTCGGAAAAGTCGTTCTGGGACTCCCCCTCAACATGGACGGCACCGAAGGTGCTTCGGCGCAGAAGATCAAGGCTTTCGCGTCGCTTCTTTCCTCTCTTTGCCCGGACGTGCCGATCGAATACTACGACGAGCGACTGACGACGGTGCTTGCCGCAGACTATATGGATCTGACCGGCACCTTCGGCAAAAAACGCAAACAGGCGGTCGACACCCTGTCCGCACAGATCCTTTTACAGAACTACCTCGACAAAAACCGTTAAACGGAGGGCATCATGGGCTATTCATCCGAGAAAGTCCTTTCTTTTTGTTCACAGAAGAACATTAGCTGCACGAAAGAAGCGGCCGAGCGCTTTGACACGCTGTACGACAGGCTTATTGCCTTCAACGCACACACAAACGTCACGGCGCTCAAAACCGAAGAGGCGATCGTTTCCCGCCATTTTCTCGACTCCCTCTACCCGCTCGCCTACGGGCTCATCCCGCAGAAAGCGTCGGTCATCGACATCGGCTGCGGCGCCGGTTTCCCGGGAATGCCGCTCAAAATCATGCGCGACGATATCACGCTTTCCCTGGTTGACAGCACCGCAAAAAAGCTTGCGTTTCCAAAAGAATGCGCGGAGCTTTTCGGGTGGACGCTTTCCGTATTTCCCGAACGTGCCGAGGAACTTGTCGGGAAAGGGCTTCGGGAGACCTACGACGTTGCCGTTTCGCGCGCCGTAGCGACATTGCCGGTCTTATGCGAGCTGTGTCTGCCGTTTGTCAAGGTCGGCGGCTGTTTCATCGCGTATAAGAGCCAAAAAGAAAGCGACGTCACCTGCCCCGACAGCGAACTGTCGCTGTCCGCAAAAGCCATTCCCGCTCTCGGCGGACAGCTCGAAGACGTATGGTCCGCTCCCTTGGAGGAAAGCGACGGCGTTTCCGAGCATGCGCTCATCGTCATCCGCAAAAAGGCAAGGACCAATCCCATCTATCCGCGTCGGTATGCCGCTATTCTCAAAAAACCGTTAAAATGATAATAAAGCGAAAAGCTTTGTTATAAATATTATTTTTCAGGAGAGTGCTGTTTGAAACTTCACAACACACCGGAGATTGTCGCATAACCGGGAGGTTTGCCGACGATCGCACAAACCTCCCGCCCTCACAGGCATTGACGTCAACAATTTTCAGGAGGAAAAATAATGAATACAAATGACATCACCATCCGTTTGGAAAAGAAAGAAGATCACCGTGCCGTCGAAAACCTCGTCAGAGAAGCATTCTGGAACGTCTACCGTCCGGGCTGTCTCGAACATTACGTCATTCACGTCCTGCGGGACGATCCGGCGTTCGTAAAGGAACTCGACTTTGTCATGGAGTATCAAGGACGGCTGATCGGGCAGAATATGTTTATGAAAACCGTCATTCTTACAGACGACGGCAAGGATTTCACCGTGCTTACCATGGGACCTATCAGCATCACGCCGGAGCTCAAACGCAAGGGATACGGAAAGTATCTGCTCGACTACTGTCTGCGCAAAGCGACGGAGCTCGGCTACGGAGCCGTGCTGTTTGAAGGCAATATCGGTTTCTACGGCAAATGCGGATTTGATTATGCGTCGAAATCCGGCATTCGCTACCACGATCTGCCCGAAGGCGCAGACGCTTCCTTCTTTCTCGCAAAGGAACTGATACCCGGCTATCTCGAACATGTCACCGGTGTCTATCAGACGCCGAAGGGCTACTACGTCGACGAAGCGGACGCAGAAGAATTTGACAAAGGATTCCCCGAAAAAGAGAAGCTGAAACTGCCGGGACAGCTCTTCTGATCCAAACCAAGCAAAGAGCCGACGAGGAGTTTTCCTCATCGGCTTTTTTGCGTTTTCTTTTCGTCATTCCATTTCAAAAGGGACTTCTTTTGCTATGTTTTCAAGACATTCGAGACGGTACTCAAAGATATAATCCGCATCGGTTTCCGTCTCGCTTTCCCGCACGCCGATGATTTCCGCCTCATCGGAAATATCGGACAAATACGCTTTGAGCAAGGCGGAAGCACGCGCCGACGCCTGTTCGTGCGTTACGTTTTCGGTGTGATACCGACATACGCGGCGGCTTTCCGTTTCTATATAAAACGGCAGACGGACATTTTCAAGCAGACACGCCTGCCTGCTCGTGAACTCCGTTCGGAAAAGCTCACCGTCGCTCATTCTCCCGATACCGAGCGGAATCCGTATGCCGAGAATGCGGACGGACGGGACAGAATATGCCGTTTCTTCGAGCACGGGAATTTCCCGACGTTTGGGAATCACGACCGCATACGTCCGTTCGGTCTGCGCCCAGACACTGCCGCGTGCACACCGAAAAACAGTGCCGGACAAAGGCGTCTGAAAAAATGACGAAATGAGAAGCTGTCCCTTTACCACCGCTTCACCCGTCTGCGCCTCTTTCTGCCCGTCGAGCGCGTCGATGCGCTTGACGATGCCGTCGCAAGCGGCAACGATATTGACGGGTTTTGTCTTATCCTCGCGTGCGGGATGCTCCTTGACCTCGTCCACCTCGACACGTGCAATAGTGCCGTCAAAATTTACGGAAATCCACGCGATACGGTTTTCTTTCAACAGAAAGTCAAGATACATCCTGTCGAGTACGTCCTTCCGGATAAAGGCGCCCTCACGGATGCCGAGAGCACCGAGCGTGCGAATGATGTCCCGTTCGGGCACATGCTCGTTACCCGTGACATTTACCTCCCATATGATCTGCGACGAAAAAGCGATGATACATGCGGCAAACAACGCTCCGAGCCAAAGCCCGGGGCGCTTTTTCAAATGCGACAGCACGAGCGGAAAGCCGCTTTCTTTCTGGATGCGCAAGCTGACCGACAGTGCTTTCGCTTCTTCGATCACCTTTTTCTTATCCCGTTCGCAAACCGAAAAAGCGATCGTCTTTTCATCCGCTCGTGCAAGGTCGTACAGAGGAATATCCTTTCGCAGACGGTCGATAAGCCTTTCGGCATGATCCGCCATTGCAAGAAATTGTACGTTCCCGATAAAATACCGTTTCAGCTTTTTCACTCTTTTCCGTCAAGTATCGTTATCACGCGGATGCTGCCGCAAACGGCAAGCGCGCCGTTCGCAAGGCTCCGCAGGGTGAAGCCGCTCCCCTCCACCCGTATCTTTTGCCGTCTGCATTGCACGACGACGCAGTTTTCTTCAAAATATTCCAGTTTTTCCGCATTTTCCAGCAGCAGTTCTCTGCTGCCGTACAGTTCAAGCATGGGAAACTGCGGCAAAAATGCCGGAAGGGCAACGCCTTTTTCCTGTTCCACGGTAGTATTATGCATGGTTCCTCCTGAATATGTCAGTACAGATCGGCGGATGCGGATATATTTCCGCCCGTCCGTCCATATAGTTTATTAAAAAAAGTGAGGTTATGGATATGAATCGGTTTCGTTCCGTTTTTGAGTGGCTTTTCTTTCTGCTGCCGCTCTTATTTTTGCTCGGATACCCATCCGTTTACCCGCAGCTAACTTCGGAAGCCTTGAAGCTCTGCGCGACTTCCGTCATTCCGGCGCTTTTCTTTTACATGGTGCTGACACGCTTTTTTTCGGAATGCGGCATTACGGAACGCATCGGTGCCGTCCTATCCCCGCTTCTCTCACGCCTGTTTCGTCTGCCGGACGCCTTGTGCGGGAACGTACTGCTCGGCATTCTTGCGGGCTTTCCGAGCGGTGCCGTCAGCATCGGCTGCGCCTATCGCGACGGGAAGGCATCCCAAGCCTCCTGCGAGCACGCCGTCGCCCTCTGCAACAACTGCTCGCTGTCTTTTATCCTCTCCTTTGCCGGCACAACGGTATTTCAGACGCCGAAAGCAGGCTTTGTTCTGCTTGGCGCTCAACTTCTGACGTGTCTTACAAACGCCCGTCTTATCGCGTTTGCCTTTCATCTGCCGCCTGTCGCACGTTCACCGAAAAGCACACGCGACCGTGCACCTTTCACGATCTCATCGTATGCTTCTTCCCTGCTTCACGCCGTAAGCGAAAGTGCCAAGGCTCTGCTCACCGTTACGTCCGTCATTGTGTTTTTCTATACGCTCGCCCGTCTTTTGACAGGGAATTTTTCAAACGGGCTTGCCAAAGTCGTATTGAGCGCACTTTTCGAGATGACCTCCGCCGTCACGCTCTGCCGGCTCTTTCCGTTTCCGTCGGGGCTCGTCATGTGTGCCTTCTGCATGGGGTTTTCGGGTCTTTCGGTATGGTTTCAGGTGTTTTCCGTCTGCCGCGACTACGGACTTTCCGTAAGACCTTTTCTGTTTTCCCGCATCACCGGCGCCGTTCTCATGCCCTTTTTTACTATCCTTCTGTGTTTCTTCCTGCCGCGCAGAACTCTGCCCGTCTTTTCCGTCATGACCGAAAAAACCGTCACTTTTCCGCGCGTCACTCTACTATATGCCTTTCTCAGTCTGTTTGTCTTGCTCTTTGCCGCCGTTTGGCGTCACCTCTTGAAGCAAAACCGGATATCTGACGAAAAAATCAGGCAGCACGGGAAAAAACTCTCGTAAAATCATTGATTTTTCGGGAAATATGTGTTACACTATATAAAGAATTCTTGTGGGAAAGAGGCGTTGTCATGGCAAAAAACAAACTGCCGGATGATTTACAGCCAAGCTGTGAGCTCTGCGAATATTTTTCCACCCTTTCCGCCAACGGCGAGTCCTTCTGCAAGTATAAAAACCGCTTGAAGATCGTGTCGCCGTCGGACGTCTGCCGGAATTTTTCCTTTGATATTTTTTCCTATAAGCCGCGTGCGCCTCTGACGCCCAAGGCCTTTGACTTCACCAAGCTGTAATCACGCAGAATACATACATACTACTGTTTACGGAGGTGCGATATGTCCTTTCCCGGTAAAAATTCGTTCCTTCACCGTGTTGTTTCCGCTTCCTTTCGTAACAGGATCCCGTCTGCCGCCGCTGAAACGGCGTATTATCTCGTTTTTGCGTTTTTCCCGCTCATCATGATCGTCTACTCGTCTTTTTCCATTTTTCTCAAAAGCTTTGACTGGCAGAGCACGCTGTTTTTCGTTCTGCTTCCCAATGAACTGCAATCGCTCGTCGCAGGTTACATCGAGTCGATCTCCCGCTCGGAATACTCGCTTTCCTACCTGCTTATCGGTATTCTGCTAACGCTGTACACGCTCTCCAACTTCATGCGCAGTATGAAGCGCACTATACGCCATATCTACGGCTCCGGTGACTATGCGAGCTTTCTTTCCGAGGTCGGCGTTTCCCTTGTGTTTTCACTGCTCATCATCATCGCTTTCTACGTTACGCTCATCTTACTCATCCTCGGCGGACAGATCATTTCTCTCATCAATGAGTTTCTTGCCTTTATTCATCTGCCTCCGGATTTCAGAGTGGAGGAACTGACGCGTCTGCTTATCACGGCGGCGCTTATCTTCTTTATCGTTTCTCTGTTCTATTTCTGGATCCCGAACGTAAAGCAGACCATGTCCGATATTCTCCCGGGTACGATTTTCACCTCTGTCACGTGGGTGGTCGTTTCGGGTCTGTTCTCGTTCTATATGAATCACTTTGCCAACTACTCGCTGATATACGGCTCCATCGGTGCCTTTATCATGCTGTTATTATGGATATACGTCGCGTGCCTCTTACTGCTTATCGGAGCGGTCATCAACTCCGTTCTGTATCACAAACGCCATGCGACCGGAAAGGATGATATGCATGCCGGATTGCAAAACACAACTGAACACGGCTCTTGACGAGCTGTTTACCGCGTTCCCGCCAAAGCCGGGAGTCCTTCTCGTTGTCGGTTGTTCGACAAGCGAGGTCATCGGCAAAAAAATCGGCACGGGCGGCAGTCTTGCCGTAGCCGAAGAATTTGTCTCCACCCTGCTTGCCGCAAGCAAAAAATACGGCTTTGTGCTTGCCTGCCAGTGCTGTGAACACCTCAACCGCGCCCTTGTCGTCGAGCGTGCCGTCGCAGAAGCGGAAAAGCTGCCCGAAGTCACCGTCGTACCGCACGAACACGCCGGCGGCAGTCTTGCCACCGCCGCTTACCACGCCTTTTCCGACCCCTGCGTCGTTGAGGAAATACACGCCGATTACGGAATGGACATCGGCTCTACCCTTATCGGGATGCACTTGAAGCGCGTCGCCGTGCCGGTCCGTCTTTCCGTAAAATTTATCGGCGAAGCCCCCGTCACCTTTGCCCGCACCCGTCCGAAATACATCGGCGGTCCGCGTGCACAATATAATTAAAGTTAGGAGAACCACTATGTCAGAGAAACTCAAAGCCGGCATCATCGGCGCTACCGGAATGGTCGGTCAGCGTCTTATCACCCTTCTTGCCGATCACCCCATGTTTGAAATCGCCGTTCTTGCCGCAAGCGCCCGTTCCGCGGGAAGCACCTATGAGGCAGCCGTCGGCGAACGCTGGAAAATGAAGACGCCCATGCCGGAAAAAGTCAAAGGCATGAAGGTTTACGACGCCGCGGACGTCAAAACGGTATCCTCGCTCTGCGATTTTACCTTCTGCGCCGTCAATATGAAAAAGGACGAGATCCTCGCTTTGGAGGAAGCCTACGCCAAGGCGGAGACTCCCGTTGTTTCCAACAATTCCGCCAACCGTAAGACGCCGGACGTTCCCATGGTCATTCCCGAGATCAACCCGGATCACATCAAGGTCATCGACACACAGAGAAAGCGTCTCGACACCACGCGCGGCTTTATCGCCGTCAAGCCCAACTGCTCCATTCAGAGCTACGTTCCGCTTCTGACGCCGCTTCGCAAGTACGGCATCAAGGAAGTCGTCGTCACCACCTATCAGGCGATCTCCGGTGCCGGCAAGACCTTCCGTGAGTGGCCGGAAATGACCGACAACCTCATTCCGTACATCGGTGGCGAAGAAGAAAAGAGTGAAAAAGAACCGCTCAAAATCTGGGGCACTTTGAAAGACGGCGTCATCGAAAACGCGACTTCTCCGCTCATCACCACACAGTGCCTGCGCGTTCCTGTCACGGACGGACACACGGCCGCCGTTTTTGTGCGCTTTGAAAACAAGCCGACAAAAGAACAGATTCTCGCAGACTGGGCGGCATTCGGCAACGATCTGCATCTGCCTTCGTCTCCCGAACGCTTCTTGCAGTACTTTGAAGAGGACGATCGCCCGCAGGCACGGCTTGACCGCGATCTCGGCGGCGGCATGACGGTTTCCGCGGGACGTCTGCGCGAAGATACGCTGTTCGACTACAAGTTCGTCGGTCTCTCGCACAACACCTTACGCGGTGCGGCCGGCGGCGGCGTTCTCATCGCCGAGTTCCTTGCCAGCAAGGGCTACATCACCAAAAAGTAAAATAACAAAGCATTGCCGCGCGTGTTATTTTCGTGCGGCAATGCTTTTTTTGAAGGATACGCCTATGGATCGCTCCAAATTTTCATACTACTTCGGCGACAAAGCCTTTTATCGGAATGCTCTCGCCGTTGCTGTTCCCATCATGATTCAGAACAGCATCACCACCTTTGTAAGCCTGCTTGACAACATCATGGTCGGCAGTGTCGGTACCATACCGATGTCGGCGGTCGCCATCGTCAACAAGCTCATTTTTGTCTATAATCTCTGTCTGTTCGGCGGGTGCGCCGGTATCGGCATCTTCACCGCCCAGTATTTCGGCAAGGGCGATCACGACGGTCTTCGCAAGACCTTTCGCTTAAAGCTCTACACCAATCTCATCTTATTTTCCGCGGCGCTTGCCCTGTTTCTCTTTGCCGGAGACGACCTCATCCGTCTGTTTCTCCACGACGATAACGCGCAGTCTGTCGCACAGACGCTCGGATATGCAAGGCAGTATCTTTCCGTCATGCTCCTCGGGATGCTCCCGCAGGCGATCACGGAATGCTATGCCGGCACGCTTCGCGAGACACAGAACACCAAGCTTCCCATGTTTGCGGGAACCGTCGCCGTCATCACCAATCTCTGTCTCAATTACGTTCTGATTTTCGGCAATTTCGGTGCCCCTGCGCTCGGCGTTACCGGAGCCGCCATCGCCACCGTCATTTCCAAATACGTGGAAATGCTCATTCTGATTCTCTGCGTTCACTCCAACAAACGCTTTGCCTTTCTCAAAGGGGTATACGATTCCCCGAAGATCCCGATGTCCCTTGTCAGACGCATCCTGCCCAAAAGTTTTCCGCTTCTCATCAATGAGGGCTTATGGGCGCTCGGCACTGCCGCTCTGACGTACTGTTATTCCTTACGCGGACTCACCGTCGTTGCCGGTTATAACATTTCCGCTACCATCAGCGACCTGTTCAACGTCGCCTCCCTTGCCCTCGGCAGTTCCATCGCCATCATCGTCGGCAATAAGCTCGGCAGCGGCGATATGGAAGAAGCCAAACGCACCGATACGCGCCTCATCATATTCTCTCTTATCGTCAGTTTCTTCCTATGCATTCTTCTGTATTTTACCGCGCCGCTCTTCCCGCTTCTCTACCGCAATACCGACCTTGCCGCCCGCACGCTTGCCGTCTCTCTGTTACGCATTTACGCCATCTATCTCATTCTCAATTCCATCACCTGCTCCTGCTATTTCACCATCCGTTCCGGCGGCAAGACCTTTATCACCTTTATGTTCGACAGCGTGTACACGCTCGGTATCGCTTTTTCCGTCACCTTCGTCGTTGCTTATTTCACAACGCTTCCCATCCTGCCGCTGTACGCCATAAGCCTTTTTATTGACATTATCAAGTGCATTATGGGGCTTATCATCGTACGAAGCAACAAGTGGATGCGCAACATCGTCTCCGACTGAATGATCCGACAGATACAAAAAAGCACGGGTAAAACCCGTGCTTTTTGTATTTGTTCGATTGCCTTGCTTATCCGACGATACCCGAGCGCTCGATGCCTTCCACGAAGGAACGCTGTGCGAACAGGAATATGATAAACAACGGAATGATGACAAGCAGACCGCTCGTGTTGGTGATCGCGGAATTCCAAAGCGAGGACGCCGCATAATCGAGTTTCAGCGTGGGCGGAATCTTGCTCACGATATTGGTGAGAAGCGGCTGCGCGCTCGCCGTAAAGAACGGAGACGCGGTATAGAAGGTATCCGTCCACTGCCACGAGAATGCAAACATGAAGACCGTCGTCATCATGGAGGTGGAAAGCGGGAGAATGATGCGGAAATAGGTCTCAAACACGCCGGTGCCGTCGATGTAAGCGGCTTCTTCCAGTTCATCCGGGATACCTTTGTAGAACTGACGGAAAATGAAGATATACAGTCCGTTCTTAAAGGCAAGACCGGTAATGGAAAGAATGTAGACCGGAAATTCCGTATTCAGAAGACTGATGGTACTGCCGGTAAACAGCTTGATGATACCGAGGATATCAAAGTAACGGAATTTCATGAACATGGCAAGCAGAAGCGTGTCGTGCGGGATAAGCATGGTGATGATGACCGCACCGAACAGAAGCGTTCTGCCCTTGAATTTGAACTTGGCAAAGCCGTATCCGACGATGGCGCAGATAAGCGTCTGGAACACACCGCACAGAAGCGAGATACGCGCCGTATTGAACAATGCCGTCCAGTAGTTGTTTTCTTTGATGATGTAAATCCACTGGTCGAGCGAGGGCGTCCGGGAAATGAGCTTGACGGTCTGGTCGGTAAAGTCGGTCGGGCTCATGAAGGAGGACGCGATCTTGGTGATGAACGGGTACAGAATGATATAGGAGATACCGATCAGTAAAACGTACCGTAAGATCGCCCATACCAGATTTCCGATAAATCTCCAGGAGAAAACGCGGTTACGCAGACGCTCCGAGCGGCTGACCTTGCCCTCGAAATCAATTCTCATTTCCTTGCGGGAGAGTTTCTTTTGCTGATTCATACTGCATTTCCTCCTTTCTCAATCTTTACGCTGATAGAACACGAATGCCGAGATGATACCCGCCACCGCGCCGATGAGAACCAGAACGATGACGAAATAGATCCACGACATGGCGGAGCTCAGCACACGCGCCGATCGCGTCGTTCCGGAATAGACCGTCTGTATGTACGACATGACCGCGTTGGACTTTGACGTAAAGGAGTCGATGACGGTGTACACCGTATTGACAAGGATCATCGGGCTTATCATGGGGAACGTGATCTTCCAGAAGGTCTCCCAGCCCGTCGCACCGTCCATCTTACAGGATTCGTAGATGGCAGGAGAAATGGATTGCAGACCGGCAAGGAAAATCAGCAACTGAACGCCCGAGCGGTTGACGATATTGAAGATGTTATTGACGATATCGACAACGTAATCGACAAGCTCTTTACCGATCGCCATGTTTCCGAGCAGTGCCGTCACGTCAAGAGCATTGACGATCTGTGAGCCGTCCGCCTCCTTCAATGCATCCGACGCACCGGTGTTGATGCCCGCCGAGCTCATGTAGTTCATGACGGCGTTGGACTGGTCGATCTGGTCGATAAGACCGGTCGTCAGAATAACGGGGATGAAGAAGATGGCACGGAATGCGGCGCGTCCGATCATTTTCTGATTCAGCACGATCGCCATGAACAGCGAGAAGATGACGATGGCGGGAACATCAAGCACAAGCTGTTTCAAGCTTGACGTCAGAATCCGCACGTAGCTGGCATCCGAAAACAGAGCGTTTGCGTAGTTTTTCCAACCGACAAACGTCAGTTCGTAGCCGCCGCCTCCGCCGCCCGCATTCGTCAGGATCTTGATATCGCTGAAACTGAACTGGATGGACTGAAACAGCATCGGAATGTACAACAAGACAAATCCAATTAAGAACGGGAGTACAAACAGCCAGCCGGCTCTTGCCTTTTTGGAATCAAGAGATGCGACTTTCTTTCTTTTGACTGCCATTTTGTTCATTTTCTGCACTTCCCTTCCTTACCGCTGTACGAAATCGAGCGGGGCTACTTCCACGCCGTCGACTTCGACAGGATGTGTATTGTAGTTGAGAACAAATTCGACGTCGTTATCGTATTTTACACGAATCACACGTTCGGCAAGCTGTTCATGCTCGGTCAGATATGCGTACTTGACCCGCTTCATGGCGTCGTTAAAGCGCTTATACGTCGAAACAAGGTCATTTTCATTGGCATCGCGCCAGATATCATATCCGATCGCATAGTACTTGCTGAAATCGTCGTACTGCTTCAACAGATCGGTGTTTTCCTTGGAAAGAATGAAGTACAGATCCGCTCCGTTTTCCATTGCCTTTAAGAAACTGTATTCAAAGTCGCCGTCGAGGTTGATGGCGCTTCCCGTGAAGTGCACGTTGCCGTGAAGCACCATGCCGACAAACGGAACGGAGAGGCTGGTATTGATGTTCTGACTGCTGTCAAGCGGAACGTTGAGCACGTGATCCGCATAGGCAAGCGCATACGCGTTGCCGCCTTCCACCATGATACTGCCGGTGTCCGCTTTCATATCGGCGAGCAGTCCGGAAACGATAGTCTTGGTGTCCTCACGGTTGAGCGTATAGTCGGGATTGTGGTCGGAGCTGAGTTCCGAGCCGAGGGTGCCGACGGACAGTCCGGACGCGCCGAAGGATGCGTACTTTTCACGGATTCCGTCATAGAATTTCAGCATGGATTTCGGAGCTATGATAAGCTTTCCGCGTTCTTCAAAGCCCTGATACAGCGGGCTGTACTTGCGGTAGACGGCACTTCGGTCGTCAATGGTCTTTGCCGTATCCTTCTTGAAATCAAATCCGTCGAAATTCTTTACGGCGCTGACGTACACAAAGTCAAGGTCGGGATAAACGCCGATGCCCTTCTCTGCGGCATAAGCCGTCAGTTCTTTGAGCCCCTTTTCGCCGCCGAGCTTGCCTTCGACTTTCAGCTTGGAGGGAGACGAATGACGCAGACCGCCGTTATACCAGCCGATGAGGCGGTAATTGATATTGGTAATCCCTTCAGAAGCAAGGTCTTCCGTCATCTCTTTGACCTGATCGAAGGTGGTAAGCGGCATCTGCATCGTCACCGGGAAGCCTGCGACCTTCTGAGAGGAAGACAGTGTACCGAAGGTTTCGATATACAACGGAACGTCATCCGAAGTATCGTCTTTCGGCTCGTTTTTGGCAAGAACGCCGGTATCTAACAGGTACTCACGCACCTTTTCCGCCATATCCGAATAATCGGCATCGTCGCCGGTGATCGGGAACACACGGAGGGTGTAGTTGCCGATATAGCGTCTGTCGCTCGACACCGTCCACTGGGCGTTGCCGCTCGACGAAATGCCTTCCAGCTCATAGGAATCGCTGGGTTTCGGATAGAACGTCGTGTAAACCGAGCTGAACTTATGAACGGTACCGCCGTGATCGGCTGAAATTTCAGCCATGGCGTCCCCTTCTTCCATGTACGCGACAAAGCCTTCGTTGACGTAGCCGGATATCACGGGTTCAGCAGCTTTTCCTGCCGGCTTTGCGGAAACGGAAACAGGCGCTTTTGCCTCTTCTTCCTCATCTTCCGCCTTTTCTTCCTGCGTTTCATCCGTCTCTTCCGCGGACTCTTCGTTCACTTCTTCATCCGTCGTTTCCGTAATAATCTCTGCCGCAACACCATCCGCATAGAGCGGGCGCTTCTGCATAAGTCCGAATGCCGGGAAACGCATGGTCTCCTGTGTGGTGCCGGACAGCACGTGGAAGGAGTAATCGCGTCCGTAGAGCTTTCCGGAAAGAGTGAATGCCTTGTCACCGATGTCTTCGAAACGGGTTATGGTGCCCGATCCGTCGGGAACGAAGGTGAAGCCGCTGTTTTCGGTCGTTCCGGCGCCGAAATACGGCAGGAATTTGACGCTTTTGAGGGTGTAGTTGGAGGAATCGTAACGAACACTGCTGCCCGGCATATTGATCTTGATGCCGTACTCATCGAGGCTGTACTCAATGGCAAAGCGGAAGAGTGCCGGTGCCGCAGACGTATCCACGTAATTGAGCAGTTCGTACATTTCTTCGACTTTCGCGTATTCGTTATAGTAGGTATTATTCTTGATATAGCCTTCCAGTTCCAGCATTTCGCGGTTACTGATCGCCGTATCCAGAATATAGATCGCGAATTTCTCCGTGATCGGCCATCTCGTTTTCATTGCCGATACGGAAGCCGCCGAAAGTCCGGGGGTAGACGGGTCTTTCAGGATATAATAGGCGGCGAGTTTTTTGTACTCACGGGATTCCGGATCAAAGTAGGACAGGATATCCTGTTCAAAAGCATTTTTCTCGATCTGACGCGGTACGATGTACTTGACGGCTTCTCTGCCGATGGTGTATTCCACACGCAGACCGTTTCGCGTCGGATTCATGTGAATCTGCTTGGTCTCCTCCGAAGCAAATGCCGCATCCGCATAGCTGTTGAACGAAACGATGGCACCGGTGGAATCGGTGTACGTCAGAATGATCTGCGACATGAGCTGCTGCTTGACGGCATCGGAGGACTTGGAGGCAGCCGCGTCGTAGGGATTGGTGAACAGAATCTGTCCGCTTTCCTTGACAAGGATGGCAACTTCGCCGGTGACCTCCAATCCGTAAATGGCGTAATCGTCATTTTCCAGATACAGCGTCATGGTGTCGAGCTTATCTTCCGGTGTCGCGTATACTTCTTTCAGATAGTTGATCGGCTCTTCGTCTTTTTTGGCATCCGCCGCCGTAACGGAGAGCGCCGAAGACGTGAGAAGCAGAACGAGTGAAAGAAGACAAATCCATATAGTTTTATTGAATTTCATATACTTTCACTCCTTTCTACACGCGATACGACAGTTCGGTGATAATACCCGAAATGAAGGTGACGATCTTGGTAATGAGGCTGGAGAACAGAACGCCGATGAACATGATGAACGCCATGCCGATAATGGTGACAAGCGTCATGAGGATGTTCTTGAACAGCGTAAAGTCATGAATGACCATCGTGCCGAAGAACAGCAGGTAGCCGCACCAGAAATACGCGACACCGATGGCGAGCGTCAGCAGTGACGCTTCATCAAGGGATACGATGTTGGAACACAGCGTCGTGATGATGAGGAATGCCGGCAGCGGGAAGAGTGCGTAACAGGTCGTGACGTAGATGTCCTTCATACTGCCTTCCCCATCGAACAGTGTCGTAAAGCACCAGTTGGAGATCACCCACAGGACGATCGGCAGGAGAATGGAGACCGCCGAGAGCAGGATGTTCGTCTTTCCCGGATGCGGATCGAGCAGATACGATTTTCCGATGAGGGAGTAAACGTAACTGATGACCGTAATGATAAGGATGAGCGTTGCGCCCTTGACGCCGGCACGGTTTTCGTGCTTGATGTCCCAGAAGCCGTCGAACGGATGCGCCATGGCGTGGAAGCCGTACATAAACTCTTCTTTGAGCGTTCGTTTTTCCTTATACACCTGTCCGTAGGTGTTGACCTTCTTGGCATATCCGAACAGTTTGGAGAGCAAGAAGATGAACGCGATCACGACAAGCGGCACGATGAGCGCGTATTTTTCCACCCACGCTTTACGCACCTGCTGGTAGGCTTCCGAATAGTTCGCGGTATCGTATGCCGCTTTGTAATAGGTCATTGCCTTCTTGTAGTTGGCGATGCCGCCCTGGCGGTAAAGCGCCTTTCCGATGCCGATATAGGACATATCGAAATTGGAGTTACGCTGTAAGATGCTGTACCATTCCTTGGACGCCGCATCGTATTCGCGGTCGCGCTGCAAGGTAAGGACGTTGATGAGCGCGTCGGCATACGAGGTGCGTTTGAAAACGGTGATGTTCTTATTATCTTTGTCAAGAACCAGAAGATTGTCGTTTGCGTAATCGATCGCCTGAACGGTGGTCAGATTGCCGAGCTGGCTTCCCTTGTCGCCGAAAGCAAACAGCAGGTTTCCGTCTTCATCATAGGTAAAGACGCGCTGGCGCTTCTGGTCGATGATGGACCACGTACCCTCGGGACCGACCGCCACGTCAACGATGGTGGAAGGACCGGTAACGGTATAGTTGGTGGTAGCAAGCTCAGTAAAGTTGATTTCTCCCGACGGCGGGAAGAAGCCGGTACGCTTCATGACATCATCGCCGGAGGGATTGAGCATCTTGACGGGCGAATACTGGCTGTCCATACTCTTGCCGGTAATGGCGGACGAAAGGTCTGCTTCGCTGATGGAAGCGGTCGTTGCGAAAATGAAGCCGCCGTCGTTGATGTTGATGTTATTGAATTCCAGCGTGACGGTCTTGACGGATTTCTTGCGCTGTTCCGCCGTTTGGAAGCGGCGCCACACCATATCCATGAGCGACATGGACTGCGTCTGCGTACCGAGGAAGCCGGTAAACGAGCCCTCATTGTTCATGGAAATGATACCCTGATAGGTCGTGGAAGAAACAACGTAGATGTAACCGGACTGTCCGACGGCGACCGCGATCGGCTTATAGATGTGATCGTCCGGGAAGAACTCACTCTTGGGCTCTTCGATGATGCGGACAAATTCACCGTCATTGTAAACGCCGCCGTCATATTCCATGCCGTCTCTTGTGGAGAACATCAGAACGCGGGCGTTGTTGGTATCGCAGACATACAGCGCGTCTTCGGTGGCGTACAGACCGCGCGGAGAACCGATGGAATCCGGAACGCCCCAGTTATTGACGAAATTCTTCAATTCATAGAGAAATTCGTACTTGCTGGTCTCCTCATTATATTCGATTGCGACAACACGCGGGTTTTCGCCGTTATCGGAGACATAGATGCGTCCGTCCCACATGGTCTTATACTCGTTGATCCCGGCGGAGGGGTCCTTTTCCCTGCCGACGCACATATCGTACGGCTCGGACAAAGGCGTTTCCAATCCGAGAGACAGCGACGTGATGGATTCATACGGAACATAGGCGTGTGGCGATTCAACGTATTCGCCGTCGATATCGTAGGTGTAGGTCGAGTACGGGATGATGGCGCCTGCCGGGATACTGCCGATGACAAGTAAGAGCGCCGTGATAAGGAGAAGTGCTTTTTTCAACTGTTTCATGTCTGTCCCCTCCTTAATCCTTCATACCGGAGCTTGCCATGGTCTCGATGATGTTACTCTGCGTAACCACGAAGACCGAAATCGGGACAAGCATCATGATGACCGTTGCCGCAGCAGACGCGCCCGAACGGACGATACCGCCGGCAAGGATCTGACCGATCGCATAGTTGAAGGTTTTGAGCTCTTCACTGTAAATAAAGATCGAAGCACCACTGTTCCACAGTCCCTGGAAACAGTACACGATAAGTGTCAGCCATGCGGGCTTGACCATCGGCATGACGATCTCCCAGTAAATTTTGAGTTCCTTTGCACCGTCAAGTCGTGCCGATTCAAGGACGGAATCGGGAACGGTTGACTCCATGAACTGACGCATGAGGTAGAAGCCCAGCGTCGAGCCGAATGCCGGAATGATGAGCGACCAGTAGGTATCCACCCAGCCGAGAGCCGACATGATGATGAAGTTTGACAGAGCGGAAACGGTAGAGTTGAACATGAGGGAGTAGTAAACGACTTTGAACATGCCCTCACGTCCGGGGAACTTGATCTTGGTCATGGCGTATGCCGCAAGAGAAGCGAAGAACAGATGTCCGAACGTACCGCCGACCGAAACGAATGCCGTGTTGAATATGTAACGGGAGAACGGCACCCAGCTTTCGCTCATGAGACGGAACAGCTCTTTGAAGTTATCAAAGCTCGGATTGCGCACGAAGAAGCGCGGCGGGAACATCCACAGTTCGTCAAGCGGTTTCAGAGACTGCGAGATGGCGTAGACCATCGGCAGGAACATAAACGCGCCGAAGATGATGAGCAGCAGGTCGATCGCCACGTCGCCGCCGACGGAGCGGTTAAATGAACGCTTTTTGATCTTGAATTTCTTCATATCATTTACCCACCTTCGACAGCAATTTATTGACGAGCACGTTAGACCCGATCATGATAAGGAAGAGGATGGTCGCGATCGCCGATGCATATCCGACTTCCCAACGTGTGCTTCCGTAGTCATCCAGATGATGCATGATGGTGTGCGCACAGTAATCGACACTCGGGAAGCCGCAGAGCGCCGTTACGATGGCACCGAAACCGAACGAGCTCGTAATGGACATGATCGCCGCGAACATCATCTGATTCTTCATGACCGGCAGCGTCACGTACCAGAGCTCCTGCCAACGGTTCTTGATACCGTCCACCGCCGCCGCTTCATACAGCGACTTATCCACGACCTGGAAGCCGGCGATGAAGGACAGGAAGGACGTACCGAGGGAGGTCCACAGCGCAACGAGAATGACGAGCGTCATAATGTAGTTGGTATCCTGGAACCACAGTATCGGGCTTGATATGATACCGAGCTTCATGAGCGTACCGTTTACCCAGCCGTAACTGTCGCTGGAAAACAGCGTCGTCCAGATGAGGTATACCTGACCGGAAATACTCGGCGCGTAGAAAATCAAGGTAACGACCGCACGGATCTTCGGCGTCAGTTCGTTGATGAACCAAGCGAAGATGAGACACAGCAAGTATGAGACAGGTCCCGTCATGGTCGCAAAGATCAGCGTGTTGCTGCATGCAAGCAAGAAAATATCGTCATCGAGCAGCAGACGGATGTAGTTGTCTGCGCCGACGAAAATCGGCATTTCCAACATATTGAATTGCGTAAACGAAAGGATGAGCGACGCTATGACCGGCACGACGGTAAAGGTAAGGAATATGAGATAATAGGGAGCCGACATAAGGTACCCGACCTTGTTGACCTTCATTTCCCTCAAAGTCCACTGCCATTTCGTCATGTCCTTGCGGAGAAGCGGCGTCTTATTGGTAGTTGCTTTTTCAGACATTCATTTCACTCCTTAATCCGATATTCGGCAAACATTTAAGATTCCGCTTCATTCAAGCCGATCGAGGCTTTGTAATCGTCTGCGGTAAGGAAGCCGTACTCCACACGTTTACGGGTAAGCTCGTTATCAATGTCATCGACGTACCCGAGCATGGCTTCGGAAGCGACTTCCGTTCCGTCGACCACGGCATAGAAAGCAAAGTTGGTATAGCGGGCAACGATGTAGTTACCGGGCGACATGGGCGTTCCCTTCAAGGACTTGAACTGCTGATCGAGGTTGCGCTTTTCCTGTGCCGTCCACGACTGCCCTTTCAGTGCTTCCACGTTGGCGGACGCATATTTTGCCGCCGTACCCATGATGGCGACCTGCTCTTTACCGAAACGCTCCTGCGCCTCGGTGCCGACCCACCACTGTAAGTACTTCCAGGAGTTGATGGCACGCCGGGATTCCGTCACGTCCTCTCCGGGCGCAAGGTCCTTGGTGGCATCCTTCATCATACAGACGGCGCCGACCGTGATAGGCGTTGTGTGGTCGATGGTACCGTCTTCCTTTTCCACGCCGGGAAGCTGGACAAATTCCCAAAGACCGCTGATCTCCGGTGCGAAGCACTTCATCTGGTTATACGACATGAAGCTGGAGATCGCGATCGGCAGCTCGCCGGTGCGGAAACGGTTTGCGAAATCGAAGGCGACCGGCTGACCGTACAGCGTAAACCATTCTGTCATGCGCTGGAAGGCGTCAAGCGCCTTGTTGGAGCCGAGGTTGGACTCGATACCGACCGTGCGCAGATAATCGCGGCTGTTGTAGTCTATCGTATCGTAATCTTCATAATCGTAGCAGGACTTGAACCATTCCGTTCCCGTCTGATACATACGGATCTGATGGAGCGTCGAGGTGACGCCCATTTCGAGCTGATGCTCGGACAGCGCACGGATAACGTTTTCGACGTCGTCCCACGTTTCCGGCACTTCAAGTCCCAACTGGACGAAGACGTCCTTGCGGTAGAACAGCATCGGGAAATCAATGGTGGACGGCAGACCGTAAGCGACCACGCCGTTGCGTTCAACACCGTTGACGACCTTGAACTCGGCGCCGTCGTCCTCTTCGATGGGAAGAACTTCTCCGACAAATTCACGCTTATCCGGGTCAAGCACCGTCAGCGGGACAAAGGATTCTTCATTGAACAGTTTCTTGACCTCAGAGAAGCCGAGAACATGCTCATAGCCTTCGACGTCCATGTAGTTATCGGTATTTTCAAAGTAGTTCAGCGGCACCACCGCATCGCGGATACCCATACCGACCGGGTCCGCATCCATGGATACGTCAGGTCCCGTTCCGGCAAGCGTTGCCGGAAGAAGCGTACCGGCAGCGATGAGTTTCAGATTGACGGAGACGCCGTACTGTGCCGTAAAGCTGTCATCCACCATCTGACGCATGATGTTCGCCTGGTCACGTCCGGTCGTGATCCAGACCTCGATGGAATTATCGCCCATATCCGCGATGGAGACCGACGAGCCCATCGAGTTGTAATCCACAAAGAAGGACTGAATAAAGGAATTGATCTCATGTAAGAAGGATTCGAAAAATCCGGCATCCGCCTGAGGCACCTTGGTGTTTTCGGCGGGCTGGATCAGCAGATAGTCAAGCTGAAGAGGCTGAGACATGGTGTTGAGGAGCCATGTGCCGAGAGAACCGATGTTGGATTTGTAGGCGTCAAGGTTGACGGCTATCTTGTCCTGGTCATTGCCCATGATGTCGAGCAGATAGGCGACACGGTCAAGAATGACGGTGTTTTCACCCTTCTGTCCGATGATGGCTTCCATATCGGCAGAGGTCTGATAGAGAAGCTCGGCTTCCGCACGCATACCGCGGAGGACGTCCGGGATGAGTTTGGAGAACTGATAATCGGTATATTCATCGGGATCGGTACCGGTAATCATGAGAATCTTGCGGTAATATTCGTTGAGACGGTCGGTAGAGTCATCAATGGTTTGGAGGACGGTCGCCATTCTGCCGAGAACAGCTTCCATTTCGATGACGTTCTTTCCCTTTTCAAGATAGAAAACAAATTCCGTCGTACCGTCGTTCAGACGTCCGGTCTGCCAGTCGGAACCGAATTTGAATTGCAGATTGTGCGCCTCACGGAAAGGATATTCCCCGTTGATGCGAATAGCGCGGGAAGCAAAGAGACCTGCGCTGACGGTCTGCTTGAAACGCGGGATGATGCAATAGAAACCGCTTTCGGGAATATCGACCTCCCAGGAGATCCACTGCCCGGTCAGTTTCCATTTATCGCCGCCGTTGCCGCCGATGGTGTTGAGAAGCGTTGCTTTGGTACTTTGAGGAACGGTAGCGGCAGAGGTGCGGTCATTCATGGCATAGATGACCTGTTCGGAGGTCTCGTAAGGCGTCTCGGCATTGACGGTGATGGAAATGTCAGCCGAAACGGGCTTGGCATCGGCATGAGACGCAAGGTATTCCTCATAGGTCGGAAGCGTCTGTGCCTTGCAGAGACGGATGTCCGCGAATTTGAGCGGCTCGGACGCCGACTCAAAGGCGATGGTATGCTCGCCCTCTTTTAAAAAGAACTTGAAGGGCTCCTCGTAGAAGGTCTGCGAATCGGACAGATACTGACTGCGCCAGCGGGGTTTCTCGTATTTGACGGGACGCATTTCGTTCTTGTTGACGTCCAACTTAAAGGTACGGTCGGCAACGCTGTAACCTTCCGCCTCCAGGTCGCGCCATACACGGGTGAAGTTCATATAGCGGGCTTCGGAGAACGGGATCTTGCCGTCGATGAGCAGGATACGCTCGATGGTCGAGCCGTTGCCCTCGATGGGATAATAATCCAGTGCGATGGAATACATCGCCGTTTCCGGCACCGTGACGTTAAAGACGATACGTCCGTCGTTGGAGGTGGTATAGGTATACGCCGTCTTTTCCGACTCGTTTACCGTGCCCTCGTTCAGAACGTATTTTTCCTTTGCCGGCTCTCCGACAAGAGAGGTGGATGCCTCCCTGTCCAGATCTTCCGGCAGGAAAGCGATCTCGACGCCGTCATCGCAGTCGTGTGCGTTGACGTTGTCGTCAAGATACTCCTTGTAGGTAATGGAAACCATAAGGTTTGCCATATCGGCAAGGGAATTGAGCGTGTGCGTCGTTTCATCGGCAATTGCGGCGGTATTTTCGGCAGATACCATTGTTCCCGCAAACGAAGAAACAAGCAGAATCACCGCGAAAAACACGGCAACGACACGGCTCTTGGGCTTTGCTGTTTTCATATTGCTGACGTCCTCCTGATACAAGAATTTGCAGAGATTTTTACGGCAATGCATACGCCGGAATGGCATAAAAAGGCGCAAAAATACCCAAATACATACAATAAATATAACATCCCTTTCGGCATTTGTCAAGAGTGACAATTTTCGGAATCAAAACTTGTCGAAAACTTATAAAAACGCAAAAAAGATATCAAAGTTTTTCGATAATACATTCATAAATTATTATTTTTTCATACATTTCACAAAATACGACGATCTTACCGGAAACAATACATTACGTTTTGCCGCATCCCTCTGTTCAAGCGGCTTTTTAAGTAAAAAAATAAAGTTGTCTGTTTGTTTTATTTATCCAGACAACTTTACTATTTTATCAATTATTCATGATTGCTCGGAAATCTTGTTTTTTAAGCCGTGAAATTTTGCAACGTTTTTGTTGATTATGCACAAATTTCATGCGAAATTTTCTACGCATTGTCGAATTGATAAAAACCCTTACAACAGAGCCTCCAATGCTTCATACAGCACTTCCAGTTCACGGTTTGCCGCATCGGCACGTTCCGCAAGTTCCTGCAAACGCGTATAATCGCTTCCGCATTTCTCCTGCTCGGCCGCGTTTTCGGCAAGTTCGCTCTCCAATTCCTCAATGCGCGCTTCGGTTTCCGCACGCTTCTTCTCTTCCCGGCGCGCACGGCTCTTTTCTTCTTTGGAACGCAGATACGCGCTCTTGCCGCTGCCGTCTTCCCCATCCGTTTCCGCCGGAGCATCAAGGCGTGTTCCCGTCCTTTTTGCGAGATATTCCTCGTAGCCGCCCTCGAAAACACTGCATCCCGCGCGTTCCATCGAGAGGATACGGTTAGCGAGTTTGCGGATGAAATAGCGGTCGTGCGAAACGGCGAGCAGGGTGCCCTTATAGTCAGCAAGCGCCTGTTCCAGCACCTCGCGCGACGGCGCATCAAGGTGGTTGGTGGGCTCATCGAGGATAAGCACGTCGCTCTTTTCGAGCATGAGCTTGGCGAACGTCAGCCTTGCTTTTTCTCCGCCGGACAGGACGCTTATCTGTTTGAAAACGTCATCCGCCGTAAAGCGGAAGGAAGCGAGCGCCGAACGTATCTGCGTCTGCGTTTTGTCCGGGAAGCAGTCCCACAGCTCGTCAAGTACCGTGTTATGCTCATTCAGCCCCTGCTGCTCCTGATCGTAGTAGCCGATGCGCAGTCCTTCCGCATAGACAAAGCGTCCCTCATCCGCCGCCACTTTTCCGCAGAGGATTTTGAGCAGCGTTGATTTGCCGATGCCGTTCTCTCCGAGGATGAACATCCGGTCTTTTCCGTGTACGCCGAAGGAAAGACGGCTGAACAGCGGATTGCCCGGATAGCTTTTGGCAAGCTCGCAGACTTCGAGCAGTTTATGCGGCGTCTTGACGGTATCGTCTGTCTCAAAGCGGAATTTGATGTTCTGCGGCGCATCTTTCGGCTTTTCGAGCTTTTCCATGCGGTCAATGGCTTTGAGACGGCTTTCGGCGGCGATGATATTGCGCTCGCGGTTCCAGCGGCGCTGATTTTCCACGAAGGCTTCCAGACGGGCGATCTCTTTCTGCTGGATCTCGTAATGCTTGACGTCGTTTTTACGGTCTTCTTCCTTGCGTTTTACGTACTCGCTGTAAGCGCAGGAATAGAGTTTCCCTTCCCCGTTTTCGATTTCGTATGTCTTTTGTGTGACGGTGTCGAGGAAATAGCGGTCATGCGACACCACGAGCACCGTCTTTTTATACTGCCGCAGAAAGGTTTCAAGCCACTCCGTCGCGGCAATATCGAGATGGTTCGTCGGCTCGTCGAGCACCAGAATATCCGGTTCGGACAACAAAAGCTTTGACAGGGCAAGCCTCGTTTTCTGTCCGCCGGAAAACTGCGAGACCCGCTTGTCCCATTCGTCTTTTCCGAAGCCGAGCGACGAAAGCATGGACTGTACGCGGCTTTTATACTGATACCCACCGCGTGCCTTGAAGGATTCTTCGAGCCGTGTGTACCGTGCGGCAAGCGACAGATGTTCCTCCTGCGTGCGGGTGCCGTCATTCATGTCTTTTTCGAGCTCTGCCAGTTTCTTTTCGTCCGTTACGAGCGTCGGGAACGAGAGATACATTTCGTCGAGCAGGTTGTTTTCGGAATCAAGTCCCGTATTCTGCTCCAAAAAGCCGAGCGTCAGGCTCGGAGAGCGGAACACATCGCCGTTCGTCGGCGGTATCAGACCGCATATAATTTTAAGAAAGAGAGATTTTCCGGCGCCGTTGACGCCGACCACGCCTATCTTTTCTCCGGCGTTTACGCCGAGTGAGAGCCCGTTTAGTATCACGTCCGTTCCGAACTCCATCGTTACGTCGGAAGCGCTCAAAATGATCAATTCTTTTTCTCCTCTGCAAGCGGTTTCAAAATCTTCTTCAAATACTGCCCGGTATACGATGCCTTACACTTCGCGACCTGCTCCGGTGTGCCGCAGGCGATGAGTGTGCCGCCACGGTCGCCGCCCTCGGGACCGAGGTCGATGAGATAGTCGGCTGTCTTGATGACGTCGAGATTGTGTTCGATGACAAGCACCGAATTGCCGAGATCGACAAGCCTTTCGAGAACATTGAGAAGTTGTTCCACGTCCGCACTGTGAAGTCCCGTTGTCGGCTCGTCAAGAATATACAGCGTCTTGCCCGTTCCCATGCGGGAAAGCTCCGTTGCAAGTTTGACGCGCTGTGCCTCTCCGCCCGAAAGCGTGGTCGATGACTGTCCGATCTTGATATACCCGAGTCCGACGTCCTGCAAAGTTTTCAATTTGCGGTAAATCTTCGGGAGGTTGGCAAAAAACTCGCATCCCTCGTCCACCGTCATGCCAAGCACGTCGGCAATGCTCTTGCCCTTGTACTTAACTTCAAGTGTCTCTCGGTTATAGCGCTTGCCGTGGCAGGTGTCGCAAGTCACGTATACGTCCGGCAGAAAGTGCATCTCGATTTTCAGTGTGCCGTCGCCCTGACATGCCTCACAGCGGCCGCCTTTGAGATTGAAGGAAAAGCGATCCTGCCCGAATGCGCGGATCTTGGCGTCCGGCGTCTGGGCAAAGAGAGCGCGGATCTCGGTAAAGAGCCCGGTATAGGTGGCGGGATTGGAGCGCGGCGTACGCCCGATCGGCGACTGGTCGATATGGATGACCTTGTCGAGATATTCAATGCCCTGCACGTCGTCGCAGTTCGCGGTGCATGCCGCCGTGGAACGGCTGAGCCGCTGTGTCAGCACCGGCATGAGGATGCCGTTGACAAGCGAGCTTTTTCCGGAGCCCGACACGCCCGTCACGCAGGTAAACAGACCGAGCGGGATATCGACGTTTATATTTTTTAAGTTATGCTCCCGTGCGCCGACGACGCGCAAGAAATTTCCGTTGCCCCTGCGGCGTTCGGCAGGAACGGCGATCTTGCGTCTTCCGGCAAGGAAATCCGCCGTGGCGCTTCCCTTTTTCTTCATGACTTCCTCCGGCGTACCGCTCGCGACGATATAGCCGCCGTGAATGCCGGCGCCGGGACCGATGTCCACGATATAATCCGCCTCGCGCATAGTCTCCTCGTCGTGCTCGACGACGATAAGCGTATTGCCGAGATCACGCAGACGTTTGAGGGTAGCGATAAGCTTATCGTTATCGCGCTGATGCAAGCCGATGGACGGCTCGTCCAGAATGTACAGCACCCCCATCAGCGAAGAGCCGATCTGCGTTGCCAGACGGATGCGCTGGCTTTCGCCGCCGGAAAGAGAGCCCGACTTGCGTGCAAGTGTCAGGTATTCAAGTCCCACACTGCACAGAAAACCGAGCCGCTCGCGTATCTCTTTGAGGATATCGCCCGCGATGACGGCGTTCTGATCGGCAAGCGTGAGGGTGTCGAAAAAGGCACGGCTCTTTTCCACCGACATCTCGCAAACCTCGTTGATATTCAGATCTCCGATGGTAACGGCAAGTGCCTCGTTTTTGAGCCGTTTGCCCTTACAGACCGGGCACTCGACTGTCTCCATGAACTGCTCGTAGTATTCGTGCTGTTCGGGATTGCTTTCGCACTGCTCGTAGCGGCGCTTCATATCGTTGATGATGCCGCCGAAATTGAGCGGATAGCCGTGATAGGAATAGCGGATGGTGGTACCGTCGCCGTAGAGAAGCATCTGCATGGCCTTTTCCGGCATCTTTTCAAGCGGTGTGTGAATGGAGCATCCGAACGGCTCCAACACCTGCGAAATGCCGACTGCACTCCACGATTTGTCGGTGATGCTTTTAAAGCCGTTGCAGACGCAGGCGCCGCCGGCGAGAGAGAGCGTTTTATCGGGAAACAGCTTATCGACGGAAAACTCGAACGTCTCGCCCAAGCCGTCGCAGGCGGGGCAGGCACCGAAGGGGCTGTTGAAGGAAAACAGACGCGGCTCCAATTCTCCGAGACTGATATTATGTTCCACACACGCGAAATTCTGCGAGTACATCCACTCTTTTTTGCCGTCCACCTCCCCTTCCGAAAGGGCGATAACAACAAGACCGCCCGACTTCTTGCAGGCGTTTTCCACAGAGTCCGAAAGCCTTGTTCGGATATCTTCCTTCATGGCAAGTCTGTCGACAACGATTTCGATGGTATGGCGCGTATTCTTGTCAAGCTCGATATTATCCGAAAGATTGAGCACCGTCCCGTCAACCCGTACGCGGGCATATCCGCTCTTGACGAGGTCTGCGAACAGCTTTGCGTGCGTACCCTTTTTCCCCTTGACAACGGGCGACAGCACGTAAAAGCGCGTTCCATCCGGCAAGGTCAGTATCTCATCAAGAATGCTGTCGATGGTACGCTTGACGATCTCCTTGCCGCAGATGGGACAGTGCGGCGTACCGCACCGCGCGTAAAGGAGGCGCAGATAGTCGTATATCTCCGTCACCGTGCCAACCGTCGAACGCGGGTTCTTGGAGGTCGTTTTCTGATCGATGGAAATGGCGGGCGAAAGTCCCTCGATCCGGTCTACGTCCGGCTTATCGAGTTGTCCCAAAAACATACGCGCATACGCCGAGAGGGATTCCACAAAGCGCCGGTGTCCTTCCGCGTAGATGGTATCAAACGCAAGAGAGGATTTGCCTGAGCCGGAAAGCCCCGTAAACACCACAAGTTTATCCCGTGGTATGGTCACGTCCACGTTTTTTAAGTTGTTTTCCCGTGCACCGTATACTTTGATATATTTGTTTATCATCCGTCGATACGTTCCTTTCCGATTTCCGTTTGCAATGCCTGCTCGGCTTCCGCTTTGGCGAGCAGCATGAGTTCCATATCCGCCGTCACGCTCGCGAGCTTAAAGGAAAACGCGCCGCTTTGTTTCTTGCCGAAATATTCGCCCGGTCCGCGAAGTTCAAGGTCTTTTTCGGCGATGACGAAGCCGTCCGTCGTATCACACAGCACCTGCAAGCGCTTCTTGCAGTCCGATTCGCCGTCGCCCTTTCCGACAAGCGGCGACATGAGGATACAATATGCCTTGTCAGAGCCTCTGCCGACGCGTCCGCGAAGCTGATGCAGTTGGGAAAGCCCGAAACGCTCTGCGTTTTCCACAAGCATGATGACGGCGTTCGGCACGTTGACACCGACCTCGATGACCGTCGTGGAGACAAGGACGTCGATCTCCCCTTTTGAAAAACGGAGCATGATGTCGTCCTTTTCCGATTGCTTCATTTTGCCGTGGATGTACGCGACGCAAACGTCGCCGAGCGGCGATTTTTCAAGTTTTTTGCAGTATTCCTTTGCCGATTTGAGATCGTTATCCGCCGTCATTTCCTCTTCCGGCTTCTGCTCGGCAAGCGGACATACGATATACGCCTGTTTGCCGTCATCCACCGCTTTTCGGATAAACGAAAGCACCCGTTTGCGCTTGTCTTCGCCCACAGCGAACGTTTCGACCGGCTGACGCCCGACGGGCATTTGCCGTATGACGCTGATATCGAGATCGCAGTATAAAATCAGGGCAAGCGTTCTCGGGATGGGCGTTGCCGACATGACGACGGTGTGCGGCATGAGATATGCGGATTTGGTTTCCAGCGTTTTGCGCTGCATGACACCGAAACGGTGCTGTTCATCGGTAACGGCAAGCGCAAGATCGTGAAACACGACATTTTCTTCCAAAAGCGCATGCGTGCCGATGACGACGTCGGCTTCCCCGCCTTCGATCAAGGCAAGCGTCTCCCGCTTTTCAGACGCCTTCATGCCGCCGACGAGAAGCACCGTGCGGATGCCGAACGGCGCAAGCCTCTTTCCGATCTCCTCGTAATGCTGTCTTGCCAGAATGCCTGTCGGCGCCATCAGCACAGACTGACAGTGATTCTTTGCGCAGGCATACAGCGCCGCGCAGGCAACGACCGTTTTGCCGCTTCCCACGTCGCCCTGCACAAGGCGCATGGCAGGCGGCACGGTGTCGGGCAGAGCGCCATCGTCATCCGTCGGAGACGACATATGCGTCATATCTTTCAAAATGTCTTGTATGGCATGCTTCTGGGCAGACGTCAGCGTAAACGGGAGCGTCGCCGTAAAAGATTTCATATCCGGGTAACACAGACGGCGTGCCGTGCCCTCCCGTCTTCCCTTTGAGAGAAAAAGCGCCTTATAGGAAAACTGATACAATTCGTCAAACGCGAGCCGTCTGCGGGATGCCGCAAGTTCTTCGGCACTCCCCGGAAAATGGATGCCGCGCAAAGCGTCGGCAAGCGGGATAAGCCCGCACCGGACGCGCATTTCCTCGGGATAGGGATCGACGATCTCATCGAGACACAGCGCAAGCGCCTGCTTGACGGAAGAAGACACGATCTTCTGCGTCAGCCCGGCACACAGCGGATAGACCGGCAGAAACGGATCGAGCGTGAGCGCCTCGCTGTACGGCTCAAAATCCGGCGTTGTCAGCGAAAGACCGCCCGGCGCAAACTTCAATTCCCCGTAAAAGCGGAAACGCCGCCCGACCGTAAAGGTATTTTTCAGATATTCCGCGTTAAAAAACGTGATCTTGACGGAGCCGGTATCGTCCGCCGCCGAAAAATGCTGTACCGTCATGGCGCGTCCCGTGGCTTTTGACTTGATACGGTGGGAAGAAAAAGCGGAAACCACTTCCAGCACGAAAGCCGCACACGTACCGTCCGGTGTGGAGAACAGTTCGGCGATATGCGATCTGTCCTCATAGGCGCGCGGATAAAACGCGATCAGGTCTCCGAGCGTGTGCACGTCAAGCCCGGCAAACAGCTTCTCGCGTTTGGTGCTGATCCCGTTTAATACCGTAAGCGGACGGGTAGCGGCACTTTCCACTTTATTTCCTCCCGTTGATTCTTTTGATTATCTTTTGAAATACTGATAGCATCGGCATGGGATCATGCCGTTATAGAGCTTGCGGACTTTATCGGCTTTCCGGCCGTACAGCGCTTCAAACTCTTCTTCCGAGGTGATGATATAGATCTGCCACGGCGAAAAATCACGATAGGCCTGTCCGAGCTTCCGGTACAGTTCACGTGCCGCACGCACGCTTTCCAACCGCTCTCCGTAAGGGGGATTTGCGATAATGGTGGTACGCACGTCGTCTTTTTTCAAGTCAAGCGCGTTCATGTGCCGGAACGAAACGAATTTGTCCATGCGTGCACGACCTGCGTTCGCTTTGGCGATGGCAAGCACGCTCTCGTCCACGTCACTGCCGACAGCACGGAACGGCACGTCGGTACGGATGCTTTCCATGGCTTCTTCGCGTGCGTTTTTCCAGATGTTTCCCGGCAGAAACGCATACTGTTCCGCCGCAAAATGACGGTACAGACCCGGCGCCGTGTGCGTCATCTGCATTGCCGCTTCCAGCACGATGGTGCCGGAGCCGCAGAACGGATCCCATAACCGCACGTCCTCCCGCAGATGCGAGATTTTCACAAGCGCCGCCGCAAGCGTTTCGCGGATGGGCGCCTCCCCCGCTTCGGTGCGGTAGCCGCGCTTGTGGAGCGTGACGCCGCTTGTGTCGATCATAACGGACGCCACATCATCGAGAATAAGGAACTCTACGGTATATTTTGTCCCCGTCTCCGCAAACCAATCGGTGCGATAGGAGTTTTTCAGCCGCTCGACGATGGCTTTTTTGATAATGCTCTGACAGTCCGGCACGGAATGGAGCGCTGAATGGACAGCGTGTCCCTTAACGGGAAAAGCGTCGTTTTTGCCGATAAAGTCCTCCCACGGCAAAGCCTTGACACCGTCAAACAGAGCCGTAAACGTATCGGCGGGAAAACGCCCGAGCTCGATGAGCACACGCTCGGCGCAGGAGGAACGGATGTTGGCACGGGCAAGAACGTTCTCGTCCCCCGTAAAGTATACGCGCCCGTCAATTGTGCCCGTGCGTTTGCCGCCGCAGAGGTCGATCTCCTCGCCGACGAATTTTTCAAGCCCGAACAGGCAGGGCGCCGCAAAAGAATATTCCGCCATAATTTCTTATTTCTCCGATCGGTTTTCCGGCTGTGTATAGATGGGCTGATACTCGCTTTCCGGCTCATGACGGCGGCAGACGGCGTTCACGACGGCACGAAGACCGCCGACAACGGCATAGATCACCACAAAGAACAGAACGAGCACCACGTAACGCAGTACGGGATTCGAGCTTGCGGTATTCGCATAATACGACGTGAGCGGTCCCACGCAATAGATGCCGAAAAAGGCGGCAAACGATATAAGAAACGCCGCCATCTCCGCCAATATCCCGGCGTTCTTCCGACGCAGGAAATCACGCAGTACCGTCCCCCACGCCGTCGCAAAGGAAAACAGTGCCGTGAACAGCAGAAAGTCGCATGGCAACGCGTTTTTATCCGAAAAAGATCCAAGTACGGCAAAAATGAGCGTGACCGCACCGTAGAGGCAGGCGGTACGGACAAGCACAGTCTCCGCCAGTGAAATAAAGCGATTGTTTTTCATATATATTCCCCGTTTCCGTTCTTACAGCGTTTCGAGATACCCTTTTAAGCGTGCCGCGATGAGCGCGTGTCCCGCGTCATTCGGGTGCAGTCCGTCCGGCGCAAGTGCCTTCTTTTGTGCCGGGATGTCCGGGCAGATGCCGCCCATGGCATACAGATCGAGGCACGGGACGGAATAGCGTTTGCAGGCACGGCGGATGACCTTGACGTAATCCGCAAGCACTTTACCGTGCATATTCGGCACATTTTCCCCTTCGCGGTGAAGCGGCGTCATGACAACGACGGTCGCCGTCGGGTATTTTTCGATCAGTCTTTCCAGCATCAGATTGACAGCGCCGCAGAAGGTGTCTTCGGTCTTGTCGCTCTCATTTCCGAACGGCGCGTCACCGTGTCCGTAATCGTTGGTGCCACCCATGACGGCGATAACGTCGGCATCGTCGTCCATGGTCAGACAGCGTGCAACAAATTCGACGCCGCTTACGTTGTTTGCGGCTCCGTCATCCACCTGCTGTCCGGCAATGCGGGTACCGCTGATACCGTAATTGCGCACGACGGCACCGCTTTCGCGGGCAAAGACGTTCGGATAACAGAAATCGCCCGAGGAAGCGCCGACGCCCTCGGTGATACTGTCTCCCAAAATATTGATTTTCAAGCCTTCCAGTTTCATACTTACAATCCTTTCCGCTATCTGATATTATACAGAAGTATGATATCACAAATATATAAAAAGGTCAAGAGCGACACGCTGAAAAAGACAACAAGAAATCCCCCGATTTTTGATCGGGGGATTTCTTACTGCCGTTAACGGGAAGCGGAATTTTCCGCAGCTTTCGCGGCTCTTTCATTTTCATCGTCTTTGTAGGCGTATTGGTTTGCGTAGGCATATTTATATCCGTAACGATAGCCGTACTTATATCCGTATTTGTTGCGGTATCCGTTTTTGTTTTTATAGTATCCGTACTTTTTGGCGTGTTCCGAGGAATCCAGAACAACACAGCCCAGCACTTTCTTGCCAACCTTATTGATATCTTCAAGCGTCGCATTCAACGTGTCAAACGTCGTTACGTTCTCACGCACGACCACTACAACGCCTTCACTGTTGCGCATGGCTACCATGGCGTCCGTGACGACCGTCGTCGGCGGCGTATCCACGAAAATATAATCGTAGCGTTCTTTCAAATAGGAAAGTGTATTGCCGAATTCATCATTTTCCAAAAGCTCGGCGGGATTCGGGGGGATCTCGCCTGCGGTAATGACATCGAGATTCTCTCTGACTCCGACATTGATGGCTTTTTCAAATTCCGTAAAGCCGCAAAGAACATTGGAAATACCGACACCGCGCTCGATCTGCAGATAACGGTGTATACGCGGCTTGCGCAGGTCACAGTCAAGAAGAAGAATCCGGGCGCCCGTCTGAGCAAATGTCAACGCAAGATTGATGGCGGTAGTCGTCTTTCCTTCACTGGGAGCAGGGCTTGTTACGACGACAACCTTGCCTTGATTAGTCTTGGGAATGGAAAACATGATGTTGGTACGAATGGACTTATAGGTCTCGATCGTATCAAAGGAGCTCTTACTGTTGATAATGTTGAGATTCGACTTGACCGGCATATTTTTCTTGGCATTGGGATTCTGTGCACCGGCAAGCTCGCCGAGAATAGAGACACCGTACTTTTTGGTGATATCGGCGGAATTGTGAATCTTGGTATCTAACAAATATTGGAGAAAGGCATACACAAGTCCCAAAAACAGACCGATAAGGATACCGATCACGGTATTCTTTGCCGTACCGCGGGAATTGGGAAGTTCCGGATAATGAACGCTCGTGACCTCGATGACACGTCCGTCATAGAACGGGCTCAGGTATTCCGGTGCATACTTCATAAGCGTGGAGGCAATATCACAAGACACATCGGGATCGGTATCCGTAACGGAAATGGTTATCAGTTCCGTTTCGCCGACAGCAACCACAGAAAGCATTTTTCTGATCGATTTCCAATCCATCTGCGAGTTGCATTTTTTGCTGACAAGCTCCAGAAAGTCCTGCTGCTTCAACAGTTCGATATAAGTCGGCGTCACGCCTTTTGCCACCTGAAGATCCTGATACGTCATCGAATCCGTCTCGGCTTTCTCAACAGAACGGCTGCTGACAAAGAGCCGACCGACCGAGGTATAGGTATCATCCGTAAAAAACAGACTCTTGGCCAGAAACAGTGCACCGAAAACAACGGCTAACAGAATTATAATAAATTTCTGTTTCCATATTTGCTGCAACAGCGCCACAAAATCTATGGATACTTCTTCGTTTGTCATTGCTGTCTGATTCTTTTCGTTCATCGTTTTACCCCCATTATCATAAATACCCGTTAATTATAGCACAACAGTCCCGAATTGTCAAGAGTCGGTTTTGCTTTCCGCACATACCGTAATAATTCTGTCGAGATTGTCAAGCCACGTCGTCCCGTTCGCACGTAATTAAGAATTCGTTTTGCGAACTTCACTCTTATAATGCCTCCTTAATCGCCTGATAGAACTCCTCATAGGTTTCGAACGCCGGCAGGTCGGGATTTGCCGCCTTGATGGCGTCCGTCGAGCGGAAGAGAAAGCCTTTTTTGCTTGCCCGGATCATACCGAGGTCGTTAAAGCTGTCACCGGCGGCGATAGTCTCAAACCCAATGGATTGCAGGGCACGCACCGTCGTCAGTTTGGACTGTTCCACGCGCATATAATAATCCGTAATCATGCCGTCATCGCCCACCACGAGCGAGTTGCAGAAAATGGTAGGCATGCCGAGCTTCCGCATGAGCGGAGAGGCAAACTGCTCAAACGTATCGCTTATGATGATCACCTGCGTCCGGGCACGCAGACGGTCAAGAAACTCCTTTGCGCCCGGCAGGGGCTCCATGGTGGAAATGACCTTCTGTATCTCATTCAGTCCGAGACCGTGCTCCTTCAACAGCGAAATGCGCCACTTCATGAGCTTATCATAATCCGGCTCGTCGCGTGTTGTGCGCCGCAATTCGGGAATGTGCGCCGCCTCGGCAAACGCGATCCATATTTCCGGTACCAATACGCCTTCCAGATCCAAACATACGATGTTCATTTTTGTTTCTCCTGTTTTTTTGAATGATTTTTGTATGACCGACGGCATCTCTGCCGTTACGCCCTTTTTTCTTCTCCGACGCCGGAGCTTACGGACAGCGTCACCTGATTGGTAAAGCCGTTTTCATCGATTTGCGCGTATTCGACAAATTCCGCCATCGACATGATGAGTTTCAGCGAAATGATATTATCCGAATCCCGCGGATCGAACGGCTCACCGTTGTAACGCACGATGACCGACGCCTTGCCGCTTTTTTCCGCATATTCCACGACAAATGAAACGCACGGCTCCGCGATCTGCGGGATGAGCACCTCATGGCACAGTTCCTCCATGACGAGCTGAATGCGCTTGCAGGCGCGTGACGGTATCAGATTCTTATAGCAATACCGTTCCATTTCGCCGAACACGCCGAGGAAGTCGTCGTCCGCACCCGTAAAGGTGGCTTCAAAGACGCGCAGACGGTGAACAAAGCGCCGCGTGAGCTCCTTCTGCGGATGATCGAATATTTCTTCCGGCGTTCCCTCTTCGTAGATGCCGCCCTGGTCGAGATACAGAACACGGTTGCATATCTCCCGCACGAAGGAAACCTCGTTCGTCACGATTATCATGGTCTTACCGGTCTTGGACAGTTCTCGGATGACCGACTGCACCTCCCCCACCATGGCGGGATCGAGCGCACTCATCGGCTCGTCGAGCAGGATCACGTCGGGATCCATCGAAAGCATACGCGCTATGGAAACACGCTGCTTTTGTCCGCCCGAAAGCAGACGCGGATACTGAAAAGCACGTCCTTCAAGACCGACCGTGCGCAACAGTTCCATCGCTTTTTCATGTGCCTGATCGCGGGTGAATCCCAACAACTGCATCGGCGGATTCATGACGTTTTCCAAAACCGTCAGATGGTCAAACAGGTTGAAGGACTGGAAAACCATGCCGATCTTTTTCCGTATGCCGGCAATATCGGCGTCCTTTGCCGTAATATCCGCACCGTTGATGAGTATCTGTCCCGAGGTCGGCTTTTCCAGCAGATTGATACAGCGGATCAGAGTGGATTTTCCCGCTCCCGAAGGTCCGATAACGGAAACGATGTCACCGTCGCGGATCGTCACGTTAATATCACGCAAAAGCGTATTATCACCATATGTCTTATTCACATGCCGCAGTTCGATCATTGGTTTTTCACGCCTTTCAGATTTTTTTCGTGTTTCCTCGCTTCGGTTTTGAGAGAAAGCTCGACTAACTTGATAAGTAATATCAAAAGGTCAGCCAACAGCACATAGAGCAGTGCCGTCGCAAGCAACGGGAAAAACGCCTCATAACTGCGGCTGCGGATGATGTCGCTGATCTTGGTGAGATCCTGTACGGCGATGTAGCCGACGATCGCCGTATCCTTGACAAGCGAGATCAGTAAGCTTTTATAACCGGAAAGCAGGTACGGGAGCGACTGCGGAAACAAAATCTTGAAGAAGGTCTCCTGTTCGGTATATCCGAGTGCCAGCGCCGCCTCTGTCTGCCCGACGTCAATGGTATCGACGCCCGCCTTGAAAAGTGTGACGACAGAGCACGAAAACGTCAGCATAAAGCCGATAATGGAAATCCATATGTTGCTCAGTTCCGATGAATTGAAAATGATGTAGTAGAGCACCATGAGCACCACGATCGACGGCATTTTTTCGGAAATACGTATCAGTTCGTCGATGATCGTATTGAACCAACGGATGCCCTTTCTGTACAGAAGATAAACGAGAAATCCCAAAAGCGTTCCGAATATCGCCGACAGAAGCGTGATCAGAAGCGTGATGCCGATGCCGTCGAGGAACATTCGCCAACGGTCTTCCTTGATAAAGGTATTATTAAAACTCTCCGCGACAGACTGAAACACATTGACTGTTCTTTTCGTATCAACGTACTCCGGATCATTCGTCACCACGACAATGCCGCCTTCATAGTAGGGATCGGAAAACAGGACAGCCTGCTTCCGCTCCTCGGTAATGGCAATGCAGGAGGACGCGATGTCGTATTTCTTCCCCTGAACGCCGGATAAAAGTCCCGAAAAATCCACCTTTACGATATTCAATCCGTACCCGTTCGCACGGCAGAAGCGCGCCATGATGTCCACTTCAAGCCCGGCAACCTCATTTTCCGCGACTGTGTAACAGAAAGGCTTCGTAACGCCGTCGATCGCGTAGGTGATGACGCCGTTGGTATTATCCGGTGTATCCAGGTCCACGCGCATATTTGCCTCTTCGCTTCCGAACCAGCGATCCTTTATCTCGTCCATCTCGCCGCTTTGCGTGATCTCGGAAAGGAACGCATTCAGCCGTTCGCAGAGCCGTGCGGACTCTTCGTCGTCACGGTTGAAAATAAATCCGTATCCTTCGACGGAAAGCGTGGCAAGAATCTTCTGTTCCGGATACTTCACCGCAAACAGTCGGGCGATAGGCTCATCCGCGACATAGGCGGATACCTTGCCCATGTGCAGCAGTTCGGCGCATTCAACGTCGGAATTGGCGTACCGTATCTGACATTCCGGCGCCGCCGTTTTGATAAGCTCGTCAAAAACGGTGCCGGTCTGCACCGCGCAATCACGGCCGTTCAGATCGTCGATCGACAAAATGCCATCGTTTTCCTGCTTGTTTTGACGGCAGCCCGTTAAGGAAAACGGCAGCAAAAGCAGCAGAATAACAGAAATCAGCGCTGTTTTTATGTTAAATCTCATAGCGATCCCTTTTCTGACAATTTTTGAAATTGCCTAAACACCCATTTTTTGATAGTATATCACATATTTTTTGAAAAAGAAAGAGTAAAGACACAATTTTCTTGCGTTTTTTGAAACTTTTTCCGTTATGACGGTCTCTCCATATCATACATTACACGGGCGTGATTGGTTTTAAGCAGTTCCACAGATACTTCATTTCCGGTGATTTTATCGATCACGCGTCGATAAACCTCTCCGCATCGGTATATACCGTCGCTCTCCTTTTCAAAATGCTCTCCCTTTGCTTTGATGTGATAGGAATACGGGAGCGTCCGATTTGCGCGAAGTTCACCGCACAAATACTCGTCCGTCGTATAAACGATCAATTGGAACGTCACGTCGGTCGGATTAAAAAAACGGTAATCCAGATAATTGTAATGGATAGAGGTCCCCATCCCAAAAGGCACCTGTCTGTTGAAATCGGGAAACAGATCATACTGATCGTGATGGTGATGCTCAACGATTTCGAGGGGAGAATGTAAGACCATCCAATGGATCAGATTTGTAAACTGACACATACCTCCGCCAATTCCGGTCATGATTCTGCCGTTTCCGATTTGCAGCCCGATTTTATAACCTTTTTTCGCGGTCGTTGCCCCCACAAGTTTCCAGAAGGAAAAGGTTTCTCCCGGGCGAATGATGACGGAATTTACTTTCGGCGCGGCGATGGCGAGATTCTGCGCCTTATTGTTCTGTAATTCCATATCAACGTTTCCCAGTCTGCGTCTGATGAGAGAATTATGCGAATAAATCAGAACAGGAAGCTTTTCTTCCTGTCTGACAACAGCAAATTTCCGCCCGGAAAAGGCATCTGTGATATTGCGTTTGAGGATCAGTCGTTTTACCGATATCCGATAGCAGGTCGGAGATAACTCGCAAAATAGTTTTCGTGCCATGGAAGGCTCCTTATACAGTCGGTTTGTGTAAGATTGAAACGGTTTGGCTGCACGATGCCGTACGCCGGCACGGTTTATTTCAGCGTAAACTCATAGGGCACGGTATAGTCCTCCTGCGACCATACCGAAAGCTTCGCTTTTTCAATGTCATAAACCGACGTGTGCCAGGTGATCCAGTCGCCTTGCGGGTTTGAGCGGTCACGGTGTTCGTACATTTCCTTCTGCCGTGCCGCCGCACGCAGGAAATCTTCCCGTGAGCTGTGAATCGTCAAACCGTCCTCGGAGTGTTCCGTGAGCCAAAGCTCGTCCTCACTCTGCGCGTATACCGTCGTGGCTTTCACGCTTTCCATCAGTTTTGCCATGCCTTCAAACGTGGCGCTTTCTTCATAATGCGCACGGAGATAGTTCCACCGTTCCACGCCGATGGCACACTCGTTGAGAAGCGGAAGGTTTTCGAAGATGTTTCCGCCCACCGTCTGCGTTTTCTGCACGGGTCCGTAATTCAGATAGAAATTTGTCATGAAATTATACTCGTTTTGGCTGACCGCGAGCTTACCTTCGATCACTTCCACGATATAGGTGTCCTTTTGATCCGCAATCACCCAGTGCAGTCCGTATTTTCCGAAGCCGCCCACGATATCGGTATTTTCAAGCAGGGAAACCGCGTGCTCGGCAGATTCGGCATGATCCAGCACATAGCGCACCACATAGCGGCCGTCGATGACTTCACCGCCCGCATTTGTACCGTTCCGATCGTCCACGCCGTCAGAAAGCACCACGTGGACGCTTGCCAGCACGCCGTTTTCGTTGATCCCGTCGTTGGTGATGGTCGGCATCCTCATCAGTTCATATTCGGACATCTCCGCCACGTTTGCGCCAATATACGGGTTAGCGGAGAGTCCGATACTGGCAAAGCGGTCGGCGCTGTGATCCATACGAACGACAAATTCCACGCATTCGCAGTAATTCATGTCTAAATTCCTACCGAAAAAGTTCCCGTTCCGAACAGTGGAACAGCCTCCGCCCGTCTGTATCGATTGCAGGTCTCCGGCTATTTCGGGAATGTAGTCGTTATACTCGATGTAGTACAGATAATCGCTCAGTTTTTCCGGTGAGCGGAAAACACTTTCTTCCTTTTTTCCACAGCCGGACAGAAAAACAGAAAGCATCACAAGGATCAGTCCTGACTTTCGGATAATCTTATTTTTTGTATTCATGGATAAGCTCCTGAATCTTCTTATCGGTGATGATCCCGCGTAGGACCTTTGTCTCTGCGATCTCAGCGTCAGGCACGGAGGGTTTGAGTTCGGCAAGCGTGTTGCCGAATCCGCTGCCGCCGGAGGTGGCAAACAGCAGTATCTTCTTACCGGCAAAGTCATACGCTTCCAGAAACGTATTGATGATCGTCGGGGCTACGTACCACCAGATCGGGAAACCGAGACAGATGGTATCATAATCGGAAACGTTCACGTCGCCGATGATGATCGCCGGACGGAAACTCTTATCGTTCATCTCCACACTGCTGCGGGATTTTTTGTTCATCCAGCTGAGGTCTTCTTTGGTGTACCTGACCTCCGGCTTGATTTCATACGCGTCTGCTTCAACGGCTTCCGCCAGTTTTTTCGCAACTTTTTCCGTTACGCCGCTTGCCGAAAAATAGGCAACTAATGTTTTGCTCATGATATATCCCTCTTTCTGCTTTGCACAACAAGTTATTTCGCAACGTTATCTCCGTGATCGGATTTCAGTTCTCGTGTATATAACACCAATATATTATAACACATTTTTTGCCGTTTTTCAAGAATCCGGCAAAGGATTTCCTCACGGTTGTCTGCGTTGTCAATTGATATGTGCCATTTAGGAGGAAAAAATAAAAGATATGGCATTATTCGCGATTGGAAGCCTTTGAAACGAAGCCGTAGGCGGAGTGAAGAAGGCTTCCAATCGCGGCGCGGCGTCAGGCGGAGAGCTTTTCGCGGAGTAATTGAACCGC
>JAZRVE010000077.1:0-4552 GCA_045598975.1 Eubacteriales bacterium
GCCGCCCCCGCCGGGGCCCGGGCGGGAGACTCCGATTTTCGCCGCTTGGCGGCGGGCAGTGTGCCGCTGCACCCATACTGCGCCGCGGTGCGGCGCGGGGAAACGCTCAACTTTTTCGTGCGGACGAAAAAGTTGCAACAAGCCCGCTCGGGGCATGCCCCGAGACCCCATCGTCGCAAAGGCGGCATGCGCCGCATCTTTGCGACGGAACAAGAAAAAATCACGGCAACACCGATGCAGGACAAGAACAAACTCCAAGCCGTGCGGCACGGATACGATACATAGCACAAACGGCGGCGTACTTCCGGAAATTCATGATTTACGAAAACGGACGGTGCAGTGAAATACGTCCCTGACCAACTCTGCGTCCCTATCCCGCGCGCAGAGTTTCCGTAAATTTTTGCCAAACCCGCCCGCGCCGGACAGAGCCGCAGAGCCGGATGGAATAACATCTCATGTAGCCCATCCTTTTGTGCATATCATCAATATCCGGTACTACGCGAAGCGTGCCGCTTCACCCAATCCGCGAGCCGGACACGATAATACTTTTTGAAACCCCGCCCGCGCCGGATAGAGCCGCAGAGCCGGATAGAATAACATCTTGTATAGACCATCCCTTTGTACATATCATCAATATCCGGCACTACGCCGCCGTTTGCGCCATGTAACGCATCCGTGCCGCACGGTTTGGGGTTTGTGCGTGTCCCGTACCGATGCCGCCGTGATAAGGCATGGCACCTCCGCAAAACGTCTTCCGTTTTGCGGAGAGGGGGGCCGGGGCTACTCCCCGGCAATCTTTGATCTCCTTTTTGAAAAAAAGGAGATTGCCCTACTTTTTTCTCTTGCGAGAAAAAAAGTAGGTTCTTTTCTCATCGGAAAGAATCGTGCTTTCGGCACGATTCTTTCAAATAAATATAACAATTCGTCCATTGCTTTTGTTTTCCTCTCGTGGTATACTGATAAAAAAGCTATGCGAAAGGAGTTCTCTCATGGATAAAAACAAATACAGCATCATCCGCATGAAGATGGAGCGCACGGCAGAAGCCCTGCGGCATAACAATATGTCCTGCGAATGTACCGAAAGCCGTGAAGAAGCCCTCGAAATCGTAAAAGAATACCTTAAACTCGGTGACAGCATCGCCGTCGGCGGCTCGGTGACGCTCGACGAGGTGGGCGTGCTCGAACTTCTGCGCTCGGGACCTTACCGCTTTCTCGACCGCTACCGCGAAGGACTTTCGCCGGAGGAAAAACAACAGATCTTCCGCCAGGCTTTTTCCGCTGACGTCTTCTTTTCAAGCGCCAACGCCATCACGGAAAACGGCGAGCTGTACAACGTAGACGGCACCTGCAACCGCGTCGCTCCCATGCTGTTCGGACCGACGAGCGTCATCGTCATCGCCGGCTACAATAAGATCGTCCGCGATCTCGACGAGGCAAAACGCCGCGTCTGTGAGATCGCCGCACCCGCCAACGCCACCCGCCTGCACTGCGGCACGCCCTGCACCGTCATCGGCAAGTGCGCCGACTGTGACAGCGCCGACCGTATCTGCGCTTCCACCGTTATCATGGCACGTCAGCGTGTCAAAAACCGCGTCAAGGTCATCCTCGTCGGCGAAGAGTTCGGCTATTGATCTTCTTCGCAGAAAGGATACCTCACTTGAACACACTCAACATCGTTCTCCATGAGCCGGAGATCCCGCAGAATACCGGCAACATCGCCCGTACCTGCGCCGCGACGGGAGCCTCGCTTCATCTCATCGAGCCGCTCGGCTTTACCGTCACCGACTCAAAACTCAAACGCGCCGGACTCGACTACTGGCACTATCTCGACATCACCTACTACCGCAATATCGAGGACTTTTACGAGCGCACCGCCGGCGGGGAGTATTACTACTTTTCCACCAAGGCACCGCGCTGTTACACCGACGTCGTCTATCCGAAGGAGAACTGCTTTCTCATTTTCGGCAAGGAGACCGCCGGCATCCCCGAGGCCATCCTCAAAAAGAATCTCGACCGCTGCGTCCGTCTGCCCATGCGCCCGACGCTCCGCAGTCTCAACCTGTCCAATTCCGCCGCCATCGCTGTGTATGAGGTCCTGCGCCAGCGGAATTTCGAGGGGTTGGAGGAGCAGGGCTTCTTAAAAGATTTTTCACCGTCTTGACGTTTTTCGGAGGTATTACATGCTGCTTTCCCTTTTCCGCGGCGGCATCACCACGCAGAGCCTGATCGCGTTCGGCATTGTTGTGTTGGTGCTGTTGTTCTCGTTCCCGTTTCATGAGGTCGCACACGGCTACGTTGCCTATCGCTGCGGCGATCCCACCGCCCGCAATCTCGGACGGCTGACGCTCAATCCGCTCGTGCATCTCAACCCCATCGGCACCATCATGATGCTGTTGTTCGGCTTCGGCTACGCGACGCCCGTGCCGGTCAACCCGCGCAATTTCAAGCATTACAAGCGTGACACCGCCCTTGTGGCAGTCGCCGGTCCCGCTTCTAATTTACTGCTTGCGCTGGTGTTTGAACTGCTTTTCCGGCTCTCCTATCTGTTTGTGCCGGAGCAGATTACCAAAGGCGATGGCGTCTTTTATATCTGGTTTCTTTTCTGCCAGTATTCCGTTCTGCTCAACGTCGGGCTTGCCGTTTTCAATCTGCTGCCCCTGCCGCCGCTCGACGGCTCACGCATCGTTTCGGTGCTCCTGCCGGGGCGTATCGCTTACTATTATCTCAAATACGAGCGCTATATCATGATCGCCGTCTTTCTTCTGCTGTATATCGGCGTTCTGAACGATCTTCTCGATACGCTGCGCGCTTTTCTCATATCGGGCATGGATTTTCTGCTCGATCTTACGCCGCTGCGCCTGCCTTTCTCTTTTTCCTTTGCGTGAGTCATTACCTTTCTTTTCAAGGAGCACCGTATGAAACACACCATCGCGCCGCATGAAAATCTGACGCTTGCCGACAGTCTGCCGGAGACCGAGATCGAAATCGAAAACGAAAACGAGCCCGAAAACGGGACGTTTCTCACGGTATCCGACGGCGACGGGCTGACCTTTAAGCTTGAGATTTTCGAGGGACCGCTCGATCTGCTTCTCGCCCTTATCGCCAAAAACAAGGTCAACATTTACGACATCCCCATCTCGCTCATTCTCGATCAGTATCTGGAATACATCCGGCAGATGGACTTATTCAATCTGGAAGTGGCGTCGGAGTTTGTCGTCATGGCGGCACAGCTCATGGTCATCAAGTCGCGTCTGCTTCTGCCGCGCGTCGAAGAGGACGAGGAAGACCCGCGGAAAGAGCTCGTCGATCTGTTGTTGGAGTATCAGCGTGCCAAAAAGGCGTCGGAAGTCCTGCACGAGCTGGAATTTTCCTATGCGGGGCGTTTTGAGAAGCCGCCGTTTGTGCCGGAGGACGACAGCGAGAGCCGCGAATACAAACTGACGCACGAGCTGTCTCTCTTGCAGGACGCCTACAAGCGCGTCATCGAGCGTGCCGCCGAGCGGGCGGAAGCCTTGCAGTCGACCGAGAATCTGAACACGCTCATCCGCACGACGCACCACGTCAGCGTCAACGAGCGGATCATACACGTTGTGAAAAGGCTCACGGAAAGCGGGCGCTGTTCTTTTTCCGCGCTTTTTGTGCATGCGGAAAGCCGAAGCGAGATCGTCGCGACGTTTCTCGCGGTGTTGGAGCTTGTCAAGGACAAGCGCGTACACATTTCGGAGGCTGACGACAGCTTTGCCGACTGTATGCTGACCTTGACAGAAGCGTGACGCTTCACCCTCGCCCGCCGTGCTCCGGCGGGCGATTTTGCGCCGCTTGCGGCGCGGGGAAGACGATTCAACTTTTTTCGTGCAGACGAAGAAAAGAAACTCCTTTTTTCTCTCGCAAGAAGAAAAGGAACTCCTTTTTTCTCTCGCAAGAAGAAAAGAAACTCCTTTTTTCTCTCGCAAGAAAAAAGGAGTGCAAAAAAGTGCGCTCGGAGGTTTCCTCCGAGACCTCCGCGTCGCAAATGCCGACTCCGCACCTCCGTGCTCCGTCGGGAGATTTGCGACGGATCAAGCCGTTATCGCAGTGTCACCAACTACACCATACAAAAAACCGAGCTGTGCGGCTCGGTTATGTTTTTATTGTACAAGTGGCGGCGTACTGCCGGAAATTCTTGATTTGCGGAAAGGGATGATACGGTTAAATACGTCCCTACCCGGCTTTGTGCCTCTTTCCAACGCGGGCGGGTTTGGCAAAAGCTTTCGGGAACTCTGCGCGCGGGATAGGGACGCAAAGTAGGATAGAACAACATCTCACCGAGCCCATCCTTTTGTACATTTCAGCAATTTCCGGCACTACGCTGCCGTTTGTGCTATGTAAAGTATCCGTGCCGCATGGTTTGGAGTGTGTGCTAATCTGTGTCGAAGCCGCCGTGATAACGGTTTGCTCCGTCGCAAAGATGCGGCGCATGCCGCCTTTGCGGCGATGGGGTGTCGGGGCATGCCCCGAGCGGTCTTTTTGCAACTTTTTCGTCCGCACGAAAAAGATGAGCGTTTCCCTATTG
>JAZRVE010000078.1:0-39332 GCA_045598975.1 Eubacteriales bacterium
TACAAGCTCCAAACCGTGCGGCACGGATGCGTTACATAGCACAAACAACAGCGTGGCGGCGAATATTGATGATAGGTACAAAGGGAGGGGCTATACCAGATGTTGTTCTATCCGGAAGCGTGCCGCTTCACCCATTTCGCGAGCATAGGCAAGCGGAAACAACTGCCGCAGTATCCCGCGGATAGGGGTCGCCGCCGCCATAACGCGGGCGACGGCGACGCAAAATCATGGGCACGAGCCGCATATCTTTTTGTTTGCAGTAACTTCTCGCGCGCGGGATAGGGACGCGGAACCGGATAGGGACGTATTTAACCATATCATCCTTTTTCGATAAATCATGAATTTCCGGAAGTACGCCGCCGTTAGCAAATAAAAACAAAACCGAGCCGCATGGCTCGGTTTTTTTGCATGGCGTGGTTGGTGACACTGCGGCAAATCTCTTCCACCGTCGCAAAGATGCGGCGCATGCCGCCTTTGCGACGTAAGGGGGTCCGGGGCTACTCCCCGGCAATCTTTTTGCACCCCTTTTTCTTTTGCAAGAAAAAGGGGTTTCTTTTCTCTTTTGCAAGAAAAAGTACATCGTTCTCCCCGCGCCGCAACGCGGCGCGGTTTGGGCGTGCGTCAATCAGTTGTGGGAACGATCCGCGCTCCCAGCGTAACAAATCCCTGCGGGTTTTCCCGCATCAGATCCCAGATGAAGCCGCCCGCAAGGGCATATTCCGCGATCAGCGCTACCTTGGCGTCAAAACTGCGCGCATCCTCGTACCAGACCACGTGCTCACGCCCGTCGGTGTCCGTGTAGTAAAAATACGGCGCCTGCGAGACCTCGTCAAAAAGCACCTCGGCACGGTATGCGGCGGCGATCTCCAACGCACGCACGGTGGAAAGGGACGTGGCGACCGTCTCGCCGCGGATATAGGGAAGCGGCCAATCGTAGCCGTAGTTGGAGATGCCGAGTAACACTTTTTCCGCGGGTATGACCGACAGCGCGTATTCCACCACCCGCCGTACCGAGGGAACGGGTGCGACCGGAAGCGGCGGTCCCAGCCGATAGCCCCATTCGTAGGTCATCAGAAAGCCGAAATCCGCCGCGTTCCCCAGTCCCTCGTAGTCGATGCCCTCGTACAGAAGCCCCGTCTGGGCATCGGAGGTCTTGGGCGGGAGCGCCACGACGCAGAGGCGCCCTTCCCCGTGCAGCCGCTCGGTGAGAGAAGCGATAAAATCGACGTAATTCTGCTTTTCCGAGGCGGGCAGATATTCAAAATCCACGTCCAGCCCGTAGTAGCCCTTTTCGAGGATGTTGGCGAGGATGGCGTCTTCCAAAGCCCGCACGGCGTCGCGGTCGGCAAATAAGCGCACGGCAAGGGAACTGTCGAAATAGCCGCCTGCGGTCAGCGTGGACAGATGCATGAGCGGACGGGTGCCGTAGGTAAAGGCGGTTTCGATGAGCGGTCCGTCGTCGGGGGCGATGAGCGAGCCCTCTTCCGTAAAACCGTAGGTGAACGGCATAAGATAGGAAAGATACGGCAGTACCGTTGTCAGGCGGCTCTTATCGATGAAATCGTAGGCATAGCCGCCGAGAATGCGGGACAGAGAAGGCTTTTCGCGGTAGGCGGCAACGACGGACGCACCTGCGGGAACGACTGCGGCGCCGCGCAGAAAGATGTTGTCGCGGTAAAGCATACGGAGCGGAACGGAAAGCCGTTCGGCAAGGGAAGCGGCTTCCGTCTCACTTTCGGTCACGAAAACGTCTTCCGGAAACAGTAAAACGAGCGCCTGTCCGACGACAAGCGTCCCGTCGGGCGGAAGCCCGTTGTCGGAAATGATCTTTCCGGCGGACAACCCGTAACGCGAAGCGATACCGGAGACGGTGTCGCCGGGGGATACTGTGTATATCTCCATACCCTTTTCTCCTTTCACAGTCCATATTTATGCGGAAAAATCAAAAAAAGACACAACTTTCGCCGGTGTTTCCGCATAAACTGTAATACGTGCGTTTCGGCGGACGGAAAAGTCCGCGGCACGAAACAAAACGGCACGAAACGGAAGAAAGGAATGATCGGATATGCTTGAATGGTTTGCCGGGGTGTGGTTTCTGTTTCTCAAACTGTCCGGGACGGCAAGCTTTCCGCCGCCGCTCGAAAAAGAGGAAGAAAAGGAATATTTCGCAAGGTGCCGTGCGGGCGACCGCGAGGCGCGGCGCATCCTCATCGAGCGCAATCTCCGGCTTGTCGCGCACATTGCCAAAAAATACTATTATTCCGGCTGTGATCCCGACGACCTCATTTCCATCGGCACCATCGGGCTCATCAAGGCCATCGACTCGTTTCATCCCGAAAGCGGCACACGCTTTGCCACCTATGCCGGGAAGTGCTTGCAGAACGAGATTCTGATGTATTTCCGCTCGCAGAAGAAGCAGGCGCTCGAAACGTCGCTCGACGAGCCGGTCGAGACCGACAAGGACGGCAATCCGCTCACGTATATGGATATTATCCGTTCCGATGACGACATTGCCGACAAAATAGACCTGAAAATCCGCATCGAAGCCATGCTGTCCGCCGTGGAAAGCGTGCTGACGCCGACGGAAAAGCGCATCGTGACTCTGCGGTACGGGCTGTTCGGCACAAAGCCCGTCACCCAGCGGGAGGTGGCGCAGAGCATGGGCATTTCACGCTCTTACGTGTCGAGATTGGAATCGGGCGCGGTGGAAAAATTACGTGCGGCACTGCGCGGCAGGGACTGACGGGCACCGAGGTCGCGCCGGACGCTTTTGTATAGTCCGTAAAGCACGGCGGCACCGGCGGGAAAGAGGAAAACACCGGCGACACCGGCAAAGGAAAGACCGAGATACAGCGCGAACAGCGCGGCAAGGGGCGGAAGTCCGACGGAAGAGCCGAGGATCCTCGGCTCCGCGATCTGCCGGATGACCGTGACGACGGCGTACAGGGCAAGCAGACAGAGCGCCAGACGGCGATCCGCGCCGAGAAAGGCGAACAGCGCCCACGGCAAGAGCACGGTGCCGGTGCCGAAGACCGGCAGGATGTCGACGAGGGCGGTAAAGGCGGCAAAAAGGACGGCGTAGCGCACGCCGATGAGAAGGAAGCCGACGGTAAGCTCGGCAAACGTCATGAAAAGAAGGATGCCGTAGGCACGCACGAGCTCACCGACCGTTTTGACAAGTCCCCGCTTGCAGACGGCGCACGCGCGGCGGAAGCGTTTCGGTATCCGCCGCCGCACGAAGCAAAACAGGCGGTCGTGGTCGGCGCAGAAATAAAAGTAGGCAAGGATGCCGACGCCGACGCCGAGCAGGAAGTCGGGCAGATCGCGCAGAAAAGCAAGTCCGCCCTGCCATACGGTGCCGATGAACTGCTCGGCAAGGGAGAACAGACGCGTGCCGAGGGTGTCGGAAAAAGCGGAGAAGCTCTGCGAATAGGCGAAGCGGGGAAAGATGCGCCGCAGAAGGGAAAGGATACCGTCCGTCACGGCGGAAAGGGCGTTCTGAAAGCCTTCCGGCGAGAGAGAGGCGGCAAAAAGGGAGAGCTCTCCCGACAGTTCCCGCACAAGTAAGAACAAAAGCGTTCCCAACAGAACAAGCAGTGCGGCGGGTATGAGAAAAGCGCATACGGCATGATTAAGAGGAGTGTGCCGCTTGACAAAGACGATGACGCGGTGCGTCGGAAGCGACAGCATAAACGCCGTGAAAAACGGGAAAAGCGGCGCGAAGAGAAAGCGGAAAAAGAGGTACAGCGCCGCAAGGGCGGCGGCAAGCCCGATAAGGGACAACGCCGCGGAAACAACAGATCTCTGCTTCATGATCACCTGCACAAAACCGCTGTTTTACGGGAAAAGGCGGTTTTTTTGAAAAAACTCTTGATTTGGCGAAAAAAATGGTGTATACTGATACTGCTTTTAAGTTATGAAGGTACTGCGGTACAGGAGGATTTGTTATGATTCATATTGCCATTCTCGGCTTCGGCATCGTCGGTTCGGGCGTTGCGGAGGTCATTGCCAAGAATGGGGCGTCGCTTGCCGAGCGTCTCGACGGCGAACCGATCAACGTAAAATATATTCTGGATAAGCGCTCTTTCCCGGATCATCCGCTCGGCGACCGCGTCACGATGGATTTCGATAAGATCATCGCGGACGAAGAGGTCATGATCGTCGTCGAGACCATGGGCGGCGCACATCCGGCATACGATTTTTCCAAGAAGGCGCTTCTTGCCGGCAAGAGCGTCGTCACGTCCAATAAGGAAGTGGTGGCGACCTACGGTGCGGAACTGCTTGCCATTGCCCGTGAAAACGGCGTCGGCTATCTGTTTGAAGCCTCCGTCGGCGGCGGCATCCCGATCATCCGTCCCATGTGGCAGTGCCTTGCCGCCAATCAGATCAAATCCGTGACCGGTATCCTCAACGGCACCTGCAACTATATCCTTACCAAGATGCAGAGGGAGCACAGCGATTTTGCCGATGCGCTCAAAAACGCCCAGCAGCTCGGGTATGCCGAGCGCGATCCCTCCGCGGACGTCGGCGGGCTCGATACCTGCCGCAAGATCAGTATCCTCACCTCTCTTGCCTTCGGCAAGCATGTGTATCCCGAAAAACTTCTGTGTGAGGGCATCACGGATATCACCTATGACGATATCGCCTATGCCGACGAAAAAGGGTACGTCATCAAACTGCTCGGCGTTTCGGAAATGGCGGGCGACGGCAAGGTGTACGCGCTGACGGCGCCGCATCTTGTGAAAAAGGACAATGCCATCGCCACCGTCAACGACGTGTACAACGGCATCCTCGTCAACGGCAACGTGGTCGAAAAGGTGCTGTTCTGCGGGCGCGGTGCCGGCAGTCTGCCGACGGCGAGCGCCGTGATGGCGGACGTGCTGGATATCATCCGCGACTGCCGCAAGAGCATCGGCTGGAAGAACGAGGAAGCGGATTTTCTCGGCGATATCGCGTCGCACAGAACGGCGTGCTATATCCGCACCGAGGCGTCGGAGGATGTCATCCGTTCGGCGTTCGGAAGCGGTACGAAGGTGGAAAAGCTCGACGGAAACAGTGTCTTCTTTACCGACGTCATGACCGAGAAGGAACTGTCCGAAAAGACGGCGGCGCTCGGAAAAGCCTTTGTGAAGGTGCGTATCCTCGCGGAGTGATCGGCGGGCCATATACAGAAAAAAACAAGGCGGGGCTTTGGCTCCGCCTTGTTTTTAGTATGTGCCGTACGCACGAAATCATGCACTTATTTTTGAAGGAGAACAAAGGCCGCTTCAAAGGCACCGATACGGTCGGCGACGAGGTCTTTTCCGTCGGCACGCACCTCACAGCCGATGCCGGTGAAGGCGGTCGGCGCACGGTCGAGGACGAGCTTCTGCTCATATACGGCGTCTGGTGAGCCGTTGAAAATGCCGATGGCTTTTTCGGTCTCGCTCTCCTTGCAGAGCACGTAAATATCGGGATTCCCGGGTGCCGAAACGGGGAGCGTCACGCCGAAGGACGCAAGCGCCTCCGTGATCTGCCGCGGGCGGCAGTAGTTGCGCCGGATGTGTTCGAGTTCGAGACGGTCCGTGTAGTTGAGCACCAGAAAACGGGCTCCGTCGGCATTCGTGTAGGTGAAGGCGGCGGGAAGCCTGACGTCGGTCGGCTGAACGAATTCGGAAATCGCGGCACTGACGAAGTAACTGCATACGCGCACACCCTCTTTCAAGGACAGATCGTACAGCGGAGCGGGCGTGTGGTAGAGGGGAATGATCTCGTTCTGCGAGGGGAATTCCTCGTAGTTTACGGTAAGCGGCGAGGGCGTGAACGCCTTGATGCCGACGTCGATGCCGCGCTCCGAAAGGATCTTTGCGGCATGGATGTCGAGAATGAGCGGCTTTTCAAAAGCACTGTCCGGCAGATGGCGGGCGCTTTCGCCGCCGACGATGCCGGCAACGCCCGTCCCCGTGTAGACGGTGGGGATGCCGGAGGCTGTCAGACAGCGTGCCGACACGGGGAAAATGCCGTTCTGCAAATAATCGATGGAAACGGGGACGTCGGTGAAATCGGCGTCCTCAATGCGTTTCATGGCGTGGTAGACGCGGATGCCGGAGCCCGTCTTCCCGTCGGTAAGGCGGTCGATCGCTTCGTATAACGGCAGGTTGCGCTTGTGGGCGGCAAGGTAGCCGCGCTCGTAGTCGGCGGAGGAGGTGTAGTCGAAGATATACTTCTGATTACCGGCAAATCCGCCCGAAAAGCGCAAAGCGGCGTCAAAGAGCTCCATGTAGCTTGCGGGCGTCGTGTAGCGCGGACGCGGATAGGCGTCGCCCTCGGGGAAAATGTCGACGTCAAAGGGGAAATCTTCGCTGTAAGACTGCTCGGAACGTTCAAGCTCGATGACGTCGGCGATGCGGCAACCGATGCCGGGGCTGCCGGAGGCCGCCCAGTAGGGGGCACCGATGAGCCGGGTGTAGGGCTTTGCGGAGCCGGCAAGGATCTTCGCAAGCGTGTAGGTGTCGGTGCCGTCAAGGTCCCATACCGAAAGGCAGGAGCAGGCGCCGAGGCGGATGGTGGGATCGACCGCGTCGAGAGCCGCACGCATTTCGCGGCAGAAGTCCTCCATGCTCGATCCGACGGCACGTAAGTAAGCGTGGCGGAGGCGGTTGGGCTTGCCGGAAAAGATTTTTTCAAATAAGCCGTCGCGTGACGGCACTTTGCCGTCAAGACAGGAAGCCATGCGCTGTAAATGGCGGTCACACAGACAGCCGCAGCCGCTTTCGAGGTTGCCGGTGCGCAGATCGTCGTCGAACAGGATGTAGTCGGGCTTCATGCGGGCGACGGTGCGCATATTTTCGCGGGCAAACTCCAAAAACGCGGGATCGAGCGGGCATTTTTCGTTCACGGCGTCGCGCAGAAAGCCTTTGATGGGCGTAAACGGGGCTTTTCCGTCCACCCAGAACGCCCAGAACCAGACGCCGATCTCCATCTCTGTTTTTTTGAAGAAATCGACGGCGTTTTGCAGTTTTTCGTAGACGGATGCCTGCACGGCGCTGTCGTAACATAACGGCGGGATGGCGAGTAAAACGCTGTCGGCGTGCGCTTCTTTGAGATCGGCGTACACACGTCCGGCGTCAAAAGAGGGGGACGTGACTTCCACGGGCATACGGTAACGGTACATAAGGAACCTCCTTATTATGACGGGTTGGCGGGGGCTTCCTCGCCTTTTTCGCGGATGATGAGCTTGATGGGTGTGCCTTCGAAACCGAAGACCTCACGCAGTTTGTTTTCGATATAGCGCTGATAGGAGAAGTGGAACAGCTCCGCCTTGTTGCAGAAAATGACGAAGGTGGGCGCCTTGACGCCGGTCTGCGTCATGTAGTAGATCTTTAAGCGCTTGCCCTTGTCGGTCGGCGGCTGGACGCGCGTGGTGGCGTCGTTCAGAACATCGTTGAGCATACCGGTGGCGATGCGGGTGGACGCCTGGATATTGACGTAGTTGATGAGCTCGAACAGCCGCTCGACGCGCTGACCGGTCTTGGCGGAAATGAAGACGATGGGCGCATAGGTCATATAGGAAAGGGCGGTGTAGACGTCCTTGCGGAACTCGTCCATGGTGTGGGTGTCCTTGTCGACGAGGTCCCACTTGTTGATGACGATGATGCAGGCTTTGCCGCTTTCGTGGGCGATACCGGCAACGCGCTCGTCCTGTGCCGTGACGCCCTCGGTGGCGTCGATGAGGATGAGACAGACGTCGCTTCTCTCGACCGCCATCTCGGCACGCAGGATACTGTATTTTTCAATGTTGTTGGCGATCTTTCCCGTCTTGCGGATACCGGCGGTGTCGATAAAGACGTATTTGCCGTGCTCATTCTCAAAGGAAGAGTCGATGGCGTCGCGCGTCGTGCCGGCGATCTCCGACACGATCATGCGGTTGTCGCCGATGATGCGGTTGGTAAGCGAGCTTTTGCCGGCGTTGGGACGTCCGATGAGCGCCACCTTGATGGTGTCGTCCTCTTCCTCCTCGTCCTCTTCCGGCGGTAAGAGCGAGCAGACCTTTTCGAGAATGTCGCCCGTGCCGGTACCGTGTACCGACGAGACGGGGTAGGGCTCGTCAAGCCCGAGCTCCCAGAATTCGTACAGCTCCGCAGGCGGAGCACCGGTGGAATCGACCTTGTTGACACACAGCACGACGGGCTTGCCGCAGCGGCGGAGCATGGCGGCGATCTCGCGGTCGTGCGCCGTGACACCGGCACGGATGTCGGTCAGAAAGAGGATGACGTCGGCGTGCTCGATGGCAAGGGACGCCTGCTCCTTGATGTGTGTCATGATGGAGTCGGTGGTGTCCGGCTCGATGCCGCCGGTGTCGATCATCATCATTTTGCGCCCGCACCATTCCGCCTCGTAGTAAAGGCGGTCGCGGGTAACACCGGGCGTGTCTTCGACAATGGCGACACGCTTGCCGATCACTTTGTTGAAAAAGGTGCTCTTGCCGACGTTGGGACGTCCGACAATGGCAACGATGGGCTTTGACATAGGATCACCTCACGTATGAAAATCAGGAAGAAAGTCCGAGCAGAGCACGGACAAGCTCGTATCCGTCGTTGGCGACGGGTGTGACGGGGACGCCGAGACGCTCGGCAAATTCGTCCTTGCTCATGTCGTCGAGAAAGACGTCGCCCTCGTGCCGCAGTGTGACGGCGGGGATGAGCAGCTCGTCACCGAGCGCCTGTCCCCGGAGGGCGTCGAGCATATCCGCGCCGGTCAGCAGTCCCGCCACGGTGATGCTTTCGCCGAAAAAGCGGTTGACCGCCCGGAAAACGCGGATGCGCACCGCCGGAAAGGCGGCGGATACCGCTTCGCAGAAGGACGAAAGAAACGGATACGCGGCGACGCCCGTCACAAGGCTGACGGTGCGCGCGGCGGGCACGACGCCCTCGTCAAGAAGCGCCGTTATGGCGTCCTTCACCTCGGTTTCGAGGCTGACGAGCGAGCCGACGCCGTTGTCGAGCTGCGGATAGCCGTCGTAGTAGTCTTCGTCCGGGAGCGGTAGTCCTGCGGTCAGATACCATTCGTCGGACGCCTGCACGAGGGCTTGCCCGTATTGTTTTAAGTTTTCCGCCCGGAAGGCGTCGATCTGCCGGATGACGGCGGCGGCGTCCTCCTTTTCAAAAGGCACGAGCGGGTACAACCCTTCGCGGTGGGCGGTCAGCCCCGCCGGTACGACGGCGATACTGCCGAGGGCGGGAAAAAGCGCCGACAGGTCGCGCAGGGTGCGGTCGAGCTCGTCTGCGTCGTTGAGTCCCTTGCACAGCACGATCTGCGCGTTGAGGGAGATGCCGTTTTCGGCGAGTTTTTTCAAGAAGCGCAGACATTCGCCGGCGTTTTTGTTGTTCATCATGCGCACACGAAGCGCGGGATTCGTGGTGTGCACCGACACGTTGACGGGGGAAATGTGCATCTTGATGATGCGGTCGATGTCGGCGTCGGTCATGTTGGTAAGCGTGATATAGTTGCCGAAAAAGAAGGAAAGGCGGCTGTCGTCATCCTTAAAATATATGTCCTTCCGCATTCCCTCGGGATTCTGATCGATGAAGCAGAAGACGCATTTGTTGCGGCAGGACTGCTTTTTGTCCATGAGATAGGTGTCGAAAACAAGACCGATGTCGTCATACTGCGGCTTTTTCACGGAAACGGAAAACGGGGCGCCGTCGCGGCAGAGCGAGAGGGAGAGACGGCTCTCGGCGAGATAAAAGCGGTAGTCGAGCACGTCGTTTATGGCGTGCCCGTCGATGGCGACGATGGCGTCACCGGCGCGAAGCCCTGCTTTTTCGGCGATCGAGCGCGGTTCTACCGCATGAATGATGACCATGGATACTCCTTTCCGCAAAAAAGAAAAAACAGGGAAGGAATCGCTTGTCGGCAACCCTCCCCTGAATTCCGCTTTTCAGCCTTCATCAAAAACGAGCCTTATAAAAGCCGCAAGGTGTTACCTTACGCTTCCTTTTCAGCTTCTTTCGCGATAACTTCCTTGCCCGCGTAGGTTCCGCAGTTCTTGCAGACTCTGTGGGAAAGCAGGATAGCGCCGCACTTGGGGCATTTGGTAATGCCGGGCATGGAAAGCTTCCATACACTGCTGCGTCTCTTATCGCGTCTTGCTTTTGAAACTTTTCTCTTCGGTACTGCCATGAAAGGCACCTCCTTTTATCTGAACATATTATTAAATTTCATCAACGCAACCACTATTGTACTACAAACTTTTTCATTTGTCAAGTGATTTTTTTCGTGTTCCCGATTCAGATTTGAGTGTTTTATTTTTCAGTCCAAACTTACAGTTTCTTACAGGTCAAGAAATACCTATAAAATCAAGTCCTTTCAGCAGAATACACTATGTCTTTTGCAAAAAACCAAACCGCATTCGCACGTCCTCCTTCGCAAAATAAAGCTTTCTTGCCCATCATGGGTAAATATGCTGATTTTCGACGAGAACGGATGCCATACTGATCTGTCAGTTTGCAGAAGTACTGAAATATTCAGCATCTGCTCTGAATATCTCCTGAGTTTCTCCGCCATCAGGCGTATATGAAATGATTACACTGCCGGCGCGAAGAGTCGCATTGAAAGTATTTACAACCTTAACTTCGTTTTTGTGATGCTGGTTTTGATACACCTCTCCATTGAAGAATGTCTGAATTTCAAAGGTTCCGGCATCCTCTTTGTAGTATTCAATACGGAATGTATTTACGATAGAGTTTTCCTGAGGCGAACCCTTTGCTCCGTAATAAACCATCTCGATCACACCTTTGTCGGCAGCCTGATCGGTCAATTTGACAACAATGGAATAAATGCCGACTTCGTCAGCGCCTCCGTTTATTTTTGCAATTACGTTATTCTGAGGCGTGGGTGGAGTAATTTGCGGATCCGGCTCCTCATCCGGCTCCTCATCCGGCTCCAAGGAATCCGGCTCAACAGTTTCTGTGGTCTGTTCTTCATTAATCTCTTCTGTTTGCTGCGGTTCGTTCGGCTCAACAGTTTCTGATGGTTCAGTCTTACCTCCGCAAGCCACAAGAGAAAAGCCCATCGCAATCACAAGCATAAGTGTTAATAATTTCTTCATTGATTGCACTCCTTTCTTAAATTCCGTTTTTTGCGTCCGTCACTTTTTGCCTTCGTCCCCGTCTTTTTCGAGCAGGGATTTCAAGGATGCAAGCGGTGTCGAGCGCATCCGCCTGTCACAGCCGCATTCACCGCGGTTGAGATCGGCACCGCACCGGAAGCACAGTCCGCGGCAATCGTCGCGGCAGAGCACCTTTGTCGGCAGTTCGAGAAAAAACGCGGATTCCGCAAGCTCGGATACGTCGAGCAAAGAGCCCTGTGGCACCTCGATGAGGTCGTCGGCGTCGCTTTCCAGCTTGCGGGCGATGCCGTAGGTGCGGCTTACGGCGTAGTCACGTCTCACGTCGCACGCACAGCGGGCGCAGTGCGTCTCAAACGGCGCGCTCACCGTGAAGACGAGCTCCACGTAACTTTCCGAAAGTCCGACGCCGTGCGCTTTCTCCCGCACGCATCCCGTGACGGCGGCGTCTTCGGGAAAATGCAGATCCATTTCGGGGATGTCCTCCGGCGTAAAGCGGAAGGAAAAGGGGATCTCGGCGGTCTCGCCGTTGTAGATGCCGGCAACGTCGAGGCAAAAAGGAGTATCAGCCATAGACGGGACTCCTTTCAGACGTCGAGATTGGTGACGTACTTGGCGTTTTGCTGGATGAAAGCGCGGCGCGGTTCGACTTTTTCGCCCATGAGCAAGGAGAAGGTCTCGTCGGCTTCCAGCGCATCGTCGAGATGGACTTGCAGCAGCGTGCGGCGTTCGGGGTCCATGGTGGTCTCCCATAACTGCTCGGCATCCATTTCGCCGAGACCTTTGTAGCGCTCTGCCTCGACGTTGGTGCCGCCGAGCTCTTCGATGTACATGTCGCGTTCCTCATCCGAGAAGGCGTAGCGCGTCTGCTTGCCCTTGAAGACCTTGTAGAGCGGCGGTTGAGCGCAGTAGATGTGCCCTTCCTCGATGAGCGGGCGCATATGGCGGAAGAAGAAGGTGAGCAGCAGTGTTTTGATGTGCGCACCGTCCACATCGGCATCCGCCATGATAATGATCTTGCCGTAGCGCAGTTTTTCCATGCTGAATTCGTCGCCGATGCCGCAGCCGAGGGCTAAAATGATCGGCGTGATCTGTATACTCGACAAAATGCGGTCGAGACGGGATTTTTCGACATTGAGGATCTTGCCGCGCATGGGGAGGATCGCCTGAAACTTGCTGTCGCGTCCGTCCTTGGCGGTACCGCCTGCCGAATCACCCTCGACGAGGAAGAGCTCGGTGTTTTCCATGCTCTTGTCCTGGCAGTCGGCGAGTTTTCCGGGGAGCGTCGAGCCTTCGAGCGCCGTCTTGCGGCGGGTGAGCTCGCGGGCTTTCTTGGCGGCTTCACGCGCACGTGCCGCCTGAATGGCTTTCTCTAAAATGATCTTGCCGACGGCGGGATTTTCTTCAAAATAAGCGGCAAGCTTTTCGTTCATGAGCGTCTCGACGAAGGGACGGATGTCGGCGTTGCCGAGCTTGCTCTTGGTCTGACCTTCAAACTGCGCTTCCGGCAGTTTGACGTTGATGACGGCGCAGAGCCCGTCACGGGCATCCTCGCCCATGAGGTTCTTGTCGTCGGCTTTGAGGTAACCGAACTTGCGCCCGTAGTCGTTGAGGATCTTGGTCAGGGCGTTTTTGAAACCGGTCTCATGCATACCGCCTTCGACGGTGCGCACGTTGTTGGCGAAAGAATAGAGCGTTTCATCGTATTTGTCGTTGTATTGCAGGGCGATCTCGCAGGAGACGTCGCCGTTGCGCCCGGCAACGTAGATGACGTCCGGATGGAGGAGCGTGGCGTGCTTTTTGGCGTTGAGGTGCTCCACGAAACTGCAGATGCCGCCCTCATAGCACAGCTCGACCTTTTTGCCCACGTCCGCTACCGCACCCGCGTCCTCCGTAAAGGCGACCTTTTCTTCGCTCGGCTCGGCTTCTTCCTCGTCGGCTTCGTTCTCCATGTCTTGCAGGTCTTCGTTGATCTCGAACTTTTCTTCCTCGTGCGGACGTAAGTCGATCAGCTCGATCATGAGCCCGGCGTTCAAGAACGCCTGCTCGCGGAGCATGGAAAGCACGGTGCTGTACTGGATGATGATGCTGTCGAACACGTCGGGATCGGGCTTGAAGCGGACGTATAAGCCGTGCTCGTCGGTGCTGCCCTCTTCGGCGAAGGGACGTGCCACCTTGCCTCTTTCAAAGCGTTCGGTGTAGCGCACACCCTCGTGGCAGTTGACGATCTCGGTCCATTCCGACAGCGCGTTGACGACAGATGCGCCCACGCCGTGCAGACCACCGGAGATCTTGTAGCCGTCGCCGCCGAACTTGCCGCCGGCGTGTAAGACGGTAAAGACGACTTCCAGCGTCGGCACGCCCATCTTGGGATGGATGCCGGCGGGGATGCCGCGTCCGTTGTCCTTGACGGAGATGCTGTTGTCCTCGTGGAGCGTCACGGTGATGCAGTCGCAGATGCCGGCAAGGGCTTCGTCGATGGAGTTGGTGACGATCTCGTACACCAGATGGTGAAGTCCCTTCTCGGAGGTGGAGCCGATATACATGCCGGGGCGTTTGCGGACGGCTTCCAGACCTTCCAAAACCTGGATCTGTGTTTCGTCGTACTTGTGCGCGTCGGCGTCGACCGCCGTCGCGTCTGCCGTCACGTCCTCGATGACGTGCGTCGTTTCAAATTCCTTGATTTCTTCGTCGATGTTTGCCATTGTGTCCCTCCGCATACGTTTGTTTCCGGTTTTATAAATACTTGGATTGTCGTTTCCATCTGCCGTACAGGGCAGAGGAGGAAAGTGTCGTGATATAGACGCGCTCGGCACGTCCGCGGCTCGTCAGCACGAACGATTTCGGCAAGTCGTTCCCGACCGTGACGACGCGGCTTTTCTGCTGCATGGCGGCGAGATACCGCTTGGTGTCGGTCTTGGTGCTTGCCGTGTCGAGGTCGAAGATGCCGAGAACGTCCTCTTTCGGCAGGACCGTCGTGCCGCCGATGTTGAGAAAAGGATGATTTTTCATACGGTCTTCTCCGTTTTACGTTTTTTGTTGTCCGGATCAGTCGCCGGGCAGATAGGCGCCGTCCGCCACCTGAAAGGCGTTTACGTTTTCGAGGGCGGGAAAGGCGTCGCGGTCACAGCAGGTGATGAGCACCTGCCTGTCGCATATGAGCTTGATGAGCGCCTGCCTGCGGTCTTTGTCCAGCTCGCCGAGCAGATCGTCGAGTAAGAAAACGGGATATTCGCCGGTGAAGGCGCGGCAGACTTCGCCTTCGGCGAGTTTGAGTGCCAGCACGGCACTTCTCTGCTGTCCCTGCGAGCCGAAGGTGCGTGCCGCAAATTCCGAAACGGCCGTCTCGGACTGCTCCGCTTTCTCCCACAGTTCGCTCGTCGGTTTTTCCGAGGAAAGCCCGATCAGAAGATCGTCCCTGTGCGGGCCGTGAAGCGTCCGCCCGAGCTTCAATTCCGAGGCGCGGTCGGTGGTGTAGAGGCGATAGAGGATGTCCTCCGCCTGCGAAAGATCGGTGAAATCCTCTTTGAGCGCGGATATATAGCGGATTTCCAGCGTTTCTCTGTCGGACGACAGCGCCGCATAGCTTTCTTTGGCAAAGGCGCTTATGCGTTCGGAAAAGCCGGAGCGCTGCCGGATAACGGCGGCGGCGGCGGAAGCGAGCGAGCGGTTGAGCACGTCGAGATAATCGGCGTCCGCCTTTCCGGAAAGGGAGACCTGTTTGAGATAGGCGTTTTTCTGTTCGAGAAGCGACAGATAGGTGTTGAGGCAGTAAACGTACCGGGGTGCGAGCTGCGTTAAGGCGATGTCCATAAAGCGGCGCCGCTCCTCGGGGGAGCCTTTGACGAGCGTCAGATGGTCGGGCGTGAACAGCACGGCACGGAAAATACCGAGAAATTCCGAAGCCTTCGCAAGTTCGCGTCCCTGATACAGCATCCGTTTGGTGCAGTTGCCGGCGCCTTCCGCGTGAAGCAGAAGCGACAGGGATTCTTTTAAGCCTCCGCGCCGGGTGAGGAAAATATCGGCGCGTGCATCCGTCTCACCGCGGCGTATGAGTTCGGTCTCGTGCCGCGTGCGGAAACTGCGCCCGGAGGCGAAAAGATAGGCACATTCGAGCGTATTGGTCTTGCCGGCGGCATTTTTGCCGTATAGTAAGTTGATGCCGTCGGAAAGGACGAGCGGCGTGCCGGTCAGATTACGGTAGGAAACGGTGACAAGGCGGTCAAGCGTCATGTTCCGACTCCGAGCCGCGGTTGCCGTGTACGACGGTGCTGATGAGAAACTTCGGCAGTTTGAGCATCCGTCCGATACGGTCGGGATTCTTTTTTAACCGGTATAACCATTCGAGATCGTTTTTGAGGTAAAATTCCGGTGCCCGCTCGGCGACACCGGCAAAGATGTCGAGCGTCCCGCCGAGCCCGGCGGCGAAGGTGACGTTTTTCAGCTTTTTGCCGTAGGTGTACATCCATTTTTCCTGCTTGGGCGCCCCGAGGCAGACAAAGAGGATTTTAGCGCCGCTTTCGTCGATGTCGGCGAGGATGTCGTCGATTTCCTCATCGGCGAAGTAGCCGTCGTGACCGGCATAGGAAAAGCCGGGATATTTTTCTTTGAGCGCTTCGCCGGCGAGCTTGTAGACGGCGTCGCGTTCGGACGTTTCTTTGCCGCCGCCGAGAAAATAGATCTTCGTTCCGGTCGAGGCGGCGTATCCGACGACGCCTTCGCCTATCTCACAGCCGGGCACCCGTTCGGGGAGCGGCGTGCCGAGGATGCGGGAGGCGTAGATGACGCCGATGCCGTCGGGGATGATGAGGGAGGCGCCGTTGACGGCGTTGTACAGTGAGGGATTTTCCACGCACGCCTGCACGATCTCGGAATTGGGGGTGACCATATAGGAAAAGCCGTCGGATTCGATGAGGGAAACGGCGGCATTCAGCGCCTGTTCCTTGGTGACGGCGTCAAAACGGACACCGCGGACATTGATCCGGGTGGACGAGAAGGATTCCGGCATGAAGACACCTCCGAAAAACATAAAGATACAAAGTTACATTACTATCTATACTATACTATATACTATATCATAATAAGGCGGTTTTGTAAAGGGCTTTTTCAAATTTTTCCCCTGTTTTCCGCTATTTTTTTGCATTTTTACAAAAACGCCACGATATATTAACAGAAAACTTTTGAAACGGGGGAAAAAGGACGCTATAATAGTTCTGCAAACTGCGGTGATTTTGCCTTTTTCAAGTAACAAAGAAAGGAGGAACCTCATTATTTTCGGATTATTCAGAAAAAACGGATCAAGCCGAAAAGAGAATGCCGCTGTTTTTGTGGATTATGAGCACTGGTACATCGCGCTCGACAATTATTATCACGTAAAGCCCGACATCGCATCCTTTACCGAGGAGATCAAACGGGACTATCACATCGCGTCATTCACGTTTTTCGGCGATTTTTCCAATTCGTCCTTGCAGAGCGAGATGCACAAGATCCGCGGCTACACCAACGATATCGTCGAGACCAAAAACGGCGGCGGGCATTTCAAAAAAGATTTTACGGATTTCATCATGCTTGACCGCATCTACCGCACCGCCTACAAAAACGATGCCATCGACACCTATATTATTTTCACGGGCGACAGCCACTTCTCGTCGGTCGTTCTGTTTCTCAAAAACGAGTGCCGCAAGAAGGTCGTGGTGTACGGCATCAAGAACGCCTTTTCCGGTCAGCTTCAAACGGCGGCGAGCGCCTGTGTCGAGGTCGAACCGCCCTCAAAGGAAGAGGACGAAAGAAAGAAACTGTGCGGCTGTATCATCGAAAGCCTGTATGCACTCGAAAGCGAAAACCGCGGCGCACGTCCGACGTTCATGAAGACCGTCGACGCCGTCGCCCTCAAAACGGGAACCGAAAAAGCGCTTGTCCGCAAAGCCATGGACGAGCTGTTTGACAGGGAATGCGTCACGCAGTATGTAAAAAAGATAGGCAGCAATTCCGTCAAACTCTTAAAGGTCAATTACGACAAATGCGCAAAACTCGGTTATACCGTCAAAGATATGGCAATACAAGAAAAAGAAAGGTCGGATACCCATGAAAAAACTCATGCTCGGAAACGCCGCCGTGGCACGCGGTCTGTATGAAGCCGCCATCGGCTTTGCTTCCAGCTATCCCGGAACGCCCAGCACCGAGATCACGGAGTGCGCGGCGGAATACCCGGAAGTCTACGCCGAATGGGCGCCTAATGAAAAGGTCGCCTTCGAGGGCGCTCTCGGCGCCGCCATCTCCGGCGTGCGCTCCTTCTGCGCCATGAAACACGTCGGGCTCAACGTCGCCGCCGATCCGCTGTTCGTAGCGGCCTATACCGGCATCAACGCCGGTATGCTCATCGCGGTGGCGGACGATCCCGGTATGCACTCGTCGCAGAACGAGCAGGATTCGCGGCACTATGCCATCGCCGCCAAGCTCCCCATGCTCGAGCCGTCCGATTCCGCCGACTGCCTGACGTTCGCACGCGAGGCATACACGCTGTCGGAAAAGTTCGACACCCCGTTCATCCTGCGCACCTCCACCCGCGTCGCACACTCGCAGAGCGTCGTGGAGCTCGGCGAACGCGCCGAGGTCGCCGTAAAGCCGTATGAAAAGGATCCCGCCAAGTACGTCATGGCGCCCGCCAACGCCATCAAGCGTCACGTGGTGGTGGAGAAACGGCTTGACGAGATCGCCGAATGGGCGAACACCTGCCCGTATAACAGAACGGAGCTGTACTCCGATAAGATCGGCATCATCTGTGCCGGCTCTACCTATCTGTACGCCAAGGAAGTGTTCGGCAAGGACGCTTCGTATCTCAAACTCGGGCTTGTCAACCCGCTCCCCGAAAAGCTCATCCGTTCGTTCTGCGAAAAGGTGGAGCGCGTCATTGTCGTTGAGGAGCTCGATCCCGTTATCGAGAATTTTGTGAAATCGCTCGGCATCGCCTGCGACGGCAAGAACCTGCTGCCGAAGTTGTCGGAATTTTCGCAGGAGATCGTCGCCGAAAAACTGCTCGGCAAGAAAAACGACTGCGACGCCATCGCCGACGAGATTCCCGTCCGCCCGCCGGTGCTCTGCCCCGGCTGTCCGCACAGAGGACTGTTCTATACCCTCAAAAAACTGGGCGTCACCGTCAGCGGCGATATCGGCTGCTATACGCTCGGCTCGGCGCCGCCTCTTTCGGCGGTGGATTCGACGCTCTGCATGGGCGCTTCCATTTCGGGATTACACGGCATGAACAAGGGCGGCGGCATCGATCCCGCCAAATCGGTCGCCGTCATCGGTGACTCCACCTTCGCGCATTCCGGCGTGACGGGACTCATGAACATCGTGTACAACAAGGGCATTTCGACGGTCATCATCGCCGATAACAGCATCACCGGCATGACCGGTCATCAGCAGAATCCCACGACCGGTAAGACGCTCAAAGAGGAGGACACTCACGCACTTGACCTTGTCAAGCTGTGCGAAGCGCTCGGCGTGCGGGATATCAAGGTCATCGATCCCAATAACTTGCAGGAAATGAGCGACGGCATCAAGGATTCGCTTTCCCGCAAAGAGCCGTCGGTCATCATCTCCAAGCGTCCCTGCGTACTGCTCAAAGCCGTAAAAAAGGACACCTACGTCACCATAAACGCCGACAAGTGCCGTTCCTGCAAATCCTGTATGCAGATCGGCTGTCCCGCCATCAGCATGAAGAACGGCAAGGCGTGCGTCGATACGACGCTCTGCACGGGCTGTGGGCTGTGCGAGAAGATGTGCCGGTTCGACTGCTTTGAAAAGCACGCACGGTAAGGGAAAGGAGTGTTCAGCATGACAACGAATATCATGATCACGGGCGTCGGCGGACAGGGCACCCTGCTTGCCAGCCGCATTCTCGGAAACGTCTTCCTTTCGGAAGGGTATGACGTAAAAGTATCGGAAGTACACGGCATGAGCCAGCGCGGCGGCTCGGTCGACACCTACGTCAGGTACGGCGACGAGGTGCTGTCGCCGGTCATCTGCCGGGGAGAAGCGGACTTTCTGCTGTCCTTCGAACTGCTGGAAACGGCGCGCTGGCTGCCGTACTTGAAAAAAGGCGGCGTGGTGGTCACCAACACCGCCCGCATGGACCCCATGCCGGTCATTATGGGTGTCAAGGAGTATCCCGCCGACATCGACAAGAAGATCGAAGCGCTCGGCGTGCGCCTTATGAAAGCGGACGCGCTTGCCGTCGCGGCGGCGTGCGGCTCGTCCAAAGCCGTCAACGTGGTGCTCATCGGTATGTTCGCCAAGCATTCCGACATTGCCAAGGACGTCTTTGTCAAGGCAGTGGAGCAGTCGGTGCCGGAAAAATTCCGGGAACTCAACCGCAAGGCGTTTGAGGCCGGCTACGCATTGGACTGATACAAAAACGAACGGGGGCGGAAAAAGCCCCCGTTTTTGTAAAAGAGGAAACGTATGATCTACACATTGACGGCAAATCCTGCCGTGGATATGAGCATGACGGTCGGGCGCTCTGCGCCGGACGGCGTCGCACGCACGCACACGCAGACCTTTCGTCCCGCCGGAAAGGGCGTCAACGTAAGCAAGGCTCTGCGCGCATTCGGAGAAGACTCGGTCATCTGCGGCTTTTTCGGCGGCTTTACCGGGAAATACTGCGTCGATGCGCTCCGAAAGGAGGGCTTTGCCGTCCAAGGGGTGAAAGCGGCGGGCGATACGCGTGTCAACGTTTTTCTGACGGATACGGACGGCAAAGAATGGGCGCTTCCCGGCGAGGGAGCGCATGTGACGGGCTCGCAAAAGGGAAAAATGATGCGGATACTGGAAAACGCTCCCGATATGACCTGCTTATGCCTCTGCGGGAGCCTGCCGACCGGGCTTGACGCGTCCTTTTACGGGGATATTCTCGGGCTGTGTGCCGAAAAAGGGGTGCCTGCCGTGCTTGACAGCGCGGCCGAAGGACTGTCGGCGCTTCTCGAAAAGCGCCCGTACCTCATCAAGCCCAACGAGAGCGAACTGCTCGATTGCTACGGGCTTGCCGTCACGGGAAAAGCAGACGTAAAGGCGGCGATGGAGACACTGCACGAGCGTGGCGCCGAGCATATCCTGCTGACGCTCGGCGAAAAGGGCGCCTGCTTTTTTGACGGCGTCAAAACGTACTACGCGAACGCCGTCCGCGTAAAGGTGCGCCACACGGCGTGTGCGGGAGACGCGGCGCTGGCGGCGTTTTTATGGGAATATAGGCGTTCGGGCGACGCGAGGGAGGCTCTGCGCTCGGGCAGTGCCGCGGGAGCCTGCGCCGTGCAGAGCGACGGCGTCGGTACGCTTGCCGACATGGCGGCGTACCGAAAAAAAGCGGACGTGGAGGTGCTTGTATGAATACGGTTATCACGCCTGCCGCAGGGGATTCTTTTACTCCGGCACAGCGGCGGGCGATCGAGGAAAAGGATTGTTCCCTGCTTGTGGCGGCGGGCGCCGGAAGCGGCAAAACGCGGGTGCTCACCGAACGCATCCTGCAAAAACTGCTTAACGGCGGCAACAAGAGCGACGTCACGCGGTATCTCGTCGTCACCTTCACCAACGACGCGGCCGCGCAGTTGAAAGAAAAACTCCGCAAGGCGCTCATCAAGGCGAGCGAAAAGGAGCCTGACAACGGCGCTCTTCTCAAAAATCTCGCTCTGCTGCCGCTTGCCCCTATCGGCACCATCAATTCCTACTGTCTGTCGGTCGTCAAACGGAATTTCGAAAAACTCGGCGTCTCGCCCCGTGTGAAGATTCTTTCGGAAAACGAGGCGGGGGAGATGATGCGCGAGGTGCTCGACGAGCTCATCGAGGAAAAACTGCGGCAGACGGAGCCCGACGAAGGCTTTCTTGCCCTGTACGACCTGCTTTCCGGTGACAGCTCGGATGATTCTTTCAACGACGGGCTGTTTGCGCTGTATAAAAAACTGAGCAATCTGACCGACGTCCCGCGCTGGTTCGCGCAGACGGAGGAAACGTATGCCGCCTGTGTGCGGGGTGACGTTTATCAGACGCCGTTCGGCGGGATCCTCAAAGCCGTTTTCGACCGGAAGGTGCGCATCGGTGCCGAAAAGATACGGCTGGCGAAGGAAATATGCGTCGGCGACGGGAAATTGGAGGAAAAATATCTGCCGGTGCTGGAAAACGACGAAGAGGTGTTCCGCCGTTTCACGACGGCGAGCCATGCGAGCTATGACGCCGACCGGGAACTTCTCGGTATGTTTACGTTTGCGTCACTGAATTCCGCAAAGGATGCCGACGTGGATCGCCGGAACGCGGTGCAGGCTCTGCGTAACGGTGCAAAAGACCTTGTCTCGGAGCTGAAAAAGTATTATTATCATGCATCCGGCGAGGCTATCCGGGCGTGTGCCGACGACCAGCGCCGTCTTGTGCACGAGCTCGGCACGCTCATGACGGAAGCGGACGAACGCTTTGAAAAACGCAAAAGCAGACGCGGGATGCTCCAATTCTCCGACACCGAGCGCAAGACGCTTTCGCTGTTACGGGATCCCGTCACCGGCGCCGATACGCCGTACGCCGCCGAGCTTGCGGCGTGCTACGACGAGATCTTTATCGACGAATATCAGGATGTAAACCCCGTGCAGGACGATATTTTCCGTGCGCTTTCGCGTAAGACGGCGGACGGAAAGGAATGCGGACGCTTTATGGTGGGAGACGCCAAGCAGAGCATCTACCGCTTCCGCGGGGCGCACCCGGAAATTTTCAACAACTATCGGAAGCTCTTTGCCGATTGCGATACGCCGGACGCCCGGCAGAAAAAACTGTTCATGCGCAACAATTTCCGCTGTGCGGAGCCGGTCATCGACTTTGTCAACTATCTGTTCGCACGCATGATGCCGGAGGGCTACGGCGAAGACGACAAGTTGGTGTTTTCGCGGATCGCGGCGCTTGCGCCGAAGGAGCCGGTAAGGCTTATCCTCGACGATATGTCGGGACTTGACAGAAGCGAAAGAAATAAAGAAAACCGCTTGCGCCGGCAGGCAGAGCGCCTTTACCGCGAGATACAGAGCCTTGTCGGGAACGCATCGGCCTTGAACGGCGACGACGGCAGACCGTATCGGTACGGGGACGTGGCGATACTCGTGTTCAAGTGGGACGCGGCGGAAATGCTGACGGCGTATCTGCGCGACAAGGGGCTGAACGTCGTGTCCGGTAAAGGGGAAAACCTGTTTGACCGGCAGGAGATCCGGTTTGCCGTGAGCCTGCTCAAAGCGGTGGACAATCCCGAAAAGGATATTCCGCTGGCGGGGGTATTGCGCAGTGCGGTGGGGATGTTCGACGACGACGAGCTGACCGCCGTCCGGCTCGGGCATCGGGAAGGCAGTCTGTTTTCCGCGCTGCGGCAGTATGCCGGGACGCCGGACGCCGATCCCGGCATCGTCCGGAAGGCGAAGGCGTTTGAAGAGCGGCTCGCGGAACTGCGGCGGCTTTCGCGCTCGGTCAGCGTGTCGGAGTTCGTGCGCCGCCTGTTTGATGAGACCGATCTCGAAAGCATCTGCGCGTCCGACTTTTTCCGCAACAGCGCCTCCGATACCGCCGCCGTGCGAAAGCAGAACCTCGATACGTTCTGCCGCATCGCACACGATTTTGACGAAAATTCCTATCGCGGGCTTTCGGCGTTTTTGGAGTATCTGGAAAGTGCCGTGAAGGACACCGATAACTATAAAAGCGCGGTGCCGGTGTCGGAGGACTGCGTGACCGTCACGACGGTGCACAGCTCCAAGGGACTTGAGTATCCGATCTGTTTTCTGTGCGCGTTGGAAGAGCCGTTTTCCTCGTCGGACAGGGCAAAGTTCACCTTCTCCGAGACGTACGGGCTTTCCTTCACGCTAAGGAACATCGCCGCCGTGAAGAGTATGCAGGGCGACAACGGGCTTGTCGAAATGAAGCCGCAGTTGTATCGTGAGCTTATCCGGTATGACGAAGAGGAAAGCGAAAAGCAGGAGGCCAAGCGGCTTCTCTACGTCGCGGCAACGCGTGCCAAGGACAGGCTGATCCTCATGGGAAGCTACGATCTCGAAGGAAAAGCGGGGAATATCCTTGCCGATCCGGACGGATGCCGCGAGAGTGCCGTGTCGCGATTGGAGTTGGTACTTGCCTGCCTTGCGGATACCGCGGCGTTCAGGGAAGCGGCGGAAAATCGCGATGTGTATCCGTACGGCGAGGCGGAGAGCCGGGCGGTGACGGACACCGGGGCGTTTCTTAAAATCGAGGCGGATATGCTCGCGGAGCCGGAGCAGACCGAAAACGCGGTGATGCCGGAGGAAAGCGAAACGGCGGAAACCGGGTTGCCGAAGGCGGACGAGGCGCTTGTCGAAGTGCTTCGGGCGTCTCTGCGAGAGCACCGGAGCGCGGCGGAAAAAGCCGTTGCCGTACCGCCAAAGCTGACGGTGTCCTTGCTCAAAAAGGGACTTATCGACTACGAGGACGCGCAGACGCTGACCGAAAAAGAGCGGCAGTTTCTCGAAAAACCGCGGTTTGTCAGTGAGGAGGATGCCGCCGACAGTGCCGAACGGGGCACGGCGATGCATACGTTTATGCAGTTCGCCGCCTTTGCCGGATGCGAAAACGGCGGCTGTGAGCGGGAAGCGGACAGGCTTCTCGAACAGGGCTTCATCACGGAAAAACAGCGGGGACTGCTTGATTTTGCGCAGTTGGATGCCTTTTTTGCGTCCGCACTGTATGAAAAAATGCGCCGCTCGGCGCACGTGTTGCGCGAAAGGCGCTTCAATCTCAAAGTGCAGGCGGACGAGGTCCTGCGCGATCTGCCGAAGGGCGACGATTTCGTGCTGGTGCAGGGCGTCATCGACTGTTATTTCGAGAATCCCGACGGCAGTTACACGGTGGTGGATTTCAAGACAGACCGTGTACGTGCGGAAAACGGCGGCGAAGTGCTGACGGCGCGTTACGGGCGGCAGCTTGCGTTTTACTGCCGCGCTGTGCGGGAGATCACCTGCAAGCCGGTCACATCGTCCGTGATCTATTCGTTTTCCGCCGGTAAAAGCATCGACCTGCCGGTGTGAACAAAGGCCATAAGAAAAAACGAGCCGAAAGGCTCGTTTTTTGACGGCAAAACAGGGCGTAAAGGATCAGAACTTGCGCTCCATGACCTGACGGTAATTCTGATATCCGTCCTCAAAGGTGGGAAGTTCGAGACGGTCGGCTCTGGTGTCGCTGACGGCGCGCATGCTGACTTCGTACATGAAAGGTCCTTCGTAACCGATGCCCTCCAACAGATCCAGCAGCTCTTTCCAGTTGATCTTGCCTTTTCCGGGAAGTGCGTGACGCTCGTCGACAAAGTCGTAGTCCGACATATGCGTGGTGACGATCTCCTTGCCGAGCACCTCGATAAAGTGCTTGTGCGAGCATTTGAGCAGGTGGTTGACGTCGAAGCAGACCTTTAAGCGGCTGTCGCAGGAGATGATGTCGGCGAGCTCCTCCGGCGTGTTGCCGAGGCAGGTGCGCGGCAGGTTTTCGACGGCAAGCACCACGCCGTTTTTCTCGGCGACGTCGGCGAGAAACCGCAGGTTTTCCTTGCAGTAGCCGAGGCATTCGGCACGGTTTTTGTCATCGATCGGCTCGCTGCTCGGATGGATGACGCAGTATTCGGCACCGAGGTAGCCTGCGGCGGCGATATAAGCCATATCCAGAAGAAGCGCCTGCCGACGGTACTCCTTGTTGGGAGAAGCGATGTCGATGTTCTGCCAGAACGGCAGATGGAACGACCAGATGCGCACGCCCGATTTTTCGGCATATGTTTTGATGGCGGCAAAATCACAGCGGAACAGCACGTTCTCACGGAGCGAAAACTCCATCAGATGAGCGTTGTGCTTGGCGTAGCTGGCAAAGGTGTGTTCGGTCGGCGGGTCGTTGCGCCCGCAGCAGGAAAAGCCGAGTTGGGGTTGGTACATGGGAAAAACCTCCTGAAAATGAAAAACTGAAAAAATGGTGTTATTTAAGGGTAATGACCGTCACGCCGGCGTCGCCTTCCCCGAAAGCGCCCGGACGGTAGGACTCGACGCGCTTGTCGCGTTTGAGATAGTCCCAGATGGCTTTGCGCAGAGCGCCGGTGCCCTTGCCGTGGATGACGCGCACCGTGGGGAGCGAGCCGAGGACGGCGTCGTCGAGGAATTTATCCACGCGGAAAACGGCGTCGTCGCCTGTCTCTCCGCGCACGTCGAGCTCACTGCCCACTTCGATCGTTTTGCGCGGCGTGCGGGTGGAACCGGTCTTTTCGGATGCGCTTTCCGGATCGGCGAGGCGCAGATTTTTCTTTTTGGTCTTGATCTTGGCGGCGCCGATGGCGACCGTCACGGTCTCGCCGTCGATGAGCTGAATGACGCCGGTCTTGCCGAGGTCTGCCATCCGTACGGTGTCGCCGACGACGTAATCACGCGGCGGCACGTAGGGCGATTCGATCTTCTGCCCTGCCGGCATGGCTTTTTCGACCATGCCGAGGGATTTTCGCACGTTGTCGCGCGTCTGTTCGAGCTGTTTTTTGAAATCCTCGGCATCCTTGTGCTTCTGGATCTCCTGCAACTGGGCAAAAACGTAGTCGGCGCTCGAACGGGCACGTTCGAGGAGTTCGGCGGCTTTCTGCGCCGCCTGCTCGTTTTCTTTCCGGATGCGCGTGTTGAAATCGTTGCGCAGTGCTTCCGCTTCGGCAAGCAGTTCTTCGGCGCGTTTCTGCTTCTTTTCGGTCTCTTCCTTCTGCTTTTCCAGCTCTATGCGCTCCCGCTCCACCTTGCCGATGAGCCCCTCGAACGACCGTGTGCCGTTGTCGATCTTGGCTTTGGAAGCCTTGATGATCTCGCCGGAGATGCCGAGCCGGGAGGCGATGGCAAAGGCGTTGGAACGCCCGGGAAGCCCGATGGTGAGGCGGTAAGTCGGACGAAGCGTCTGCACGTCGAATTCGCAGGAGGCGTTTGTCACGCCGGGTGCGTCGAGCGCATAGGCTTTCAGCTCGGCGTAGTGTGTGGTGGCGGCGCACAGCGTGCCGACGGCGGTGATCTTTTCCAGGATCGACTGGGCGAGCGCCGCGCCTTCAATGGGGTCGGTGCCGGCGCCGAGCTCGTCGAACAGGATGAGCGAATGCGGGGTGAATTTGCGGAGAATGTCCACGATGCCGACCATGTGGGCGGAGAAGGTGGATAAAGACTGCTCGATGCTCTGCTCGTCGCCGATGTCGGCAAAAACGCTGTCGAACACCGGTAAGGTCGAGCCGGAGGAAGCCGGGATGTGGAGTCCCGACTGCGCCATGAGGGCGAGAAGCCCGATGGTTTTCAGCGTCACCGTCTTGCCGCCGGTGTTGGGACCGGTGATGACGAGGGTGGTGAAGGATTTGCCGAGAGAGACCGAGATGGGGACGACGGTGTCGCGGTTTAAAAGCGGATGACGGGCTCCGATGAGATTGACGCGGTGAGAGGTGTTGAAGACCGGCTCCGCGCAGGCGTAGGAAAGGGAAAAATCCGCCTTGGCGAACAGCACGTCGAGGCTTGTGAGGGTATGCAGGTCGGTGAGGATGTCGGCGGAAAAACGGTCGCATTCGGCGGATAATTCGTATAAAATACGCTCGATCTCGGCTTTTTCGTCGGCGTACAGCATACGGAGACGGTTGTTGGCTTCGACGACGCCGGCGGGCTCGATGAAAACGGTGGAGCCGGAAGCGGAGGTGTCGTGCACCAGTCCCTTGACGTCGCCGCGGCATTCGCTTTTGACGGGAACGACGTAGCGTCCGTTGCGCTGGGTGATGATGGGCTCTTGCAGATAGCGCGAGCCGGGACCGGAGACGTATTTTTGAAGCACCTCGCGGATGCGTCCCGTGGCGAGCTTGATCTCGCGGCGGATGTCGGCAAGCTTTGTCGAAGCGGTGTCGGCGATGAGATCCTCCGCGGGGATGGCGGAGGTGATCCTGTCACGCAGATAGCGGTTGCGCGACAGCCGCGCACGGTATTCTTCCAGAAGCGGCGCCTTTTCGGCAAGCGACAGATAGGTGTCGAGCGCCAGTCCCGCCGACAGCACGTCCGCGATGCCAAGCAGGGCTTTTGCCGAGAGAGACGCTCCCTTTTTCGCCATTTCGACGTGACCGGACACGTCCGGCACCGAGCCGAACGGCGGCACGCCCTTGGTTTCGAGATAAAACCGTGCCTGCGTGGTCTCGCTCTGCCACGTGCGGATGAGTTCGAGCGAGACGGAGGGCATGAGGCGTTCCGCCTTCGCCTTGCCGCTCTCGGTGCAGGCAAAGGAGGCGACGATGCCGCGGATCTTGTCGAATTCCAGCGTCGTGACGGCCTTTTTGAAGTCCTCGGCGGCGAGCTTGTTGAGCGCGTCGGAGGAGAGGGTGAGATTGTTTTTGGATTTCATGATGATCCTTTATCAAAAAAGAGATTTGTAATAGCGGAGCGTGTCAAAGGAACGTTCCGCCGTAGCAAGCACCATGCGTTCGCAGAGGGCGGCGAAGGACGGGGCGAGCGTTTCCGAAAGAGAAAAGGAGCAGAACCGCTCGACGGGACAGTGCGACAGGTATTGCAGTGCCCGGATGACGTCGCCGGCGAGAGAAACGCGGTCGGGCGACGGGCTTTCACCGGAAGCGCAGTCGGGACAGAGAAAAGAAAAATCCGGAAGCAGGCAGACGTGCGGCGCGTTTCCGGCGGGAAGGGGACGCGCACAGCCGGCGCAGACGTCCGGTGCCGGCACAAAGCCGAGTAAGGAAAGAAGCTTTGTTTCAAAAGCGCCCTTGATGAGCCATAACGGCTTGCTCTTATCGTTTTCGAGCACGAACAGCGTGTCGAGAAACAGACGCAGAACGTCCGGCTCGGGCGTTTCGGGGGCAAGTAAGGCGGTCGTGAGTTCCGAAAAGTAGCAGGCGAGGGAAAACGCTTCCAGACGGCTGCTGATCCCCGGGAAGGTGTGCGTGGCGGACGCGGTTTTGAGCACCCGCCTGTCGCCGTTTCTGACAAGCTCCATCGACGCGTACCCGAATAATCCCACGGCTGACGCGTTTTTGCTGTTTATCTTGCGCACGCCCCTCGCGTTTACCGTGAGGATGCCCTGCTCCGCCGTCAGCACGGTGAGCAGTCGGTCGCTCTCCTTGTAGTCGGTGCTTTTTAAGACCAGTGCGCTTACCGTTTCGTCTTTCACGGATTGTCGTCCTTCTTGAAGCCGAGGCGTGCCATGTTGAGCTCGCTGTCGCGCCAGTTTTCCTTGACCTTTACCCAAAGGTTGAGGTACACTTTTTTGCCGAGCATCGCCTCAATGTCCTCGCGGGCGTAGGTGGCGGCTTTTTTGAGCGTTTCGCCGTTCTTGCCGATGATGATCTTCTTGTGCGCCTCTTTTTCACAGTAGATCTCGGCACGGATGTCGACGATCTTGTTCTTCTCGACGTAATCCTCCACCGTGACGGCGGTGCCGTGCGGGATCTCCTCGGCGAGCAGGCGCAGTAACTTTTCCCGTATGATCTCGGCGGCGATCTGCCGCTCGGTCTGATCGGTGATCATTTCCTCGGGGAAGTACCAGCGCTCCTTGCGTAAAAAGGGTTTAAGCTCGGTCATGAGAATGTCGATGCCTTCGCCGGTGAGGGCGCTTGCCGGGATGACGGAGGCAAAATCAAAGGCCTGCGCATAGCGGTCGATGGTGAGAAGCAGGGTGTCTTTTTTGGCGACGTCCACCTTGTTGATGACGAGGATGGCGGGCAGACGGTAGGCTTTGAGGTTTTCGATGATGTCGCGGTCGGCGGGAGAAAGCTTTCCCTCGCTTTCGACGACCAGCACCACCACGTCTGTGTCGGGAATGGCGCTTTTGGCGGCGTCTACCATGTATTCGCCGAGCTTGTTCTTGGGCTTGTGCAGACCGGGTGTGTCCACGAATACGTACTGCCCGGCACCGACGGTATGGATACCGGTGATGCGGGTGCGGGTGGTCTGCGGCTTTTTGGAAACGGCGGCGACCTTTTCGCCTACGATGGCGTTGAGAAGGGTGCTCTTGCCGACGTTGGGGCGTCCGACGATGGCGACGAAGCAGGTCTTCATGTCCTTTACGGGAATCTCGTCCGTTTTTGGCTTTTCCGGCACGGCTCCGTCCGCTTTTTCCCGCGTCAGTCCGAGGGAGGCGAGAATGTCCTCGCAGGTCTCGTTCATGTAGACCTCGTCGTCCTTGCTCGTTTCGTGGTCGAAGCCGAGCAGGTGCAGGACGGAGTGGACGCATAAGAATCCGACCTCGCGTTCGAGCGAATGTCCGTACTCTTCCGCCTGCGCTTTCGCTTTTTCCAGCGAAATGACGATGTCGCCCAGCACGCACGGCTCGCCCGTCTCGTCGTCGTATTCGAGTTCTCCGTTTTCAAACATGGGAAACGAAAGCACGTCGGTCGGTGCGTCCTTGCCGCGGTATTCCTTGTTCATCACATGGATGCGCTCGTTGTCGGTGAAGGTGAGCGAGATTTCGCAGGGAAAGTCGATCTCGGCGTCCGCGAGCGTTGCGGTGATGACCTTTTTGGCGAGCGCACGGAGAGCGGGCGTTACGGGGATCTTGTTCTGATCGTTGCGGGTGTAAAGGGTGTGTTTACTCATACGGGTGTCCTTTCCGAAGCGGGAGAAGCGGCGGTTTTGCCGTTGTTTTTCTGATAGGCCTCGATGATTTTCTGTACAAGCGAATGCCGCACGATGTCTTTTTCCGAAAGATGGCAGACGGCGATGTCGGGGATGTCTTTCAAAATGGCGGCGGCTTCCGAGAGTCCGCTCGATACGCCGTGCGGCAGATCGATCTGGGTGACGTCGCCCGTCACGACGATCTTGGAGCCGAAGCCGAGACGGGTGAGGAACATTTTCATCTGTTCGGGAGTGGTGTTCTGCGCCTCGTCCAGAATGATGAAGGAGTCGTCGAGCGTCCGGCCGCGCATATAGGCAAGCGGCGCTATCTCGATGGCGCCTTTTTCGACGTTCCGCGTGTAGTTTTCCATGCCGAGCAGGTCGAACAGCGCGTCGTACAGCGGGCGCAGATAGGGATCGATCTTGCTTTGCAGGTCGCCCGGCAGGAAGCCGAGACGTTCGCCGGCTTCGACGGCGGGGCGGGTGAGGATGATGCGGTTCACCTGCTTTGCGCGCAGGGCGCAGACCGCCATGGCAACGGCGAGAAAGGTCTTGCCGGTACCGGCGGGACCGACGGCAAGCGTCACGGTGTGGGAGGCGATGGCGTCGAGGTAGGCTTTCTGCCCGACGGTTTTTGCCCGGATGGGCTTGCCGCGTGCGGTGATGCAGACGCAGTCGCCGTCGAGAGAGGCGAGTTTTTCGGCGCACCCGGCGCTCACCATGCTGACGACGTAGCGCACCGTCTGTTCCGAGAGGGCGTCGCCCTTTTCGGCGATCTTCAACAGGAACCGCAGGGCATTTTCCGCCTTTTCGGCGTCGGCGGGATCGTCGGCGGAGATGCGGATGCCGCCGCTTCCTTCGAGAAGCTGTACGCCGAATTCGTTTTCCAATATGCGGGCGTTGCCGTCAAACGCGCCGAACAGCGCCGCCTTTTGAGCCGCAGAGGAAACGGGAAACAATTTTTCAGCCATGGGCGAGCCTCCTTTACACACTTATACTCTATAATTATTATATAACAGTATCCCCGGTTTTTCAAGAGTTATTTTGAATTTGAGCGCTTCTTTTTGGGTTGAAAAAACCTCCTTTTTTCAAAAAGGAGATCGAAGATTGCCGGGGGGCAGCGTGCCGCTTCACCCGATCCGCGAGTATAAGCGAGAGAAAACAAATGCCGCAGTATCCCGCGGATAGAGGCAGGAAGCAGGATAGAACAACATCTCGTGTAGCTTATCCTTTTGTACATATCAGCAATTTCCGCCGCTACGCCGCCGTTTGTGCTATGTAATCCATCCGTGATGCACGGTTGGGAGTATCTGCCGATTCGTGTCGGAGCCGCCGTGATACCGCCTTGCACCGTCGCAAAGATGCGGCGTATGCCGCCTTTGCGACGTAAGGGGGTCTCGGGGCGCAGCCCGAGCGGTCTTTTTGCAACTTTTTCGTCCGCACGAAAAAGTTGAGCGTTTCCCCGCGTCGCCTGCGGCGCGGATTAAAATATGCAAAACAAGTGTCATAGCCAAAATCCGCGCATATACTACAAAAGCCTTAAATGGGAAAGGAGTGCTCATCACATGGAACAATGGCAGAAGATCGGATTCATCGGCGGGGACAGACGGCAGATCGCCTGCGCCGAAGAACTTGCGGGAAGCGGATATGAAACGGTTTTCGCGGGCTTTGAGAACTATGCGGGAGACGTCGGAAGCGGCACGAAATGCGGCGCTTTCTGCGATGTGTGCCGCATGGCGGACGTCGTCGTCCTGCCGCTTCCCACCACAAAGGACGGCACCACGGTGTATGCGCCGTATGCCGGACGGGAAATACGGCTTTCCGACGTGCTTTCACAACTGTCGGACTGCCGGTGCGTGCTGTACGCGACGCCGTGCGACGCCCTGAAACCGTACATAAAAAACGGGAAATTGCACTCGTATCATACCGAAAGCGTCAAGCTTGCCTCCGCCGTGCCGACGGCTGAGGGAGCGCTGGCACTCGCGGTGCAGAACACGGAACGGATGCTGTTCGGAGAAAGGGTGCTCGTGACGGGATTCGGGCGTATCGCGGAGGTGCTGTGCCGCTACCTTGCGGCGCTCGGCGCACACGTTTCGGTGTCGTCGCGGCGTGCCGATCACCGCGCAAAGGCGAGGTTTTCGGGGTATGAGCCCGTCGCTTGCGAAGAGATCGCCCGGGCGGCGGCAAAGGCGCGGATCATCTTCAATACCGTCCCCGCACGCATTTTCCCGAAAGAGACGGTCGCCGCGCTTGCCGGGGGGACCGTGTACGTCGAGCTTGCCTCGTCTCCCGGCGGCATCGACCTTGCCGCGGCGCGTGAGCAAGGCGTCACGGTGGTGGACGGCGGCGCACTGCCGGGGCGGTTTTCCCCCGTCAGCGCCGGTGAATTTCTGGCGGACGGCATCCGGGAGACGCTGTCGGTGCTTGCCGGAGAGGAGGCGGAAATATGATCGGATTTGCCATGTGCGGCTCGTTCTGCAATTTTGAAAACGCGCTCGCGGTTTTGCGTCAGCTCGTCGAGAGCGGGAGAGAGGTACTGCCGATCATGTCGTTCAACGCCTACGGGCTGGACACCCGCTTCGGCACGGCGACGTCGTTTCACGAGCGGATCGAGGCGCTTTGCGGGCACGCTGTCATCCATACCCTGCCGGACGCCGAGCCGCTCGGTCCGAAGGTGCATCTGGACGCGCTCGTCATCTGCCCCTGTACGGCGACGACGCTGTCCAAGCTCGCGCTCGGCATCTACGATACCCCCGTCACGCTTGCGGCAAAGGCGCACCTGCGCACCGGGCGTCCGCTCGTGGTCTGCCTTGCTACCAATGACGCGCTGTCGGGCAGTCTGGAAAGCTTCGCGAAACTGATGCGCCGCAAGCACGTTTACTTCACGCCTCTGCGGCAGGACGATCCCGAAAAGAAGCCGTACAGCCTCGTCTGCGCGTTCGACAGGACGCTTGCCACGCTGGAAGGCGCGCTTGCCGGGCGGCAGAATATGCCGGTGTTTATTGAATGATCTTTGTGTTCTTTTTTGTATACCGGCATTGACAAATCCGAATGAGCGTGGTATACTTTTCCCATACCGGTACATAAAAAGGAGAGACGGCAATGGGAGTACACGCACATTCGGTCTACCGCACCATGGCAAAGGAACTGGAAGAGCAGATGACGAAAGGGCGCATCCGCCCGGGAGAAAAGATAAAATCGGAGCGCACGCTCATGAGGGAATACGGCGTCGAGCGCACAACGGTGCGCCGGGCGCTGGCACTGCTGGAAGAAAAAGGGCTCGTCGAGCGCAGGACCGGCGTCGGCACTTTTGCGTCGGACGGCAAGACCGGAAAGACCGGAAAGAAAACGGGGAACGCCAAGGCATCGGCAACGCGGGCGGATCATGCTCTGCCGGAGGCGGTGGCGGCTGTCTATGAGGCGCTTGTCCGCCGCGGACACGAGGCGATCGCCGTCGTGACGCTCTCTCCCGAAATTTTCGGGCTTGCCGTGGCGCAGTCGCTTGCCGACGGCGTCTACCGCCCGGAACTGCTTGCACTCGCACCCGATGAAGCGTCGCTTGCTGCGGCGTTCGGCACGCTTTCGCGGAGCGGTACGCCCTTTTCGGCTGTCGTGACGGCGACGGCGAAAGAAGCGCAGATTCTCATGAAAGAGGCGGAAAAACTGCACCTCGCCGTGCCGGAGAAGCTCTCTGCGGCGGCGGTCACGACGGCGGGAAACGTTGCGGGATGCGTCTTCGACACGCCCGCTTTTCCGGAGGGCTTTCGCCTTCCGACCGGTGTCAAGGTGTCCGTTCTGCCTTGCTTTGTGAGCGGCGAAACGCTTGCGGACGCGTATGAGAAACCCAAGGAACGCCCCGTGACCGAATACCTGTTTTGAGATACCGGTACACAATATGGAAAAGATCAGACTTGACAAGATGGTAGCGGACATGCTCGTCGTGGGACGCAAGGAAGCCGCCGCATATCTGAAAAAGGGAAACGTGCAGGTAAACGGGCGCACCGTGACAGACGGCGCGTATAAAGCCGATCCGCAGAGTGACGTGATTATCTTTGAGGGAAAGCCCGTCACATACAGCCCGTACCTTTACCTCATGCTCAATAAGCCGTCGGGATACGTCTGCTCGTCGGGCGGCAAAGACGGCGAAAGCGTGCTGTCGCTCTTCCCCGCGGCGTACCGCGATAAGGGGATCGCCTGCGTGGGGAGGCTTGACAAGGACACGGTGGGACTGCTGCTTGTCACCAACGACGGGCAGACGGCGCACCGGCTTCTCGCGCCGAAAACACACGCCGAAAAGAGATATTACGTCCGGTGCGACAAGCCCTTTTTGCCGGAGGACGCCGAAATCCTGCGCCGCGGCATCGTCATCGAGGGCAAAAACACGGCGCCCGCACGTCTCGAACGCATCGAAAACGATCCTTTCGCCGCCTTCGTGACGCTGACGGAGGGCAAATTCCACGAGGTCAAACGGCTGTGCTACGCCTGCGGGGAAAAAGAGGTGCTGACGCTCAGACGGGACGCTTTTGCGGGGCTGACGCTCGATCCGACGCTTGCTGAGGGCGACTGGCGGCCTCTGACGGATGACGAACGGCGGGCGGTGTTAGAGAAAAATTAAAGATATATCTATAATTTGTTCATACTGCTTTGGTATACTACACGTAATTGTTGGAAAAGGGGAGTCGTGCCGTGAAAGCATCCGCCGTTTACAGCGCCTACTATTATTACTATTGACAGCACCGGTTGTCGCAGCGATCACGTATGCGGGACGGTGCTTAAAAGGTTTTCCGCAGACGGTTTGAAAATCCACCTTGCGGAAACGCAGGGCTTCTTTTTTGCAATTTGCAGGGAATTTCTTTTTTGAAGGAAAAAAGAAAAGGAGAAAAGACATGGTCATCACAGATATTCTGGCGCAAAACGCCGAAAAATACGGAAACGAGGTCAGCCTTGTCGAGGTCAACCCCGAGATTCAGGAAAAGATCGACCGGGCGTGGAAGGAATACGATCTCGTCGAGGCGCTTCCCAAGCCTATTCACCGCAAGGAGCTGACGTGGGGCACCTTCAACGGCGACGCCAACCGCCTCGCGCACTACCTGCTTTCCCGCGGCTTCACCAAGGGGAACAAAGCGGCGATCTTACTGATGAACTGCATCGAGTGGCTCCCGATCTATTTCGGCGTGCTCAAAGCGGGCACGGTGGTCTGCCCCATGAATTTCCGCTATACCGCCGATGAGATCAAGTACTGCCTCGATCTTTCGGAATCGGACGTGCTGATCTTCGGCACGGTGTTCCTCTCCCGCGTCGGTGAGGTCAAGGACAAGCTGGAAGGCGTGCGCGAATTCATCTTCGTCGGCAACCGCGAGGATTGCCCGGATTATGCGCGTTTCTATGAGGACGTCATCGGGGATATGCCCCGCACCGAGCCGGGCGTACAGCTTTCGCCGGAGGAAAATGCCGCCATCTACTTCTCGTCCGGCACCACCGGCTTCCCCAAAGCCGTTCTGCACACCCACGCCTCTCTGCTCGGCTCCTGCTATACCGAGAACAGCAACCACGGGCAGACCAAGGACGACGTGTTCCTCTGCATTCCGCCGCTGTATCATACCGGCGCCAAGATGCACTGGTTCGGCAGTTTTCTCGTCGGCGGCAAGGCGGTGCTTCTGCGCGGCGTCAAGCCGGAATGGATCTTAAAGACCATTTCGGAAGAGCGGGTGACCATATGCTGGCTGCTCGTGCCGTGGGCGCAGGATATTCTGGACGCACTCGATGCCGGCAGCGTCAAGATGGAGGATTACGATCTTTCCTGCTGGCGGCTCATGCATATCGGCGCACAGCCCGTTCCGCCGAGCCTCATCAAGCGCTGGAAGACGCGCTTCCCGAAGCATGATTACGATACCAACTACGGACTTACCGAGTCCCTCGGACCGGGTTGTGTCCATCTCGGACTTGAAAACGTACATAAAGTGGGCGCCATCGGCATTCCCGGCAAGGGCTGGGAGGCGAAGATCGTCGACGAGAACCGCAAGCCCGTCAAGCAGGGTGAGGTCGGCGAGCTTGCCGTCAGGGGCGTTTCGGTCATGAAGTGCTACTACCGTGACGAAAAAGCGACGAAAGCGGTGCTGGACGGCGAGTGGCTCATGACGGGCGACATGGCGCAGATGGACGAAGACGGGTTTATCTACCTTGTCGACCGCAAGAAGGACGTTATCATCAGCGGCGGCGAAAACCTGTATCCGGTGGAGATCGAGAATTTCCTCCGTGCTTATGACAAGGTCAAGGACGTAGCGGTCATCGGAACGCCGGACAAGCGTCTCGGCGAGATCGCGACCGCCATCATCGAGATCAAGGACGGCTACACGGCGACGGTGGACGAGATCGCGCAGTTCTGTGAGGGCATGGCGCGTTACAAGCGTCCCAAACAGATCATTTTCGACGACATCCCGCGCAACCCGACCGGCAAGATCGAGAAGCCCAAGCTTCGCAAGAAATACTGTGCCGAGCCGGTCGTTGCCATGCAGAACGAGATTGATATCAAGTAAAATCGCCCGCGTCGGATAGAGCCGCCAAGTGGTTCGGGACGCATCTCACCGTTCTCTCCCTTTGTGCAAATCATGGATTTTCGGCAGTACGCTGCCGTTTGTGCCGTGAAAAGTATCCGTGCCGCACGGACGGGGATTTGTGCCGACCTGCGTCGGAACTGCCGTGATTACGTCCCGATCCGCCGTAAATCTCCCGACGGAGCGCGCTGCGTGCAGTCGGCATTTGCGGCGTCGGGGGGCTTGGGGGGCGAGCCCCCGAGTTGCCTTTTTGCAACTTTTTCGTCAACACGAAAAAGTTGAACGTTCTTCCCGCCGCCCGCAGGCGGCGAAATCCCTTCTCTGTTAAAAAAATATTTACAAAAAAACGAAAATTGTACTTGCAAAATCAAAAAGAGTGTGTTATAATATCACCGTTGCGGTGTGAGAACCGCGTATAACCGACATTCCTCTGCCCGCTGCGTATGAATGTCGAGGACGTAAGGAGGAAACCAACATGAGTCAGATCATTGAGGCTTTTGCAAATGAGCAGCTGAAACAGGAAGTACCGGAATTCAAGATCGGTGACACCGTCCGTGTGCACAACCGTATCAAGGAAGGTACGAGAGAAAGAATCCAGATGTATGAGGGCACCGTCATCGCCAAGCGCAACGGCGGTATCAGCGAGACCTTCACCGTCCGCCGTATTTCGTACGGTGTCGGCGTGGAGAAGACCTTCCCGCTCCATTCCCCGAACGTAGCCAAGGTAGAAGTCATCCGTACCGGTAAGGTCAGACGGGCAAAGCTCTTCTATCTGCGCGACAGAGTCGGCAAGAGTGCGAAAGTCAAGGAACTCATCGAAGGCTGAGGAATCCGAACGAAGCCCCTGTAAGGGGTTGGAAAAGGGGGCTTTTCAAGCCCCCTTTTAACTGTCTGTGCGAAAAATGGGAAAGGATGGCATGAGGCGATGAAACAGCAGGAAAAAAAGCAGAATAAAACGGGTGTGCCGGAAGAAAAACTGACGGGAAGCGCACGTGTCCGCCGGGAAGTGTACGACTGGGCGGAGACGTTTGCCTTTGCGCTGGCGGCGGTGGTGCTGGTTTTCACCTTTTTGCTGCGCTTTGTCACGGTGGACGGCGAGTCCATGATGAATACCCTTCATAACGGCGACCGCCTCATCATCACCAGCACCCCGTATACCCCCAAACGCGGCGATATCGTGGTCATCCACGACACCGAGGACCGCGGCTATTACGAGACCTTCGGCAAGCCCATCATCAAGCGCGTCATCGCGACGGAAGGCGAGACCGTGCGTATTGATTACGAAAACTGGGAGATCACGGTCACCGATAAAGAGGGCCATACCTTTACCCTTGACGAATCGGCGTACGTCAATTTCGAGAATACGGCGCGCTACCCCAATCCCGAACTGTATCCCCATTCCGTGCAGCCGAACGTGGAGCATACCGTCGCGGACGGGTGCGTGTTCGTCTGCGGCGATAACCGCAACCATTCGCTGGATAGCCGGTACGTCGGCGATATCGACGAGCGCAAGGTGCTCGGAAAAGTGCTGTTCCGCGTCACCTGCGGCGATCTGCGCAATACCGTGAAGGATTTCGGACCGATCCGCTCGGTCACGTATGCCGGGTAACGGTTTCGGGAAGAAGGTCGTATCATGAAACAGTATGACGTTGTCATCGTAGGCGGCGGCATTGGCGGGCTCATGACTGCCATCAGCGTAAAAAAGAATGATCCGGCGGCGTCTGTCTGCGTGCTGGATAAGGGCAACCCCATCGAAAAGCGGACGTGCCCCATTCTCGCCGGAAAGGCGGAGACCTGCGTCAAATGCGTCTCCTGCGGGATCATGCAGGGGCTCGGCGGGTGCGGCGCGTATTCCGACGGCAAATTCATCATTTCGACCGAGTACGGCGGCTGGCTGCCGCAGTATCTCGGGGATGAAAAAACGCTTTCCTATATCGAAAAAGCGGATGATATCCTGGTTTCCTACGGTGCGCATACCGACGTGTATCTGCCGAGCGACGAGATCAAGGCGAAGTGCTTACAATACGATCTGCGTCTGTTGCAGGCGAAGGTCAAGCACCTCGGCACCGACGGCAATTTCAAGACCATGTGCCGGCTGATAAGCGACCTGTCCGGAAAGGCGGATATTCTGCCGGGGCAGGACGTGACGAGGGTGGACGCCGAAAAGCATCAGGTGTATACCGAAAACGAGGTCTATGCCTACCGTAAGCTCGTCATGGCGGTCGGGCGTGTGGGCTCGGGATGGTTTGCCGACCGGTGCCGCGAGATGGGCATTCCCGTCTCCAATAATCAGGTGGACATCGGTGTGCGTGTCGAACTGCCGCGGCTCGTATGGCGTGACATCTCGCGTGTTATCTATGAGCCGAAGATCCTGTACCGTACCAAAAAGTACGGGGACATCTGCCGGATGTTCTGCTTCAATGACGGCGGCGAGGTGGTCATGGAGAACGCCGACGGCATCATGACGGTCAACGGGCACGCCAACCACGACGAGGCACGCAAGACGGTGAACACCAATTTTGCCCTGCTTTCCACCGTCAATTTCACCCAGCCTTTCGAGGAACCCATCGCTTACGCCAAGCACGTCGCCCGCCTCAGCAACATGGTCAGCGGCGGCAGTGTTCTGGTACAGCGCTTCGGCGACCTCATCGACGGCAGGCGCTCCAACGATCACCGCATCGAGCAGTCTGCGGTGCGCCCGACGCTCAAAGCCGTCCCGGGCGATCTGTCGCTGTGCATTCCCAAGCGTCAGCTCGATAATATCATCGAAACGCTGTACGCCATCAATAATATCGCGCCGGGAACGGCGAATTACGACACGCTGCTGTACGGTGTCGAGGCGAAATACTATTCGGTGCGCCCGCGTTTTGTCGGGGACGATTTCGCCATCTGCGAGGATATCCACGCCATCGGCGACGGAAGCGGTGTTACCCGCGGACTGTCGCAGGCGGGTGCGATGGGACTGTATGTAGGCGAAAGGATCGCGGAAAAACTGTGAAAACTGTCGTAGGATAATCGGACAGACCGCCGCTCACGGGAACG